>NZ_CAJPHA010000022.1:0-153275 GCF_905339895.1 Burkholderia sp. BCC1988
AGCGGCGGCAGCGAAGATCGGCGGTGACATTCACGTGCTGGTTGCAGGCCACAACGCGCAAGCAGTTGCGGACGCAGCAGCAAAGATCGCAGGTGTGTCGAAGGTGCTGCTGGCCGACGCGCCGCAGCTCGAAGCGGGCCTCGCGGAAAACGTCGAAGCGACCGCGCTGAACATCGCGAAGGACTACTCGCACATCCTCGCGCCGGCGACGGCCTACGGCAAGAACATCGCGCCGCGTATCGCCGCGAAGCTGGACGTCGCGCAGATCTCGGACATCACGGCGGTCGATTCGGCCGACACGTTCGAGCGCCCGATCTACGCAGGCAACGCGATTGCGACGGTGCAGTCGAGCGATCCGATCAAGGTCATCACGGTGCGTGCGACGGGTTTCGATCCGGTGGCAGCGGAAGGCGGCAGCGCAGCCGTCGAGAAGATCGAAGCGGCGGCCGATGCCGGCAAGTCGCAGTTCGTGAGCCGTGAAGTGACGAAGCTGGACCGTCCGGAACTGACGTCGGCGAGCATCATCGTGTCGGGCGGCCGCGGTCTGGGCAGCGGCGAGAACTACACGAAGGTGCTCGAGCCGCTGGCCGACAAGCTGAGTGCGGCACTGGGCGCATCGCGCGCGGCAGTCGACGCTGGCTACGTGCCGAACGACTACCAGGTCGGCCAGACCGGCAAGATCGTCGCACCGCAGCTGTATATCGCGGTGGGCATCTCCGGTGCGATCCAGCATCTGGCCGGCATGAAGGATTCGAAGGTGATCGTGGCGATCAACAAGGATCCAGAAGCGCCGATCTTCAGCGTGGCCGACTACGGCCTCGTAGGTGACCTGTTTGAAGTTGTTCCTGCATTGGTCGACTGCCTTTAAGGCAATTCTTCAATTTTTAGCGAATTCTGGTCTTGGGTGTAGTCGGGATTCGCGCTTACTCAGCCACATCCGATTGTTACCGGCAATTGCTGTCTTTAACGGAGAGTATTTCTCATGATTTCCACTACCGATCCGCACATCAATCGCAAGCCGCGCAATATTTCCCAAGCGGAATGGGAGACGCGTGTGCAACTCGCCGCTGCGTACCGTCTGGCAGCGAAGTTCGAGCTGACGGACCTCATCTACACGCATATCTCGGCGCGTGTGCCTGGTACCAACGATCAGTTTCTCATCAATCCGCACGGGTGGTTCTTCGACGAAATCACGGCATCGTCACTTGTCAAGATTGATGTGAACGGGAATCCCATCGGTGACGATCGCTTCGAAGTCAATGCCGCGGGCTTCACGATCCACAGTGCGCTTCATCAGGCGCGGCACGATGTGGAGTGCGTCGTGCATCTTCACACGACATATGGCATGGCAGTTGCTGCGATGGAATGCGGTCTGCTGCCGCTCAACCAGATCAGCATGCAATTCTACAATCGTGTCGCGTACCACGACTATGAAGGCATCTCGCTCGATCTCGACGAGCGC
The DNA here is from genome assembly GCF_905339895.1 of Burkholderia sp. BCC1988. Lineage (NCBI taxonomy): Bacteria > Pseudomonadati > Pseudomonadota > Betaproteobacteria > Burkholderiales > Burkholderiaceae > Burkholderia > Burkholderia sp. BCC1988. Next base: position 1,463 of record NZ_CAJPHA010000022.1, read on the forward strand.
CAACGCATCGTTAAATCGATTGGCGAGAAGGACTATCTGATTCTTCGCAATCACGGTCTGCTGACGACGGGCCGTTCCGTTGCTGAAGCCTTCACGCGCATGTACTACTTGAACAAAGCGTGCGAGATTCAGGTAGCGACGTTGTCGGCGGGGCAGAAGGTGTCGATTCCCTCGCCGGAAGTGTGCGAGCACGCTGCAAAGCAACACGACGATTACGCTTACCTGGATACGGTTCACCTCGACCGGGAGTGGACGGCGCTGCTGCGACTTCTTGAGCGGGACGGCGGCGGTTATCGCGTCTGACGAGCAATAGGCGTGCGAGAGAGCGAGAGGCGTTTCGTAGAGGGTTAGTTGAAGTACTCTCGCTCGCAGTTGCCGATTGGTAGCATTGTTCTATGGATGTTACCGAAGTCATGCTCTGTGCAGGTGCGAAGTGCAGGTGTACCGATTTGCTTCTACGCGTGGGTTCCGTTTCGGAGCCCTGCGTTTTCCGTTTCCGCTGGTTTGGAAGACGGAGCGAGGGTCCCACGTCATCGCTGGCAACGAAAGTGCGGCGGTGCGTGATTGGAGAAGCTGTACTTTTGTCCCAGCCGAACACCTTTTTGATGTCGAGGTGATTCCGGATGATACGGGCGCCGCGACCGGGTGGCTCGAAGTCCAGATGCCGATTCAGCCAATATTAGCGGAGCCCGACTGGAGTCATCTGGCCGATCTTCTGAGGCGGTCCAGATCTGGGTTCGGGTTGGCACTCACGCAGAGCATGTTCAGATTCCCCTCCTACGCATGGGAGATCAGCGTGGTAGCGGCGCAGCTCGGCGTAAGTCGCCGGTCGTTGCAGATGGCTCTTTTTCGAGAATCCTATAGCTTCGATGCCGCGCTGCGACGTTGCCGTCGTCTAAAAAAACTTCTCAGTGGCGATGAGTCTCCGTTCGACGCCGACGAGGAAGGTTTACGCGAATATCCGCTCGATACGGCAAGGCATGATTTCGCGCGTGCGTTCTGAGTTGTGGATGGTTCAATTGAGCAGAATGCGGGCTGCGAAGCATTGCTTCGTGAGAGTGGGTCGCCGAGTCAACGTGACAGAACAAATTCTACCGACAACCGAAAGCGCCCGCGAGGGCCGCCATGTATTTCATTGACGATACTCAAAAAAATGTCCTGGACGAGCAACGTCATCAATGTATTCGCTAACGATGCGGCTTGAGGTGAGAGTTCCGCTGTCGCGTTTCACCTTGTCAGGGTAAGAACGGGAGCGGGAGATCATAAGCATGCTTCCCATGCCACGCATCTGGGATACGGCAGCGAGCAGAAATGAGTACGGATCAGTATTTCACGGGCCCTGTACGTTTTATATCAGAGAGACATAAATTTGTGGAGGAAACCTAGACATGTCAGATTCTAGGCATTTCAAGAAGAGCCTTTCGGCGTTCGATTTGGCATTGATTGGATTTGGAACGGTGTTTGGTTCTGGATGGCTATTTGCATCGAGTCACGTAGCATCGATTGCGGGGCCTGCAGGTATATTCTCTTGGCTCATTGCAGCAGTAGCGGTGCTGACGCTCGGCGTTGTCTATTGCGAACTCGGTGCTGCAATCCCGAGCCCGGGAGGAGCAATTAGCTATCTCGAGATTTCTCATGGCCCGATGGTGACTTATCTCATCGGTCTGATGACAGTGATCTATATGTCGAGCATCGTAGGGCTCGAGGTTGTGGCCGCACGCCAGTACGCGGCAGCATGGTGGCCGTCCCTCAACGTCGCGGGTACGAGCAATGCCAGTACGTTAGGATGGTTCGTTCAGTTGGCTCTCATATTGTTCTTCTTCTGGTTGAATTTTTTGAGTGTACGCACGTTTGCACTCGCGAATAACATCATTACGACGATCAAATTTGTGGTGCCTGCGATCATCATTGTGATGCTCCTCCTTCACTTCAAGCCGGAAAATTTTCACGTCGCGGGCTTCGCTCCGAACGGCTTCTCAGGAATTGAAGCAGCCGTTTCGACTGGGGGGGTAATCTTCGCGTTTCTCGGACTCACCCCGATCGTTGCTGTTGCAAGTGAAGTCCGGAATCCGCAACGATCGATCCCCATCGCGCTTGTGTCTTCGATCGTCGCGGCTGGGGTGGTTTACGTCCTGTTGCAAATAGCTTTTCTCGGCGCGGTTCCGACGTCGATGCTGAGCGGCGGATGGGAGGCAGTTAGCAGCAAATTATCTCTGCCGTTTTACGACATCGCTATCCAACTCGGGATTGCTTGGCTTGGCGTAGCCGTGGCTATCGATGCAGTGGTTTCTCCATCAGGTTGCGGGAACATCTTTTTCGGCGCAACTCCACGCGCAGTCTTTGCGTGGTCCAGTTCCGGAACGTTCTTCAAGGCATTCGCACACGTGGACCCGAAGAGCGGTATTCCGCGGCGCGCGACCTGGCTTACGCTTGCATTGTCCGTCTTCTGGACGCTTCCGTTCCCGTCGTGGGAGGCAATGATTTCGGTGGTGTCTGCGTCGTTGGTTGTTAGCTATGCGGTCGCGCCAGTTTCTGTGGCGGCGCTGCGTAAAAGCTACCCGGATATGGACCGTCCGTTCCGGGTGAAGGCATTTGGCATCATCGGGCCTCTTGCATTCGTTGTCGCGACCTTTATTGTGTACTGGACCGGCTGGAAGAATCTCTGCTGGCTGCTCGGGCTGCAGATTGTCCTTTACGTGGGCTATTTGATCGTGACGAGAAGAAATCCGGTCGGAACCTTGTCATTCGGTCAGCAGATTCGGTGTTCGCTTTGGCTTGTCGGGTATTACCTACTTACGATGCTGGTTTCGTATGTCGGCCCGTTTGGTGGCATCGCGCTCGTTCCACATCCGTACGACATTCTGATGGTTTGCGCTATCGCACTTGTGGTTTATTACTGGGGAGCTCGCACGGGCGCACCCCGGAAACTTGGACAGGCTGCGAATGGAATGGACCGCAGTATGAGTGCAAACCAGCGTGGCTATGCGGAGATGGCGGACGGGTGTCGATCGTAGTTCGTCCGGGCGGGGACTAGCACGGTTTTTTTGCGATGTTTCTTTCGTCAAGAACCTGCCCGCTAGCACCACGTTTAGCTCACAGCCAGATGCTGGACTTACGTGGGCGAGACCCAACTGCTTGATCACGCGCGCGACCCTGCCAGTGCGCGGGGTTGCGTGCGAGGTGACGCACTGGCCCAGAGTGGGGAGCCTATTCTCAGTCGAATTCAGGCCACCCCCTCGACCTGCACCGCGTGCAGTCGCCCGTACCGGATGTATCTGACAGGCGCGCCGAGTTCGTGGTGCCCGAGCCGAGGCTTTGCGCGAACACCAGAGATGGGCGCGCGAAGGCCTCGGCGTTGATTCTCTGCGTACTAAAAGTTGACTTTGCTGTTGATGTCTACGCATCCCCTGTGGAGCGCACATTGCGCCAATAATTTTACATAATTACCTCTCTCGTCGGACAGACCACACGTCAGCCCCGTGATGACTGGTAGGGAAAACCTGGGCGTAACGGTGACTGTGAGGAGCACTTTGGGGGCATCTTGTCGGGAATCTGCGCGGCGTCTCTTTGCAGTCAACGTATTGCGGCCGATCCTGGATTGCGGCTGCCCAAATATGGGTAGGATCATGGGTAGCGAGCCATCTGCGAACGCGGGAGTCTTACCTGGCGGTTCGGTGCGAGCGGTAGTTGGAGTTGGCTGCCTTCCGCCATTCCGCCGCCATGCCCGTCATGCAGCGACCATGAAAAAGGCCCGCAAAATACGCGGGCCTCGTGCAATCAGCAATTGCCTTTCTTCGCCTGTCCGGGCGGGCAGAACCCGTTCCCCGGCCCGCCCTGCGGTGCCACGACGACCGGCGGACCCGGCACGTATGCGACGCACCCGCTGAGCGCGCCGACCACGCTCGCCGCGGCGAGCAATGCGATAACCCCTTTCTTCACTTCGTTCTCCCGTTTATCGAGGAAAGGGCCGTAAGGCCCTTTCGATGATGCTGCCGATGCGTCAGAAGCTGAAATTGACGTTCGACTGGCTGGTCGTCGCGTTGACGTTCGTCGATTGCGTTGCGCCCGACGCTGCGTCCGCTTCGATCGTGTATTGTGCCGCGGCGGTCGGCGATGCGGCCAGCGCGACCGGCAGCGAGCCCGAGTACGTGCCGACGATCGGCGCGGCCGTGGGCACGTTGAGCGCATACGTACCCGTATCCAGGTTCGCGTTGATCGACGTGATCTCGTACGCGTTCGCATCGACGGTCTGCAACGCGCGCACGAACGCGTTGGCGCTCGCCGTCACCGTGCCGCCGACCGTGCTCATCGTCGATGCCGGCAGCGTGATCGGGGCAGTCGACGCCGACACGGCCGTGGTCGTGTTCACCACGACCGGGACCGAGCGGACGATGCCGGACGCGAAGTTGTTCTGCACGATCACGACGTCGTAGTTGCCTTGCGTCGAGCTCTGGATCAGCGGCGACAGCACGAATTTCCCGGTGTTGTCGGCAACCGTGCCGCGGACCACCTTGCCGCCTTGTTCCGCATACACGGTCGCGCCGGCTTCGGCCGAGGCGACATAGCCGGAGATCGCGCCGCTCACGACGGTCGGGATCGCGGTGACGACCGGCTTCAGCGCATACGTGCCGTTGCCGCGCTGGACGATCGACTTGCACGCGTTGAAGTCGAGCACGAGGTCGACGAGCGTGTTCGGCTGGACCGTGAAAGGCTGGATGATCTTGTAACCGCTTTGCGTCGCGCTCGGCGTCGCGAGCGCCTGTTCCGTGCCGCCCGTCGGGACGACCGAGTTCGCGAGGGTATTGCCCTGGTTCGGCGCGAGAACGAGGCGGATCTGCTGATACTGGCCGGCCGGCAAGGCGGTCTGGCCGATATCGGCGAGCACGCCGTTGGTCAGCGACAGCAGGTCGATCTTCTGCGGTGTCGCCAGCGTGATGGTCGACCAGCCGGCGTCGTTATCGGAAGCATTCCCATTCGCATTGACGCGGACCTGAGAAACGGTCACGAATACGTGATCGAAGCCGCATGACGGTGCATCGGTCATCGCGACATGCAGCGTGCCGGTTTGCGGGCTGCCGCCATCGTCGCCGCCGCCGCATCCTGCGAGTGCGAACGGCACCGCCGCCGCGCATAGTGCGGCCTTCCAGAATGTGTTGTTCATTGTTTTGTCCCCCTTCGAGGTTATTGTGCGTGCAACGAAGCATAGCCGCGGGGAACGCCCACAGTATGAGCAGCTTTGAAACGAACCGTAAATTCTGCGTCGGAGCGTAAGAACCGCTGCCCGTCGCTCGATATTCGCGACGCAATGGCAGGCAATAAGGCTCACAGCGAAGGAATCCTGTCCGGATCGATCGAGCAGGGCATGAGTCGCCGGGACACGGCATTCGCGATCGGCGAAAACTTGATCGGTGAAAGCACTAAATCCGCCCTGATTATTTCGCCGCTATAGTCGAATCACGAATGGTAGATGCGAGCGCCATGCGCCGCCGCCATTCAGGCAAAGACTGTAGACGGGTGCTGTATGAAAAACACAATCGAAAAGACCACCGGACCGGTGTGGGGTGTGGCGGCAGGCGTGTTTCTGGCTGCCGCAGGACTGAGTCTTGGCATCTTCCCGAAATCGCTGAACAGCACGGGAACCGCAAACGACTTCCTGGCGTCCGGCGTCGCGATGCTCGGTATCTTCCTCGCCGTCTATTCCACACACGAACTACGACGAAAGCGCCTGCACTGAGCGCCGGCACGCGCGCGCTCCGCAAAACGCCGCAAAGATGATGCCGGGCCGATCGACGGCTCAGGAATGCGCGCGTCCTTTTGCCTGGCCCGTATCGACCAGCAGATCGTCGACGAGGATTTCGCCGGCCGCGCGGCCTGCGCGCAACGCATTGCGGGTGTTGCGGAACAGGTGGCCGCCGTCGTCGGCGAGGCGAATCGGTCCGAGCAGGCGCGGCGCGCTGCCGGCCGAGCGCACCTGCACGACCGCGACGAACCCGAACCGCAGCGGGGCGGGCGGCGCGTGGTCGCGCGATTCGTCGAGCCGGAATTCGCAGCGGATATCGATTGTGTATCCGCGGTAGGTGTACGCACTGTTCATCTGCAGCTCGCTCGGAAGGGAACGCGGTGATGGACCGTGGGCGCATCATATCGGCTCGCGCGAGCCGGCGGGGGTGGGGTGTCTACCTACTCGAGGATTTCGTGCTCGTAGACGAGCTCGACGATGCGCTTCGTCGGGATGCTCGCGCGCAGTTCGTCGACGTTGTCGATGCGAAACCACTTGCACTTCTCGATCTCGTTGCTCGCCTGGGCCGTGTGCTCCGGGCCGACTTCGGCGAAGAACACGTGATGCACCTTCGCGAGCCCCGTGAACTGCATCGAATAGACCAGGTCCTGGCCGGTGATGCCGGTCTCTTCCTGCAGCTCCCGATGCGCGGCTTCGAGCGGCGTCTCGCCGCGCTTGATCGTGCCGCCGGGCAGCGCCCAGCGCGACGATGCGCGCGCGACGAGCAGGACCTGCCGTTCGCGGTAGCAGACGACGGTCGCGCGTTCCTTGACGGGAACCGCACTGGCTTCCGGCGCATTCGTGGAGATGGGGGCTTGAGGCATGAACCGATTCTAGCGAGAGTCGGGCGCCCGGCCAAGCCGGGCTCGTCGAGCGCGACGCGACCCGTCGGCCGGGCCGCGTCGTCATGGAGTCCGTAGCGTTACTTCTGTTCCGGCAAGAACCAGTTCATCACGAGCGCGCAGATGCCGCCCGTCGCGACACCCGACTCCAGCACGTTCTTCAGTGCATGCGGCAGGCTGTTCAGGATGTCCGGCACTTGCGACACGCCGAGGCCGAGCGCGAGCGACACTGCGATGATCAGCAGCGCGCGGCGATCGAGCTGGACGCCGGACAGGATGTTGATGCCCGACGCGGCCACCGCGCCGAACATCACCATTGCCGCACCGCCGAGCACGGGCTCCGGCACGGCCTGCAGCGCGCCCGCGACGACCGGGAACAGGCCGAGCACCACGAGCATGCCCGCGATCCAGATGCCGACGTAGCGGCTCGCGACGCCGGTGATCTGGATCACGCCGTTGTTCTGCGCGAACACGGAGCTCGGGAACGTGTTGAACACGCCGGCCAGCAGCGAGTTCGCGCCGTTCACGAGCACGCCGCCCTTGATCCGCTGCATCCACACCGGCCCTTCGACCGGCTCCTTCGAGATCTTGCTGGTGGCGGTGACGTCGCCGATCGCTTCGAGCGACGTGACGAGATAGATGATCAGCATCGGCACGAACAGCGACCACGAGAAGCCGATACCGAAGTGCAGCGGCGTCGGGACCTGGAACAGCGCGGCCTGGTGCACGCCGGTGAAGTCGAGGCGGCCGAGCACGGCGGCCGCGACATAGCCGATCACGAGCGCGATCACGAGTGCGGTGCTGCGCACCCACACGATCGGCACGCGGTTCAGCAGGATGATGGTGCCGAGCACGAGGCACGACAGCGTCAGGTTCTGGGCGCTCGCGAACGTGCCGTTGGCCATCGCGCCGTAGCCGCCGCCCATGCTGATGAGGCCGACCTTGATCAGCGTGAGGCCGATCAGCAGCACGACGATGCCGGTGACGAGCGGCGTGATCAGGCGCTTCACGAACGGCAGGATGCGCGACACGCCCATCTCGACGAACGAACCGGCGATCACGACGCCGAAGATCGCGGCCATCACGGTCTCGACCGGCGTGCCTTGCTTGACCATCACGCTGCCGCCGGCGATCAGCGGGCCGACGAAGTTGAAGCTGGTGCCCTGCACGATCAGGAGGCCGGCGCCGAGCGGGCCGAAGCGCTTGCACTGCACGAAGGTCGCGATGCCGGAAATCACCAGCGACATCGATACGATAAGGGTCGTATCCCGGCTCGATACGCCGAGCGCCTGGCAGATCAGCAGGCCGGGCGTGACGATCGGCACGATGATCGCCAGCAGGTGCTGCAGCGCGGCGACGAAGGCGACCATCGGCGCGGGCCGGTCGTCGGGACCGTAGACGAGATCGTGCGACAGGTCTGCATCGTCGGCGCCGTGGGCGGCGGATCGGGCGTGGGAAGCGGGTTGCATGGCGAGCGGGCCGGACAAGGTGGAAAGTGCGGCATTTTAGCCGAAGGGCCCACCGGCGCCGCCCGGGGGCGATGCAATAGCCGGAATTCGGAATTCTGCTCGCCGCGCTGCAGGAGCGTATCGCCGGGCCGGTTCATGCGATCCGCGCCGCGTTGCCGCTGATGCCTGCGACCGGCTCGATCGTGCTCACCGGCGGACAGCTGGCGGACGCGTCGGTCGCGCCGACGAAGTCGGCGGAGCGATCGCGTTCCTGCTGGGCAACGGCTTCATGAATGCCGAAATCCTGCATGTCGACGGGGGCGGCCGGCTGGTGTGACGCGCGGGCATTCGACGGCCCTGCCGTGAACCCTTCGCGCGAAGCGTGCCGTCGCATGCATGACGCGTGCGCGGCGCAAGCGGCACCGATTCAATACAATGCGACGACGAGGCGTCGGCACCGTGTCGGGCCGCCGACTGCCGCCTTCGATGAGCGACCGCGCATGGTCGAATGACGACCCGTCATGACGGGCCGCTGGCGAATACGGAGCGCAGCATGAACGAACCTTATCTGCAGGTCATCGCCCATTTCTTCGCGAAACCCGGCAACGGCGACCGCGTGATCGAATTGCTCGCGGAACTCGCGCCGGCCACGCGGGCCGAGCCGAAGAACCTCGACTATGCGTACTTCCGGTCGCCGGTCGATCCCGACCACATCGTGATCCTCGAGCGTTACCGCGATGCCGACGGCCTCGACGTGCATCGGGATACGCCGCATTTCCAGCGGATCGCTGTCGGCGCGATCATTCCGTTGCTCGATCGCCGCGACGTGACGCGCTACATGGTGCAGCCGGACACCGGCACGGCGACGCCACCGGGAGGCACCCGATGAACCCGTTTCAATTCCGTACCGTGCCGACGCAGATCGTCGAATTCGGCGCCGCGCGCCGGCTCGGCGCGCTGTTGCGCGAACGCTTTCCGGCGCTCGCGCGGCTGTGCGTCGTCACCGACGCGTTCCTGCATCGCAGCGGCGTGCTCGCGCCCGCGCTGGAGAGCCTCGCCGCGCACGGCTGGCGGGTGACCGTGATCGACGACGTGATCGCCGATCCGCCCGAGCACGTCGTGCTCGAGGCGACCGCGCGGGCGGTGGCGGCCGATGCCGAGATCGTGCTCGGCCTCGGCGGCGGTTCGTCGATGGACGTCGCGAAGCTGATCGCGGTGCTCGCGCCGGGGCGGCAGGCGCTGGCCGACATGTACGGCGTCGACAAGGTTGCCACGTCGCGGCTGCCGCTCGTGCAGATGCCGACCACGGCCGGCACCGGCTCCGAAGTGACGGCCGTGTCGATCGTCACGGTCGGCGAGGCGCGCAAGATGGGCGTCGTGTCGCCGCAGCTGTTCGCGGACGTCGCGATCCTCGACGCCGAGCTGACGCTCGGGCTGCCGCGCGCGGCAACCGCCGCGACGGGCATCGACGCGATGGTGCACGCGATCGAAGCCTATACGTCGTCGCGGCTGAAGAATCCGGTGTCCGACATGCTGGCCGTGCACGCATTGACGCTGCTGTCGCGCAACCTGCTGAAGGCATGCGACGACGGCAACGATCGCCGCGCGCGCGAAGCGATGCTGGTCGGCGCAATGTTCGCCGGCCAGGCGTTCGCGAACGCGCCGGTCGCGGCCGTGCATGCGCTGGCCTATCCGGTCGGCGGCATGTTCCACGTGCCGCACGGGCTGTCGAACGCGCTCGTGCTGCCGCACGTGCTGCGCTTCAATGCGCCGGCTGCCGCGCCGCTGTATGCGGAACTCGCGGCGATCGTCGCGCCGTCGGCCGCGGGGAGCGACGAAGCGAGGACGCAGGCGCTGATCGACGAGATCGATCGCCTGATCGTCGCGACGGGCATTCCGCGCACGCTGCGCGAGGTCGGCATCGGTGAGGGCGACCTGCCGAGGATGGCGTCGGATGCGATGCTGCAGACGCGCCTGCTCGTGAACAATCCGCGCGAGGTGACGGAAGCCGACGCGCTGGCGATCTATCGGCAGGCGTGGTGACGCGGCGCGCGTGACTGCGTGGCGGCTGCACGGGCAACGACGCGACGGCGCCGGCAAACGCGTGGCCGCATGGAATCGAATCGGATCGAATCGACGGACGGGTTTCGAGGCGAGGCTTCGGTGAGCCGGAAAGCAGACGGTGCCGCTCGGGCGGGTGCGCGCGCTCAGGGTTTGCTTCTGTCCAAAAGCGCCGGAATCTCCTTCTTCAGCAGATCGACGACGACCCGCACGCGCGGCGGCAGCGGCCGTTGCGCCTGGACCAGCGCGTTGAGCGCGAATGCGGGAATCGTGTATTGCGGCAGGATCTCGACGAGCTTGCCGTGCGCGAGCGCATGGGCGCAGGCCGGCGCCTGCACGACGCCGATGCCGCCGCCGGCCAGGATCGTGTCGAACATCGGGCGCCAGTGGCTCGTCGTCATCACCGTCTGGATCCGCGCGTATTCGAGCGTCTTGTCTTCACTCCGCAGCGGCAACTGCTCGTTCGCGAAGATGCCCTTGACGCGGATGAACGGGTGGTTCGCCAGATCGGCCTTCGTGTCGATCGGGCCGTGGCGGTCGAGATAGGCGGGCGCGGCCACGAGCACGCGGTCGACCTGGCCGAGCGGATGCGCGACGAATCCGCCGTCGTCGAGCTGGCCGAGGCGGATCGAGATGTCGACGCCTTCCGTGACCGGATCGACGATGTTGTCGTTCAGCACCAGGTCGATGTGCAGTTGCGGATACGCGGTGCGGATATGCATCAGCGCCTGCGGAATCACGACCTCGCCGAAGCATTGCGGCGCGGCGAGCCGGATCGTGCCGCCGAGTGTGTTTTCCGTTTTCGATACCGCTGCGATCGACGCTTCGGCCGCTTCGAGCAGCGCCTTGCTGTGTTCGTAGAAAATGCGGCCTTCGTCGGTGCACGTGAGCGTACGCGCACTGCGCATCAGCAGACGTGTGCCGAGCCGTTTTTCGAGCTTTTCGATGCGCTCGCTGACGGCCGGTTGGCCCATGTCCAGATCCCGTGCCGCGCCCGACATCGTGCCGCGCTCGACGACCCTCACGTAGATGCGCATCGTCGCCAGCAAATCCATGAAATCACGCCCCTTGTCCGGTTCGGGTGATGCCGAGCGGTGATGGTACCAAAGCAGGACCGGTACCGAAGGTGCGCGACGAGCCGATACTCGGTATCGGTACGAAGGCACGCGCCGGACAAAGGCCGTGAGATCATCGACGCCGTGAGCGAAAATCCGGCTCATGCGATCGACGGGAGCCGACATGACGCAACGGGACGAAGCGGCGCGCACGCGCTGCGTCGCATGGCAGATCGCGCAGACCTGGCAGGCGGCCGAATGGTGCCGGCTCGCCGAGACGCGTGCGGGCATCGACCTGTCGGGAGCAGTGGCGGGCGCGCTCGACGGCACGCCGTTTCGCGTCGACTATGCGATCGTATGCGGCGCCGACTGGCTGACGCGCTCGGTGCGCGTGACGTACTGGCTGGGCGCCGCGCCGCCCCGGCAACTCGCGATCGAATGCGACGCGGGGCACTGGACGATCGACGGCGGCGCAGCGCCGGCCCTCGCGGGCGCGACCGACATCGATCTCGGCTTCAGTCCGTCGACCAATACGCTGCCGATCCGGCGTCTCGGGCTGGCGGTCGGCGCATCGGCCGTCATTCGTACCGCGTGGCTGCGTTTTCCGTCGTTCGAGATCGTGCGCGGCGAGCAGCGCTATGCGCGCACGGCGGAGCACGTGTACCGCTACGAGAGCGGCGCGTATGCGGCCGATATCGCGGTCGACGACGCGGGTCTCGTCACCGATTACGACGAATGGCGGCGGATCGGCGCGACGCGTTCGCCGTAACGCGTCGCGGCAGCGGTGCGTCAGCGCGCGTTGGCGACCGTCACCTTGCCGGGAATCAGCTTCAGCGTGCTGAACGCGTCGGCGATGCCCTGCTGGTACGCCAGCGTCGCATCGGTGACGGGCTGCACGCCGTAGCCGGCACGCTTGAGCGCGACTTCGAGGGTCGGCGCGTCGAGACCGACGAGCGGCGACAGTTGCGCGGCGACTTCCGGAACATGGTCGCGCCCCCAGCGATCGACCGCGTCGACTTCCTCGAGCAGCGTGCGCAGCACCTGCGGCTGCGCGGTCGCATACTTGCGCGCGGCGAGGTAGTACTGCGTGTTGCGCACGAGCCCGTCGCCGTCCGCAACCACGCGCGCGCCGAGCTGCCGTTCGGCCGCGGCCAGGTACGGATCCCAGATCACCCACGCGTCGACGTTGCGCTGCACGAACGCGGCGCGCGCGTCGGCGGGCGTCAGGTAGATCGGCTGGATGTCGGCATACGTGAGGCCCGCATGCTCCAGCGCCTTCACGAGCAGGTAGTGGACGTTCGAACCCTTGTTGAACGCGACCTTCTTGCCGCGCAGCTGCGCGACGGTGCGGATCGGCGAATCGGGCAGCACGACGATCGCCTCGCCGTGCGGCGCGGGCGGTTCGTTGCCGATATAGACGAAATCGACGCCCGCGGCCTGCGCGAAGATCGGCGGCGTTTCGCCGACCGTGCCGACGTCGATCGCGCCGGCGTTCAGCCCCTCCAGCAATTGCGGACCGGCCGGGAATTCGAGCCACTGGACCGCCACGCCCTGGCTTGCGAGCCGCTTCTCGAGCGTGCCGCGCGCCTTGAGTATGACGAAGTTGCCGTATTTCTGGAAACCGATGCGCAGCCGCTTGTCGCTGCCCTGAGCCAGTGCAGGCATGCCCGCGAGCGGGCCGAGCGCGAGCCCGGCCAGTCCGGCGGCCGCGCTGTGCAGCCACTGGCGGCGGCGCGGGCTTGCCGGGGTTGTTTCAAGATCTGCGTGCGGTAAGTCGTTCATCGAGGCGTCCTGCTGGCGGGTTCACGGGTCGCGCGGGCTGGCGGCGCGACCGGCACGGGACGCAGCCGGATGCGGTCGATGCGCGCGACCGGCCGCGCCCGCGCCGGATGGACGACGATACGGCCGCGCGGGCCGGCGGCCAACCAACGAATCCGCATATGCAAATCAGCGGGCCGACAATACGTGAACGCCGCCGCGCTCAATCGGTGCCGAGCGGGCTTTCCTCGATCGCGTCGACACGGTCCGGATAGAACGCGAGGTGCGCGCGGATCGCTTCGACGGCCGGGTTCGGATGCTCGTACGTCCACACCGCGTTGGTCGAGCGTGCGCCGCCGGCGGGAATCGAGTAGTACGCGCAATCGCCCTTGTACGGGCAGTACGTCGCATGGTCGGTGCGTTGCAGCAGCGCCATGTCGGCATCCTCGCGCGGAACGTACAGCACGGCCGGATAGCTGGCTTCGCGCAGCGCCAGCGCACGGCGTGTATCGGCGACGATCTTGCCGGCCACCTTGACCACGACGCGCGACGGGTGCGGTTCGATCGTGATCGGATGATCGGGGCCCGGCGACTTCACGGGACGAGAGGGCGTAGCGGGGTTGAGCGACATCGTGGGTCCTCCAGGAACGGGTGGCGCGCCGGCAGGCACGCCGCGCCGGAACGCGTGCGCCGGGCGTATCCCCGCGCACCGCTGCCGGCGTTGACCAACCGATACGATGCGCCCATTCCGGAGAACCTGCAGGGGGCCGGAAGGACGGGTCGCGAACGGCGTCGATGCACGACGCGGGGCGGGCCGCTGCAGCGGCATTCGCACGCGTGTCCGCGGTGCTCGCGCGGACGTTTCCATGCGGCGGCAGCGGGATGCATCCGCGGCGATAAGCAACGCGGAATTAATTGGTAAGCGATCGGCGGGCGGCGCGCGAAGATCGGCGGTCGTCATTCGCATGACAGTCCTTTCCTGACCGCCACCATGAAGATTCCATTCGTTTCATCGGCCGCGCATCGTGCGCGGCACACCTCCGTTGCCGTTGCAGTGCTGCGCGGCGTGGCCGCATCGCTGCTGCTCGCCGGCACGGTCACGCACGCGTTCGCGGCGCCGGTCGGCAAGACGCTCGTGTACTGCACCGAAGGCAGCCCGGCCGGCTTCGATCCGGGCCAGCACACGACCAGCACCGATTTCGACGCGAGCACGTACACGGTCTACAACGGGCTCGTGCAGTTCAAGCGCGGCACGCTCGATCTCGTGCCGTCGCTCGCGACGAGCTGGGACGTGTCGTCCGACCAGCGCGTCTACACGTTCCACCTGCGGCGCGGCGTGAAGTTCCAGACGACCGCGTGGTTCACGCCGACGCGTCCGTTCCAGGCGGACGACGTCGTGTTCACGTTCCGCCGGATGCTCGATCCCGACGATCCGTTCCGCAAGGCCTACCCGGTCAGTTTCCCGTACTTCAGCGATCTCGGGTTCGACCGCAACATCGAGCGCATCGAAAAGCTCGACGACGATACGGTGCGCTTCGTGCTGAAGCAGCCCGACGTCGTGTTCGTGCGCAATCTCGCGATGGCGTTCGCGTCGATCCTGTCGGCCGAATATGCGTCGCAGTTGACGGCGCGCCATCGCGAAGCCGACATCAACCAGCTCCCGGTCGGCACGGGGCCGTTCCAGCTGCGCGCGTACCAGAAGGACGCCGTGATCCGCTACGACGCGAATCCCGATTACTGGAAGCCGGACGACGTGAAGCTCGCGCATCTCGTGTTCGCGATCACGCCCGATCCGGCCGCGCGCCTGCAGAAGCTCACGGCCGGCGAGTGCCAGGTGTCGGTGTTCCCGCGGCCGGCCGATCTCGAGACGGTGCGGCGCGATCCGAAGCTGACGCTGTTTTCGGGGACGGGCTTCAACGTCGGCTTCGTCGCGTACAACACGCAGCATCCGCCGCTCGATCGCGTCGACGTGCGGCGCGCGCTCGACATCGCGATCGACAAGACGGCGATCATCAAGACCGTGTTCAACGGCGACGCGACGATCGCGACGAACCCGATGCCGCCCGCGCAATGGTCGTACAACCCGCGCCTGAAGGATGCGCCGCGCGATCCGGCCGCCGCGAAGGCGCTGCTCGCGCAGGCGGGATTCCCGAACGGCTTCGACCTGACGCTGTGGGCGATGCCGGTGCAGCGCCCCTACAACCCGAACGCGCAGCTGATGGCGCAACTGATCCAGCAGGACTGGGCGAAGATCGGCGTGCGCGCGAAGATCGTCAGCTACGAGTGGGGCGAATACAATCGCCGCGCGAAACGCGACGGGCAGCACGACGCGATCCTGTACGGCTGGTCGGGCGACAACGGCGACCCCGACAACTGGCTCGGCACGCTGCTCGGCTGCGAGGCGGTGCACGGCAGCAATCTCGCGAAATGGTGCAACGCGGATTTCGAGCGGCTCGTCAGCGCGGCGCGCACGAACTCGGACGTCGCGAAACGCACGTCGCTCTACGAGCAGGCACAGGTCGTCTTCAAGGATCAGGTGCCGTTCACGCCGATCGCGACGTCGATCGTGTCGCTGCCGATCTCGAAGCGCGTGCACGGGCTGACGTTCTCGCCGCTCGGCGGGCACCGGTTCGACGGCGTGTGGCTGGATTGAGGCAGGAAGCCGGCGCGCGTGCGCCGGCTGTCGACACGGCGGTCAGTTCAGCGCGACCGCGGCCGCTGCCTCGACCGGCGAGCCCTCGAGCGCGACGGACGCCCGGCCGTCGGGGCCGACCGGCACGTCGCCGATGAGCGTCGTGCGGTAGAGCTGGCGATCGAAGTCGAGATCGAAGATGTCGACCGGCGCGAGATGCGCGGTCGCGCGGTTGTCCCAGAACGCGATGCTGCGCGGCTCCCACTTGAAGCGGATCGTGAATTCCGGCCGCGTCACGTGTTCCCACAGCAGTTCGAGCAGGGCCTGGCTCTCGCGCGGCGTCAGCCCGACGATCGACTTCAGGAAACTCGGGCTCACGTACAGCGCGCGTTCGCCGGTCTCCGGATGCACGCGCACCAGCGGATGCTCGGTCACGAGCGGGCGGCGCTCGACGGCTTCGTCGAATGCGCCGGTCGCGCGTGCACCGGGCGGCGGCGTGAAGCGATGGATGCCGCGCAAGCCGTCGACGAAGTCGCGCAGCGGTGCGGACAGCGTTTCATAGGCGCGCACGAGGTTGGTCCAGTGCGTGTCGCCGCCGTACGGCGGAATCGTCACGCCGCGCAGGATCGACGCCCACGGCGGATTGACGGCGGCCGTCACGTCGGTGTGCCAGCCCGTCCACGGCCGGCGTACCGGCTCGCCTTCGAAGCGCGTCGCCTTGCGATGCTTCGCGATCGAATAGACGGCAGGATGACCGTCGACGTGGCCGAACACCGGGTGGCCGACGGTCGGCTCGCCGAACTGCGCGGAGAACGCGACATGCTGCTCGTGCGTGAGGAACTGCTCGCGGAAGAAGATCACGCGCCATTTCAGCAGCGCGGCGCGAATCGCGGCGATCTGCGGCGTGGTCAACGGCTGGGTGAGGTCGATGCCGCGAATCTCCGCGCCGATGTGGGCGGATAGCGGGATCACGTCGACCGGCTCGGCGGCGGGTACGGGTAGGGCGCTCATGCGACGCTCCTGGAGGAAGTGAACGGGGCGAACGGACGGCGACATCGTTGCGCATGCAAGCGTCGGCCCGGTGGCGGGAAGGTCATGGTCGGATCCTCCGGTCGGGAAGGCGGGAATGCAGGGTGGCGCCGGCACGGTGGCGACCGAAGCCGCCACCGTGCGGCGAACGTCATTGCAGCGTCGCGCCCGGCCCCTTCAGCACGACGCTGCGGCGGCCGTCGATGCCGACCGGCACGTCGCCGTGAACGGTCGCGCGACGCACGACGCGGCGTGCATCGCCGTAGTCGTTGATCGCGTAGTGCTGCGTCGCGCGGTTGTCCCAGATCGCGACGTCGCCTTGCTGCCAGTTCCAGCGCACGGTGTTCTCGAGGCGCGTCACGTGTTCGTGCAGCACCTGCAGCAGATGGGCGGAATCCTGCGACGACAGCCCCTTGATCTTCTGCACGAAGTGTCCGAGCACGAGCGTGCGCTCGCCGGTCTCCGGATGTACGCGCACGACCGGATGTTCTGTTTCGTAGACGGTCGACGTGAACACTTCGCGGTAGCGCTTCAGTTGCGTGTCGTCGGCATGCACGTGCGTCGACGCGTAGTCGTACGCGTTCGTGTGCACCGCCCACAGCGTGTCGGCGAGCGCGCGCAGCGACTCGGGAAGATGCGTGTATGCGGCCGCCGTGTTGGCCCACACGGTGTCGCCGCCGAACGGCGGAATCACGACCGCGCGCAGGATCGACACCTTCGGGTACGCGTCGACGAACGTCACGTCGGTGTGCCACGAATTGGCGCGCGCACCGTGCGCGGAATCGAGTTCGAGCAGGTGCGCGCTGCCGTCGACGGAGGGCACGGTCGGGTGGGCGACCGTCTCGCCGAAGCGGCGCGCGAAGGCTTCCTGCGCGGTGTCGTCGAGATGGCCCTGGTTGCGGAAGAACAGCACCTTGTGGCGCAGCAGCGCGGCCTGGATCGCGTCGAACGTCGCATCGTCGAGCGTGCCCGACAGCCGGACACCGGCGATTTCGGCGCCGATCCGGCCGGCGACCTGGCGAAGCTGAAGCGGGACGGCGGCCGTGCGCGGCGCGGCGGCGTGCGAAGCATGCGATGACGGGTGAGCGGCTTGCTGGACTTCGGACATCGGGAGTCTCCTGGGTCGGGTCGGTCGAGTCTCCATTCAAGCAGGGACCGCGCGGAACCGGAACCGATGAATCGTCACAACCTTAGTGCGCGCCGTGATGATCGATATGTGTCGGCATGCTGAGCGTTTCGGGCACGGCATCGGGCCCGCCGCGTGAGCGCATCACCACGCGAGCCGCCATGCGCCGATCCGGTGCGTATCGAGCGCCTCGTCACGGTTTGCCCGGCTGCCGCTGCCGCTGCCGCCGTTGCCGGGCGGTTCGAGATCGTCGAAATCGGCGAGTACCGCGTCGCGCAGCCGCGCGAATTCCGGCGAGTCGCGCCGGCGCGGCCGCGGCAACGCGACGTCGAGGATGCGCTCGATGCGCCCCGGGCGCGGCGCCATCGTGACGACGCGATCGCCGAGATACACGGCTTCGTCGACGTCGTGCGTGACCAGCACCATCGTGATGCGTTCCTGTTCCCAGATGCGCAGCAGTTCGTTCTGCATCCGCGCGCGCGTCTGTGCATCGAGTGCGCCGAACGGTTCGTCGAGCAGCA
This sequence comes from Burkholderia sp. BCC1988, assembly GCF_905339895.1. Taxonomy (NCBI): domain Bacteria; kingdom Pseudomonadati; phylum Pseudomonadota; class Betaproteobacteria; order Burkholderiales; family Burkholderiaceae; genus Burkholderia; species Burkholderia sp. BCC1988. The sequence goes on from NZ_CAJPHA010000022.1 coordinate 19,714, forward strand.
GCACGCGCGGGCGATTCACGAGGCCGCGCGCGATCGCGACGCGTTGCGCCATGCCGCCCGACAGCTGGTTCGGGTACGCATGCTCGAAGCCGTTCAGCCCGACGAGCGCGATGTGCTCGGCTACCGCGCGCCGTTTGGCCGGTGCGTCGAGCGGCGCATTGCGCAGTGCGGCCTCGATGTTCTGCGCAACCGTCAGCCACGGGAACAGCCGGTGATCCTGGAACACGATCCCGCGCTGCAGCGACGTGTCGCGCACCGTTTCGTCGCCGGCGCGGATTTCGCCCGCGTAGTCGGTATCGAGCCCGGCGATCAGGCGCAGCAGCGTCGACTTGCCGCAGCCGCTCGCGCCGACGATCGTGATGAACTCGCCGGCACGCACGTGCAGCGACACGTCGTCGAGCACGGCGAGCGACGCGCCGCGTTGCGCATAGCGTTTGCTCACGTGGAGGATATCGAGCGAATCGGAAGCGAGAGTCGTCATGGCGGAAAGGGAAGCAACGGGAAGGAAGAGGGCGATCAGCGGCGCAGCTCGCCGCGCCGGGCCAGCACCTTGCGCTCGATCGCACGCGCGACCGCGTTCAGCGCCCAGCCGGTCACGCCGACGACGATGATCCCGAACAGCACGAGATCCATCCGGAACTGCTCGCTGCCGTCGATCAGCGTGTTGCCGATCCCGGCGCCCGCGACGAGCAGGTACTCGGCGCCGAGCGTCGCGAGCCACGAGTAGATGAGGCCGAGATACAGCCCGGTGAAGATCGACGGCAGCGCGGCGGGCAGGATCACGTGGCGCACCAGCTGAAGCCGCGAATAACGTAGCGCGCGGGCCACGTCGACGTACGTGCGCGGTACCGCATGAATGCCGTCGCACGTATGCGCGGCGACCGGCAGCAGCGCGGCGAGCGACAGGAACACGACCTTGGCGACGTCGCCGAGGCCGAACCAGACGGAAATCAGCGGAATCCACGCGAACAGCGAGATCTGCTTGAACGTGTCGAAGCTCGGGCCGACCATGCGCGCGGCGACGCGCGACAGCCCGAGCGCGGTGCCGAGCAGCAGGCCGCCGGTCGCGCCGATCGCGAAGCCGCACGCTTCGCGCGCGAGCGATGCCGACAACGCACGCGCGAGCGCGCCGCTGGTCGTCTGGGTCCACGCGGTGTGCAGCACGTCGGCCGGGCCGACCAGCAGCCCGCTCTTGACGAGGTGCGCGGACGACACGGCCCACCAGAGCGCGAGCGTGGCGAGCGGCAGGACGAAACCGCGCCAGTCGGGCACGGGAAAGCGACGGGCGATCCTGACGGCGGGCGCTGGGGCGTCCGATGCGGACGTGGCGTCAAGCGGCATGGGAGGAGAATCCTTGAATCGGGTTCAACCGCGGAATGCGGACGGCACGCCGCGGCGCAGCCGTGCTTCGAGCGCGTCGAGCAGCCGATTGATCGCGAGGCCGACCGCGCCGACCACGATCACCGCCGCCATCACGAGATCGAGCTGGAACAGCTGGCGCCCGTACACGATCAGGTAGCCGAGCCCTTCCGACGACGCGACGAGTTCGACGACGACGAGCGCGAGCCACGATTTCGTGAATGCGAGCCGCACGCCGGTCGCGAGCGTCGGAATCGCGGCCGGCAGCACGACGTGGACGATGCGCTGGCGGCGCGTATAGCCGAACACGCGTGCGGCTTCATCGAGCGCGGGCGGCGCCTGGCGGAACCCCTGCAGCGTGCTCATCGTCACGGGGACGAGCGCCGCATGCGCGATCAGCAGGTACTTCAGCGGCTCGCCGACGCCGACGAGCAGCAGCAGGAACGGCAGCCAGCCGAGCACGGGAATCTGCACGAGCGCGTTGAAGCCGGGCAGCACGTAGGCTTCGAGCGTGCGCGACAGGCCGAGCGCCGCGCCGGTCGCGAAACCGAGCAGCGTGCCGGCCGCGAAGCCGACCAGCACGCGCTGCAGGCTGATCAGCGTGTGGCGCGCGAGATCGCCGCTGGCCGCGAGCTCGGCGAGCGAGTCGGCGACGTGCGCGGGCGGCGGCAGGATCTGCGGTGCGATCCAGCCGCGCGCGCTGCCGACGGTCCACAACACGAACAGCAGCGCGGGCAGCGCCCACGGCGCGAGCAGCCACGCCACGCGTTTCGCGGCCGCCGCGCGGGACGGCGCGGCGCGCGCGTGCGAATCGGACGACGGAATCGGGATCGCGGTGTCGCTCATCGGGCGGGTCCGGGTCAGGAGAGGGGCTTGCCGGCCGCGTCGTAGCGCGGCCAGTAGTGCTCGAGGTGCTGCGCGCGCAACGCGTTGTCGAGATACTTCGGCTCGAACCAGCCGTCGACGTCGACCGGCTGGCGGATCAGTTTCAGCTTCAGCGCGTCCTGCGCGACGGCCTTGTAGCGCGCGACGAGGAACGGATCGATCAGCGGCGACAGGCGGTCCTTCAGGCGCTGGTTCGCGTAGTCGGCCTGCCACGACGTATACGGCACGCCGCTTTTTTCCCACAGCCTGAACAGCGCATCGCGGTTCGCTTCGTCGGACGACCATTGCGCACCCTTGACCAGCGCGTTGACGACGCGTTGCACGATGTCCGGATGCGCGTGCTCGAAGTCGTCGAGCACGAGCAGGTGGGTCTGCCGCGTGTACTGCGGGCCGTCGTTCTGCGATTCGTAGATGATTTTCGCGAGGCCCGCGTCGCGCAGTTTGTACAACTGATAGTCGCCCACCGACGCGTCGATGCCCTTCGACGCGAGCGCGGCGAGCGAACTCGCGGAGTCGAGGTTGATCACGCGCAGGTCGCGTTCGCCGAGGCCGTTCTTCGCGAGCGCGTTGTCGGCGACGAGCTGCAGGTTCGTGCCGCGGAAGATCGACACGCGGCGGTCCTTCAGGTCGGTGATCGAGCGGATGCCGGAGTCGGGCGGCACCGCGATCTTCACGCCCGAGCGCACGCTCGCGGCGAGCAGCAGGCGCGTCCTGATGCCGTTCGAGCGCGCGAGCACGGCCGGCAGGTCGCCCTGGTAGGCGAAGTCGAGCGCCTTGTTGGCGATCGCCTCGTTGACGGCCGGGCCCGCGCCCTTGAAGAACAGCCACTGTACCTTGATGCCGTCGGCCGCGAATTCCTTTTCGACGAGTTGCTGCAACTGCGCGGTGGCCGCGCTCGACCCACCGAAGGTCGGCGGATCGCCGGTGCCCTGCTGGGCGACGCCGATGCGGATCGTGGCGGGCTTGTCGGCGTGCGCGGCGGCAGCGGGCAACGCGACGAGGGACGCGATCAGCAGCGATCGCAGCAGGCGCAGTGGAGACGGGAATCGGTCGATCATGGTGCGTCGGATGGTGAGGAGTCGAAATCGGGCCGGAGGGTGTCGAACCATTCTGGAGGACGCCTCGGGCGCGGGACAAGCAACGATTTGAACTATGCTTATCGCCGCGTTTCGGGTTGGCAAATCATGCATGGCGCCGATTGGAAATGGCGAGACAGGCGAGCGCGGCGTGCGGATTCCGCACGCCGATCGGCGGCGAATCGAGCGTCGGTGACAGCGGCGCCGATCCGGATCGGGCGATACGATCAGGCGCGCAAAATTTTCCGGATCATGCCGGCGCGCACGAAAAAGATGCCGGGAAACGCACGCGCGAGTTCGTTTCAAGTTCGGGCAGGTAAATCACACCGCATATCGGAAAACTGAATAAAAATCATCGAATTGCAACGGCGTCGGCAACGATGCATCCCGTTATTAACATTCTTACTGCGCGCCGCTCCGGGCTTGTTGCATCATGCTGAAAAGCGGCAAATGGCATGCGCGAATTTCATCGCTGAAGGGCGCCGCCCATAAATGCACTCTGACGCTAAATAATTTGAAATCGCCGAAAAAATTGTCTATACCCTAGACGAATCAGTGTGAATTGCATTGTGCCAATGCAGTTATGCAACAAGCGCACGCATGTCGCGGCGGATTCCATTGCCGACCATCGCGCGTTGCAGCGATCGAATGGATTCCGGGGGATGCGCATGGCCCGACGACAGGGCTGCCGCATGAGTCATGAATGGGCGAAAACGCCGTGCGTGCCACCGAAGCAGCGCCGCTTCTTTTCACTCAACGGTCGATCACCGACCCCGTCACACGGAGGTTGTCATGCTGCAATACGTCAAGACCTTGCTGCGCGATGAACGCGGCGTCAGCTCGCTCGAGTACGCGGTTCTGGCCGGCATCGTCGTGGTCGCACTGGCGGCGGTCGGGGTGATCCTCAGCAGTACATCCGGCGGCTTGCCGGCCGTGTTCACCGCGCTGATCAACAAGGTCACGGCGCTGATCTGATCTCCTGAACCCGCGCGCCGCCGACGAACACACGGATCCGCAGCGGTACGACGTATCCAGCCGGGGCGCGCCGACGGACGGCTCTCCGATGCTCTTTCTCGTACAGTCGGCGGCGACGCTCGTGCTGGTGTCGCTCGCGACGCAGGATGTGCGCGCGCGGCACCTGTCCAATCGCGCGGTGCTGGCGTTCGCGATGCTGTATTTCGTTGCGGCGGCACTCGCGCGCGAAGGGCTCGCGCACGTCGCCGGTCACGTGGCGACCGCCGCGGCGATGCTGCTGCTGTTCGCCGGCCTGCGTCACGCGGGCTGGATCGCCGGCGGCGACGTGAAGCTCGCGGCGGCGGTATTCCTGTGGGCCGGCCCGGCGCTCGCGTTCCCGGTGTTGACGATCGTCGGTGCGAGCGGCGCCGCGTGCGGCGTCGCCGCGCTCGCGGCCGTCGCATGGCAGCGTCGCGCCGCGCCGGCGCGTACGATTGCGACGCGCGGCGTGCCGTACGGAATCGCGCTCGCGTTCGGCGGGGCGCTGGCCGTCTGGGCGCCGTTCCCTCACGCGGTTTCGCTTGCCTAGACCGGGGACGCACGCCGCCATGCCCAAACCCCTGAGAATGACCGTGCTGATCATCGCTGCCGCGATCGGCGCGTTCATCCTGCGCCAGCTGTATGTCGCCGCGTCGACGCCGCCGGTGCCCGGCGAAGCGGCCGAGGTACGCGTGCGCGTCGCGGCGGCGGACCTGCCCGAAGGGCTGCTGCTGCGCGACAACGATCTCGCGTGGAAGCGCATGCCGCGCACGCAGGTGCCGGCCGGTGCGTTCGTCGAGTCGCAACCGGGCGCGGACCTGAAAGGCGCGCTGCTGCGCAACCGTGTCGACGCCGGCGCGCCGATCCGTGCGGACAACGTGATTCCGGGCGCCGCGCCGGATTTTCTCGCGGCCGCGCTGCAGCCCGGTATGCGCGCGATCTCGGTGCCGGTCGACGACGTGTCGGGCAACGCGGGGCTGATCCAGCCGGGCGACTTCGTCGACGTGGTGCTCACGCAGGAGATCGGCGGTTCCGCGACGACGCCCGGCACGTTCGAAGCGGAGACGGTCGTGCGGCGCGCGCGCGTGCTCGCGGTCGGCTCGGAATTCCAGCGTGCGAAGACGCCTGCGAGTGCGCCGGACGTGCCGGCCCGCGCGCGCACGGTCACGCTCGAGGTCGCGCCGCGCACCGCGCAGGTCGTGCTGGTCGCGACGCGCCTCGGCTCGCTGTCGCTGTCGCTGCGCAGCTTCGCGACGAGCGATCGCCGGCAGGCGGCGGGCGGCGACGAAGCGGAGCCCGATACGCCGCCGGTGTGGGCCGGCGACGTGTCGCGCGCGGCGCGCCGTGCGCAGCTGGCGCCGCCCGCGAGAACGGACGCCGGCACGCGGCCGGCGCCGCAGGGCAATACGGTCGTGATCTATCGCGGCTCGTCGGTCGACGACGGGTCGCACGGCAGCGGCACCGGCACGCCGGGCTTGCCGCCGCTGCCGTCCGGCTGGATGGGCACGCTGGTTGCGCCGGCGGCGCCCGCGGCGCCCCCGGGCGGCAATGTCGCCGCGGATGCGACGGCGCAGGCGCCACGGATCGCGGCGCCGCAGTGAGCAGTGACGATTCGGGCCGGCCGCCCGGCGGCCGGCATTTGACGGGAACACGCATGGTGCGCATGGTTCGTTGGATCGCTTTCTGGTGCCTGGCCTGCATCGTCGCGCCGGACGTCGCACTCGCGCAGCGCGCGGGAGCGGCGGACGCCGGCGCGGCGTTGTCGATCGCGACCGGCAAGGGCGAGATGCTGTCGCTGGCCGAACCCGCGACCGCGATGTTCGTCGCGGACCCGAGCATCGCGGACATCCAGGTGCCGTCGCCGCGCACCGTGTTCGTGTTCGGCAAGAAGGCCGGCACCACCACTCTGATCGCGCTCGGCGCGAACCATCGGCCGATCCTGCGCCGTACGGTGATCGTGCAGGTCGACACCGCGTCGTTGCAGGCGGTGCTCGACAGCCGCTTTCCGCAATTGAAGCTGTCGGTGTCCGGCGCGCCGGGCTCGCTGATGGTGGCGGGCAAGGTGCCGAGCGCGGCCGACGCGGACGCCGTGATGCAGTCGCTCGCGCCTTACGTCAACGACAAGGAAAAGATCGTCAACCGGCTCACGCTGTCGCGCCCGATCCAGGTGAACCTGCGCGTGCGCGTGACCGAGGTGAGCCGCAACGTCACGCAGCAGCTCGGCATCAACTGGAGCTCGCTCGGCTCGGCCGGCAACTTCTTCGGCGGCTTGCTCAGCGGCCGCACGCTGTTCGATCCGACGACCAAGGTGTTCAACCTGTCGCCGACCGGTGCGTATTCGGTGCTCGGCGGCTTCCGCGCGGGGCGCTGGTCGATCGACGTCGTGCTCGACGCGCTGGATCAGGAAGGCCTGATCACGATGCTCGCGGAGCCGAATCTCACCGCGATGTCCGGCCAGACCGCGAGCTTTCTCGCGGGCGGCGAAATTCCGATCCCGGTCGCGCAGGCCGGCAACACCGGCGCGATCACGGTCGAGTTCAAGCCGTTCGGCGTGTCGCTCGACTTCACGCCGACCGTGCTCGCCGACAACCGGATCAGCCTGAAGGTGCGCCCGGAGGTGAGCGAGGTCGATTCGAACAACAGCGTGACGACCGGCAGCGTCAGGGTGCCGGGGCTCTCGGTGCGGCGCGTCGAGACGACGGTCGAGCTGTCGAGCGGGCAGAGCTTCGCGATCGGCGGGCTGCTGCAGAGCCAGACGGCGGATACCGTGGCGCAGGTGCCGGGGCTCGGCCGGCTGCCGATCATCGGCCGGCTGTTTTCGTCGAAGAACTTCCAGGACAACAAGACCGAGGTCGTCGTGATCGTGACGCCGTACATCGTGCAGCCGACCGGCCCCGGCCAGCTCGAGCAGGCGCTCGACACCGTCGCGCGGCCGAGCAGCGATCTCGAGTTCGCGATCCAGCGCAATCTCGGGCTCGACCTGCTGACGGGCGACACGCCGCGCCTCGTCGGCGCCGCGGGCTTCGTGTACTGACCGGAGGAGCGCGCATGCGAGTTCGAACCATCGTCGCCGCCTTGCCGCCACTGGTGCTTGCGGGCTGCTTCTCGGCGCCGCCGCCGCTCAACCTGCCCGATGCGCGCGCGATCGGCTTCGACGGCGTGCACGCGGTGCCGCCCGACTGCGCGAAGCTGATGCAGCCGTCGCATCTCGTCGATGCGGGGTTCGGGCGGCCCGGCGTGCCGTTCGGCTGCGCGACCTACACGAATCTCGCGACGATGCTCGCGCGGCCGGAGGATCTGGTCGCGCCCGTGCCGTACGGCGGCGCCGATGCGCAAGTCGCCGCCGACGCGGTGCGCCGCTACGTCGAGGATCGCGTGAAGCAGCCGGCTCCGGACAAGACGCTGACGACGACCGGCTCGCCCGGCCACTGACCCGCTCCCGATGCCCATCGCGATGCCGCCCATGAACGTCCTCGATCGCCAGAATGCCAAGCGCGCCGCCGCAGCCGGTGCGGCGGATCTCATCGCGGTCGTGTCCGATGCCGGCAGCGAAGACGTGATCCGCCGCGTCGCCCAGGACCTGTCGATCGCGCGCGCCCACGTGCAGCCGGGCAACTGCGACGACGCGATCCGGCTGCTGCAGCAGCACGAGCGCTCGCCGCGCCAGCTGATCGTCGACGTGTCGGATTCGGTGCTGCCGGTGTCCGACCTGATGCGGCTCGCCGACGTGTGCGATCCGTCCGTGAGGGTGGTCGCGATCGGCACGCAGAACGACGTCGGGCTGTTCCGCAACCTGCTCGGCATCGGTGTGCAGGACTACATCGTGAAGCCGCTGACCGTCGAGTTGATGCGGCGCGCGTTGACCGCGACGGAATCGGTCGTGCAGGTGCGCACCGGCAAGATCGTCAGCTTCGTCGGCGCGCGCGGCGGCGTCGGCACGACGACGGTCGCGGTGAGTCTCGCGCGCTGCCTGGCGGGCGAGAAGCGCCGCCGCGTGGCATACGTCGACCTGAACCTGCACGGCGGCGGCGCGAACTCGCGGCTCGGGCTGTCGAGCAACAACGGGCTGATCGAACTGCTGAACATGGAACAGCGTCCCGACGACGCGTTGTTCGACCGCATGTTCGTCACGAAGGGCGACCGCCTGCACGTGCTCTCGGCCGAACTGGCGTACGGCGACGACGCGCCGCTGCGCGACGATGCGATCGCGTCGCTCGTCGAGATGCTGAAGGACCGCTTCCATTACGTGCTGTTCGACGTGGGCAACCGCGCCGGCAAACTGTTCGAGGATGCGCTGACGGTGTCAGATCTCGTCTATATCGTCGCCGATCGCTCGGTGCATGCCGCGTACGAAGCCGCACGGCTTGCGCGCTTCGTGAGGGAACTGCCCGGCGAGCGGCTGCTGTCGATGATGCTGAACAACCCGCTCGAGCCGGTCAAGGGGCGCGTCGCGCAGGCCGACTTCGAGGACGCATTCGGCGGCGTGCGGCTGCGCGAGCTACCGCACGAGCCGCAGACGCTCGCGGTCGCCGAGAACCTCGGCGAGCCGATCGAAGGCACGAAACGCCGCGGCTTCCTGGACGAGATCCGGTTGCTCGCGAACGGCATCACCGGCGAATCGATGGCCGTCGCGCAGCCGTGGTACGCGCGCTTCGTGAAATGGAGGAAAGGATCGTGACGTTCGGTACCCGCAAACGGCCGACGCCTGTGCCCGAGCCGGCGGCTTCTCCTGCCGCGCCGCGCGACGACGCGACGGCACCGGTCCCGACAGCGAGCCAGGCGCCCGCGTCCGCGCGCGGGCTTGCGGTGGCCGATACCCACGAGGCGCTGATTCGTTCCGGCAAGTTCGACGCGATTCGCACCGCGGTGTTCTCGTCGATGAACATGTCGGCGGCGCTGATGAAGACGCGCGACGAAGTGCGCGCGGGCATCGAGCAGGTGGCCGCGCACACGGTCGAGCGCGAGCGCCTGAAGATCACCGCGGGCGAGCAGGTGCTGATCGTCGACGCGATCCTGAACGACATGTTCGGCGTCGGGCCGATCGAGCCGCTGCTCGCCGACGACACCGTTTCCGACATCCTCGTAAACGGCCCCGACCAGGTGTACGTCGAGCGCGCGGGCCGGCTCGAACTCACGCCGCTGAAGTTTCGCGACAACGCGCACGTGACGAGCGTCGCGCAGCGGATCGCGGCCGCGGTCGGGCGCCGCGTCGACGAGAGCAGCCCGATGGTCGACGCGCGGCTTGCCGACGGCAGCCGCGTGAACGTGGTCCTGCCGCCGATCGCGATGCGCGGCGCGTCGATCTCGATCCGCAAGTTCGCGAAGCGCGACATCACGCTCGCGCGGATGGCGCATCAGGGCAACATTTCGCACGGGATGCTGCAGGTGCTGAAGATCGCGTGCGCGTGCCGGCTGAACATCGTGATCTCGGGCGGCACCGGGTCGGGCAAGACGACGCTGCTCAACGCGCTGTCGCAACACATCGAGGAGCACGAACGGATCGTGACGATCGAGGATGCGGCCGAGCTGCAACTGCTGCAGCCGCACGTCGTCAGTCTCGAGACGCGGCCGGAGAATACGGAAGGGCTCGGCGGGATCTCGCAGCGCGACCTCGTGCGCAACGCGCTGCGGATGCGGCCCGACCGCATCATCCTCGGCGAAATCCGCGGCGCGGAAGCGTTCGACGTGCTGCAGGCGATGAATACCGGGCACGACGGCTCGATGACGACGATCCATGCGAACTCGCCGCGCGACGCGATCAGCCGGCTCGAAAGCATGGTGATGATGGCGAACGCGAACCTGCAGCTGCTGTCGATCCGGCGCCAGATCGCGAGCGCCGTGCACCTGTTCGTGCAGGTCGAGCGGATGCGCGACGGCGTGCGCCGCGTGACCCGGATCACCGAGATCGTCGGAATGGAAGGCGAGGTGGTGATCACGCAGGACCTGTTCGCGTTCCGCCAGGAAGGCGACACGACGCGGGACGTGGTGAAAGGCGTGTTCGAGGCGTCGTCGCTGCGGCCGGCGTTCGCGCCGCGCGCCGCGTACTACGGCGTCGAGGACGCGCTCACCGAGGTCTTCCGGCAATGAGCACCGCGGACCTGCTCGCGCTCGGCGCCTTCGTCGTGATCCTCGCGGCGGGCCTCGCGCTGTCCGCGTGGCTGGACCGTGCGCGCCACACGCCGGAGCAGCGCATTCGCGAGCGGATGCGGCACCTTGCGCCGTCGCTGGCGGGTCGGGAAGCCGGTGCGGCCGCTGCACCCGGCATCGCGCTGTTCAACCTGCCGCGGCGGCAAAGCCGCGCGCGCGCGTGGCTGCAGCGCTACGTGACGCGCGTGCGGGCGGTTGGCGGCGAACGCGGGATGCGGATCGTCGTCGCCGGCACGATCGCCGGCGCGATTGCCGCGATCGTGGTGGTGCAACTCGTCGCGTTGCCGCGCGCTCTCCATCCGCTGATCTACGTCGGGCTGCCGCTGGTGGCGATGCGCGCCAGCTATCGCGCGCTGGTCGAGCGGTTCCGGCTGCGTTTTCTCGAAGCGTTCCCGGACGCGATCGACCTGATCGTGCGGGCGGTGCGCGCGGGCATTCCGGTCACGCAGGCGATCAGCACGGTGGGCGACAGCGCGGCGGAGCCGGTGCGCTCGACCTTTCGCTCGATGGGCGACAGCCTGCGCGTCGGCGCGGATCTGAAGGACGTGCTGACGCACGCGGCAGACCGGCTGATGATCGCGGATTTCTCGTTCTTCACCGTCTACCTGCTGCTGCAGCGCGAGACCGGCGGCAGCCTCGGCGAGACGCTCGACGAGTTGTCGAGCATCATCCGCACGCGCCGCGACATCCGCCTGAAAACGCGCGCGTTGACCGCCGAGGGGCGGATCACGACGAAGATCATTTCGGCGGTGCCGTTCGTGATGATCGGCGCGCTGTTCCTCGTGAACCGCGCGTACGTGATGCTGCTGTTCGACACGCATGCCGGACGCGTGATGCTGACGATCGCCGCGGTGCTGCTGACGATCGGACTGCTGACGATTCACAAGATCTCGAAACTGGATACCGCGCGATGACGATGTCGATGCTGGCCGCCCGCGGCCTCGAACTGTTGCTGCTGCTCGCGTGCGTCGCGGCGGCGCTCGCGACGCCCGGCGGCGGCACGCGCCGGCGAATCGCGGAGCGCGTGCAGCAGGCGGCCGGGCAACGTCCGCTGTCGCTGGTGGCGGGGCGGCTGCAGCCGGGCGAGGTACGTCAGGACCTGACGCGGCGGCTCGCGCAACTCGGCGAGCGGTTGCCCGTGCTCGACCCGATGCAGCGTGTGAAGCTCGGGCTGCAGCTGACGCGCGCGGGCTTTCGCGAGCGGCGTGCGGTGTCGTCGATGATCGGCATCAAGCTGAGCTGCGGCGTGCTGCTCGCGGGCGTCGCGATCGTGTTCAGCCCGTACATTCCGCGCTTCGGCGAATACGTCGTGATCCGGGCGCTGGCGATGGTCGCCGCGTTCGTGATCGGCGTGATCGTGCCGGAATACGTGCTCGGCGCAATGATCCGGCGGCGTCGGCGGATCATCGCCGCGTGCTTTCCGGACGCCCTCGACCTGCTCGTGATCTGCACGATGGCCGGCAACAGCCTCGTATCGGGCGTGCGGCGCGTCGCGCGCGAACTCGAGCGCATCTGCCCGCCGCTCGCCGACGAGCTGACGGTATGCGCGGACGAGCTGACGCTGAGCGGCAACGTATCCGAAGCGCTCACGCATTTCGCGACGCGCGTCGACTTTGCGTCGGCGCGCTCGCTTGCCACGACGCTCACGCAATCGCAGCGCTTCGGCACGCCGATCACGCAGGCGTTGCGGACTCTGTCGCGCAGCGAGCGCACCGAGCAGATCGTCGCGCTCGAGGAGCAGGCCGCGAAGCTCGCGCCGAAGATCACGCTGCCGATGATGCTGTTCATCCTGCCGACGGTCGGCCTGATCGCGGCGGGCCCGGCGGCGATTCGCCTGCTCGAGGTGTTCAAATGACACGATCCGTGATCCGTGCGTTCGCATTCGCGGCGGTGTTGCCGGTGCTGGCCGGCGGCTGCACGCCCGGCATCCAGACGCGGCCGGCGTTGTCGCACAAGAGCGACGACCCGCAGGCCGAACTGCGCATTGCCGACAGCGCGCTCGCCGGCGGCAACGTCGATCTCGCGTCGACGCTGTACGAGAAGGTGCTCGCCCGGCATCCCGATTCGCTCCCGGCGCGCCTCGGGTTGGGCGACGTCAGCTACCGCGCGGGCGATCTGGAGCGCGCGCGGATTCTCTACGAGCAGGCACGACAGCAGGCACCCGCGGAACCCGGGCCGCAGGTCGGGCTCGCGCGCGTCGCGTTGCGGCAGCGCCGGCTCGACGAGGCCGCCCAGCGCTACCGCGAGCTGCTGGCCGCGCAGCCGAACCTGCCGCTCGCGGCGGAAGGGCTCGGTACGGTGCTCGACCTGCAGGGCCGCCATGAAGACGCGCAGGCCGTATACCGCGATGCGCTGCGCGCGCATCCGGATGCGCAGGGCTTGCGCGTCGACCTCGGGCTGTCGCTCGTGCTGAGCAACCGGCCGCGCGAAGGCGTGAATGTGCTGCTCGACGTGGCCGGGTTGCCCGATGCGCCGTGGCAGGCGCGCCAGAACCTCGCGTTCGCGTATGGCGTGCTCGGCAACACCGATTCGGCGAAGAAGCTGTTGTCGGCGGATCTGCCCGCATCGGCGGTGGCCGACAATCTGCGCGTCTACGAGGCAGTGCGCGCGCAGCTTGCGGCGCGCCAGGCGCCCGCCGCCGCACGACCGTCGACGGGGGCCGCGCTCGACCCGCACGCGCTGCCGCCCGCCGCGGGGGCGGCAAGATGACACGCCAGGCGATGGGCGTCCGTCACGCGCGCGGCGTCGTATCCCTCGAGTTCGTGCTGATGCTGCCGTTCCTGCTGATGGTGCTGATCGGCATCATCGACACGAGCCTGCTGCTGTGCGACAAGGCCGTCATCACGAACGCGAGCCGCGAGGCCGCGCGCGCGGGCGTCGTGCTGCGCGTGCCGATGCTGACCCCGACACAGATCGCCAACGTCGCGTCGACCTACACGCAGAACAGCCTCATCACCGGCGGCACCGCGACGACGCCGACCATCACCGTGACGCAGGCGAACGGCACGACGGCCGGCACCGCGCTGACGGTCACGGTGACCTACACGTATTCGGGGCTGGTGCTGGGGTCGGCATTCAGCGCGCTGACCGGCCCGGTGACGATCTCGGCCAGCTCGGTGATGCTCTATGAATGACGCAGCCGGCACGCCATGCATCGGCGCCACGCGCGAGCGCGGCTCCGTCGCGCTGTTCTTTCTGCTGTTCCTGATTCCGCTGTTGTCGTTCGGCGCGCTGGCAATCGACATCGCGTGGGTGGCCACGGTGCGCAACCAGTTGCAGAACGCTGCCGACGCGGCCGCGCTCGCGGCGGCCGACGCGATGATGTCGCCCACGGGCGGCGCGCTGAACTGGTCGCAGGCCGCGCCGGCGGCGAACGGCGTGATCGCGCAGAATGCGGCGGCAGGCGCGCCGCTCGCGACCGGCACGGTGACGACCGGCTACTGGAACGTGACGCGCAACCCGGCATCGATGCAGCCGACGACCATCACGCCCGGCCAATACGACGTGCCGGCGGTTCAGGTGACCGTGTCGCGCGCGCCGGGCGTGAACGGCGGCTCGATTCCGCTGCTGCTCGGCGGGCTGCTCGGCATTCCGGGCGCGTCCGGCAGCGCGACCGCGATCGCGGTGCTCGCCGCGCCGGGCGGGGTGGCGGCGGGCGGGCTCTTTCCGGTCGCGATCGACCAGTGCGTGTACAACCAGTACTGGAACACGCTAACCAACCAGCCGCTGATCAATCCGCTGACCAACCTGCCGTACGAATTCTCGATCACGAACGGCCAGACCTACGGCACGCTGTGCATGGGCGGCCAGTGGACGTCGTTCCAGTCAACCGCGAGCGACACGACGACGATGGGCGGCCTGATGGTGACCGGCAACCCGACGACGCTCAATATCGGCGACAGCATCTATCTCGCGACCGGCGTGAAGGCGACGCTCTACACGTCGGTGCCGGTCGGCACGACGGTCGTGCTGCCGGTCGTCACGCAGACGGCGAGCAGCACCTACGTGCCGATCGTCGCGTTCGCGGCGTTCCGGATCGACGTGTCGCTCGGCGGCACGTACAAGTACATCCAGGGGCACTTCGTCGCCGGCGTGAAGATGACCGGCGTCGCGACGGGCGTCGGGCCGTACTACGGGCTGTACGTGCCGCCGCGGCTCGCGTTGTGAGCGTCGTGCCGCGCGCGGCGCAGCAGCACGAGCAGCGCGAAGAGCGTCACGGCCGGGCCGATCTGCGGCAGCAGCAGCCACGGGTTCAGGTATTCGGCGACCGGCAGCGCCCACATCAGCGCGATCGCGGCCTGTTCGCCACGCAGCCAGCCGTTGCGCCAGCCGATCGACAGCATGCAGGCGATTGCGATGGCGAGCCACGCAAGTTCGTAGTGCCACACGTACGGGTTCGCCACGAGCGTCGCGACCGCCAGCACGGCGGCGCGCACGCGAGTATCGCGCGATTGCGTCCATGCGATGCACGCGGCGGCGATCGCGATTGCCGCAATACACGCTTGCGCGGCATAGGCGGCGCCGAGCGGCACGCCCGCAAGCCGGAACGCCGCGAACGGCGTCGGCGACGCGAGCCAGAACACGACACCGTGTTCGAGGACGATCGATCGCGCGAGTCCGGTGCTGGCGACGAACAGGCGCAGCGACTCGATGCCGCAAATCAGGACGCTCAGCGCGACGAACGTGCCGGTGGCGAGCGCGGCCCATGCGATCGTGCGCCATGCGCGCACGGCGACCAGCACGAACGGGAACAGCAGCGCCATCTGCGGCTTGACCGACAGCAGGCCGATGCAGAGGCCCGCCCAGATCGGCCGCCGATCGGCCCAGTGGACGGCCAGCGCCGCGCACGATGCGGTCAGGAACGCGTTTTGCCCGAGCGTCGCGGTGACGAACACGCAAGGTGCGGCGGCCAGCGCGAGCGGGCCGATGCGCGATGCGCCCGGAATCGTGCCGAGACGCGAAACGCGCCACGCGACGAGGCCGAGCACGACGACGCCGATCGCGACGAACACCGGGTAACCGAGCGCGAAGGGCAGTAACGCCAGCGGTGTCACGAGCAGCAGATAGGTGGGCGGGTACAGCCACGGGGCGAAGACGTCGCGGCGAAGGTGCGTGAACAGCCCGGTCGTCAGCCGCGAGAAGGTTGAGAAGTCGTACGCCTGCGCCGGCGAGCCGTGCAGCATCACGTACGAGGCCGACCAGAACACCGAGAAGTCGGCACCGGGGCGTGCCCCGATGCTTCCGGATCCGTGACGAACGACGGTCGTCCAGATCGCGATGAACAGTGCGTCGAGCACGAGCATCAGCACGCTGTACACGACGACGCGCCGCAGCGTGAGCCACGCGCACACGGGCCGCTCCGCCGAGCGCATCGATTCGCGGGGAATGTCCAATTGCGGCGGTCCGGTTCTACTTGAACGACGCTTTGCGGGCGGCGACGCCGGCGACTGCCGGTATCGCTGCCCTGCGGCGGGCCGCGGGCGTGCGCTTCAGCGGAAACTGCAGCAGCTTCGATGCCGGCTGGGCGGCGGCATCGCGCTCGGCACGGTAGCGCCGCCTCACGAGATAGACGGGGCGCTGCTTGGACTCGTGATAGATCCGCCCGAGGTATTCGCCGATCACGCCGATACCGATCAGCTGGATGCCGCCGACGAACAGCACGACGGAAATCAGCGACGGGTAGCCGTGCACCGGATTGCCGTACAGCAGCGTGCGCACCACGATGAAGGCGCCATACGCGAGCGACAGCATCGCGAACGTGAGACCGACGTAGGTCCACACGCGCAGCGGCACGGTGCTGAAGCTCGTGATGCCCTCGAGCGCGAAGTTCCAGCGTCGCCATCCGGAGAACTTCGAGCGGCCGCCGCTGCGCGGCGCACGCGTGTATTCGACGATAGCGGTGCGAAAGCCGACCCACGCGAACAGCCCCTTCATGAACCGTCGCCGCTCCGGCAGCGCGCGCAGCGCTTCGACGACCTCGCGATCCATCAGGCGGAAATCGCCGACGTTTTCCGGCATTTCGACTTCGGACAGCGCGTTGTGCACGCGATAGTAGAGCGCCGCCGCCGCGCGCTGCAGGTACGGGTCGCACATCCGGTCGGTGCGTTTCGCGGCGACGACTTCGGCACCGGCGCGCCAGTGTTCGATCATCGCGGGAATCAGGGCGGGAGGGTCCTGCAGGTCGGCGTCGATCAGGATCACCGCGGCGCCGGCGGCCTCGTCCAGGCCCGCGGTGAGCGCGGCTTCCTTGCCGAAGCGGCGTGTGAGATCCACGACGTGTACGCGCGCGTCGCGGGCGGCGATCGCGAGCAGCCGGTCGAGCGTGCGATCGCGGCTGCCGTCGTTGATGCAGACGATCTCGAAGCGGACCCCGGCGACCGACTCGAGAACGGGCAGCGTTTCGGCAAAGAACGCGTCGATCGTGTCTTCTTCGTCATGAAACGGCACGACGAGCGATATCAGCGGTTTCCTGGCGTGCGTGGACATGCTGCGGTCTCCCGAGAGATCCGGCCTGCGCTGCACCGTATGGTTCCGGTTGTCGTCCGCCGAACGGGCCCGGCCCGGTTCGGCGTGAATGCGGTTCCGGGGTGCGTGTCCACCGCCGCCCGGACGATACGTGTTGCGTTCATTGTACGCAGGAATCGCCGATTCGTAACACGTATCGGCGGTTTCGCACGACGGGCGCGCTTGCCGGGCAACGCACCGGTCGCGGCGGGGCCGGCGCATCGCGCGCGGCAGCGCTAGGATGGCGTTTTCACGACCGCGGGAGGGCGCGATGCAGGCTCACGATCTGGTCGGTGCGCCGCTCGATTTCTGGGTGGCGATGGCCGAAGCACTCGGCGCGCCGCGCGTCGACGCCGCGGGATGCACGGTCCTGCGCGAACCGGGCGGCACGCCGGTGCCGTACGCGCCGTCGTCGTCGTGGGTAGACGGCGGGCCGCTCGTCGAGCGTTTGCCGTTCGGCGCGTTCGAGCGCGACGGCGGGCACGGTGCGTGGCGCGCGGTGCTGCATCGGGCAGTGCTGGCGGCCGGCGAGCGTTGCACGTTCAACCAGTCGGGCCCGACGCTGCTGCTCGCCGCGATGCGCACGCTGGTTGCGTCGACGTTCGGCGACGACGTGCCGGATCTCGACATGGCGAAGGCGCGTTGAACGCCCGCACAGGCGACGACGTGCAGCCGGTTACGCGGCCGGCAGGTTGCGCACCGCGATCGACGCGACGTCGACGCGCTTCGGCAGGATCGCGTCCGATGCCGCGCGATCGGCGACGCGCTGCAGCACGTCGATGTCCGCGTCGGTGACGCCGCGCTGCGCGAGCGCCGCCCGGCGCGCGATGTCGGCGGCCGCCTCGCGCGGCAGGCGCGTGAGCGACGCATAGACGGTCGCGTAATCGGCGGGATGCCCGAGCGCCCACTGGCCGGCTCGGGTGAGCCGCGCGAGCACGTCCGACAGCGCCGCGCGCTTCGCGCGATCGTCGAGCGTGTCGACCGGCGACGTGAGGAACGCGAGCCCGGAATTGATCCCGCTGCCGTCGCGCACGATGCGCGCACCGCGCCGGACCACGTTGCCGTAATACGGATCGAAGGTCGCCCAGATACCGATCTGCTTCGCCTCAAATGCGGCGAACGCGTCGACCGGCAGCACGAAGCGCACGTCGACGTCGCCGGGCGCGAGGCCGTGTTCGCGCAGCGCGCCGTAGAGCTGGTATTGCGAGATGCTGCCGCGCGCCGACGACACGACGACCGTGCGCCCCTTCAGGTCGGCGACGGTGCGCACCGGCGAATCGGGCTGCACGACGATGCCGAGCGACGTCGGCGAGCCGACGCGCGTGGCCACGATCCGCAGCGCCGGATCGCCGAGCGCGGCCGTCAACACCGGCAGGTCGCCGGCCGGTGCGAGGTCGATCGCACCCGCGCGCTGTGCTTCGAACAGCGGCGCGGCGCCCTGGAAATTCGCCCAGCGAAACCGGTACGGCACGCCGTCGAGCACGCGCGCGGCTTCGGCCAGCGCGCGCAGGCCGCCGGCCTGGTCGCCGAGCACCAGCGTCACGTCGGACAGGTCGGGGCCGGCCGCGCGGACGGGCCGTGCGGCGGCGCCGGCAAGCGGTGCGGCGGCCAGGGCGGCCACGCGCAGCAGTGCGCGGCGGCGGGCCAGGGCGGGGGGCGAAGTCATCGGCGGCAGGTCCTCGGTGATCCGCGCGAGAGGCCGCGCGGCTGCCGGGCAGATTACGGAATCGGTTTCGCGCCGGCAAACATCGAATCGCGAAATGCTTATTCGTGCGTCCGTTATCGGCGAGACAGGCGCTAGCCCGCGGCAGGGACGGCGCGCAGGAACGCGCGTACCGCGGGCGCCTTCTCGAAGCGCCGGTACGCGAGCGCGAGTTCGGACATGATCGGCTTGCCGGCGATCGGCCGGTACACGACGCCCGGCAACGACACGCAGCCGGCGAGCGCGTCCGGGATCACGGCAACCCAGCCGTTCACCGATACGCACGCGAGCACCGCGAGCAACCCGCCCGGCCGCGCGGCGATCACCGGCGCGAAGCGGCCGCGGCGCGCGACTTCGAGCGTGCCGCGCTCCTGTTCCGGCACGGCGAAGCGCGCGTCGGCGAGATCGGCGGCACGCACGGTGGTCATCGCCGCGTAACGCGAATCGGCCGGCACCGCCGCGACGAATACGTCGCGCTGCAGCGTGACGATCCGCAGCCCGCCCGGCAGCGGCAACGGCGGCCGCACGTACGCGAGGTCGAGCCGGCCCGCGTCGAGTTGTTTCGCGACGTCGTCCATCGGTACCTCGCGCAGGTTCAGCTCGATGCGCGGATGCGCGGCGCGGAACGCGCCGACCGTGCGCTGCAGCGTGCCCGAATAGACGGCCGACGACACGTAGCCGATCTCGATCCGGCCGAGTTCGCCGCGTTCGGCGAGCGTCGCGAGTTCGCGGCCGCGCTGCAGATGCTCGACCGCCGCGCTCGCCTCGGCGAGAAACGCAACGCCGGCCGCCGTCAGCGAAACCTCCCGGCGCGACCGCTGGAACAGCCGCACGCCGAGCAGCCGCTCGGCTTCCTGGATCTGCCGCGTGAGCGCGGGCGGCGCCATGTCGAGCGCGTCGGCCGCGCGCGCGAAATGCAGGTGCTGCGCGACGCTCAGGAACGCGCGCACGTGACGGAATTCGAGCGGATTCATGATTGCAATTTTCGTTAATGAAACTGCATCGGTATGTCAATGACAGGTAATACCGGGCAAGCCTAGCATACGGCTCGTTCCTCTCGTTCCGGAGCCGTCGATGTCCCAGTCTTCTCCCGCCCCGCGCGCAGGCGCGCCTGCCGCCGCGCGCACGGGCACCCGCCTGCCGGCCGCCGCGACGCTCGCGGTCGCGTCGGCGACATGCTCGCTGATCGTGCTCGACACGAACGTCGTCGCCGTGTCGCTGCCGAGCATCGCGCGCGGCTTCCATGCGAGCTTCGCCGACATCGAATGGGTCGTGAGCGCCTACATGACCGCGTTCGCCGCATGCCTGCTGCCGGCCGGCGGGCTGGCGGACCGCTTCGGGCGCAAACGCATGCTCGGCGCGGGGCTCGCGCTCTTTTCGCTCGCGTCGCTCGGGTGCGGGATCGCGCCGTCGGCCGGCTGGCTGATCGCCGCGCGCGCGGCAAAGGGCGGCGGGGCCGCGCTGTTGCTGACGGCCGCGCTCGCGGTGATCGCGAACCGCTTTCCGGACGGACGCGAACGGGCGCGTGCATGGGCGATCTGGGGGATGTGCATGGGGATCGCGACGGCCGTCGCGCCGCTGGTCGGCGGCGCGATCACGCAGTGGATCGGCTGGCGCTGGGTGTTCCTGCTGAACCTGCCGGTGTGCGCACTGCTCGCGGCCGGCGCGCGCGTCGCGATCGACGAGTCGCGCGATCCGCACGCGAAACGGGTGGATGCCGCCGGCAGCCTGCTGTTCGGCGCGGCGCTCGCCTGCGCGATCGCGGCGCTGATCGGCGCGCCGTCGCATGGCTGGCTGTCGACCGCGACGCTCGGCCGGTTCGCGCTGGCCGCCGCGCTGCTGGCCGCGTTCATCGGTGCGGAGCGCTGGCAGGCGCGGCCCATGATCGATCTGGCGTTGTTCCGCCAGCCGCGCTTCGTCGGCGCCGTGCTCGCGATGTTCGGCTATGCGGCGTGCGCGCAGGTGATGATGACGTTCCTGCCGCTGTACCTGCAGAACGCGTTCGGGATGTCCGCGATCGACGCGGGGCTCGGGATGCTGCCGTTCGCGTTCGCGATGATCGCAGGGCCCTCGCTCGGCGGCCTGCTCGCCGCGCGCGTATCGTCCGGCGGCGTGCTGGCGGGCGGGCTCGCACTGATCGGCGCGGGCAATCTCGCGACCGCGGCGCTGACGGCCGGCGGCGACTACCGGCTCGTCGCGCTCGGCATGTTCGTGACGGGCTGCGGCGCCGGCATCATGAACGGCGACACGCAGAAGGCGATCATGACGTGCGTGCCGCCGAGCCGTACCGGGATGGCGTCGGGCATCAGCACGACCACGCGCTTCTCGGCGATCGTGACGGCCGTCGGCGTGCTCGGCGCGGTGCTGGCCGCCAGCACGCACGCGCACCTCGACCGGCTGCTGTCTGTCGCACCGGGCGTGCGCGCATTCGTCGACGCGCCGTTCATGTCGAGCCTGCTGGCCGGCGATCTCGCGCAGGCGCTCGCGCACGTGCCGACGTCGGCCGCGCGCACGCTTGCCGATGCGGCACCCGCGGCCTTCGCGAGCGGATTCGCCGCGGCGCTGACGGTCAGCGGCGTGCTCGCGCTCGCTGTCGCCGTCGTTGCATACAAGTTGCTTGCGCAACCGATGCGCGACGCGTGATGCGTGCGGCGGGGGTTCATACCCCGCGCATTGCACGCGACGATACGGAGCCGCCGGGCTTGCGCGTTCAGCTTGTCGTCGGCGATCGATTCAGCGCGACTTCGTCGTGACGCGATGAACGCGCGCCGCGCGCGCGACACGCGTCCGTTGCGATGCACCGCAATGCGTCGCCTGCCGGCGGCGCGTGCGTCGGGTCGGTTCCGGCGGGGCGTCGGCGATCGGCACGTTCGCCCGCGCATCCGCATCCGCATCCGCATTCGCGGCAACCGCCGCGACGGCCGGCTGTGCGGCCTCCGCGTCGAGCCAGCCGCGCGTCGCCTCCGCGACCAGCCCGCGCAGCCAGCGCACACCGTCGACGCAGGCGCCCGACTCGTTCCACGTCATCCGGTACACGATCGCGGGCGGCTCGGCCGGCAGCGCCACTGCGCCGAGCGGCAGCAGCTTCGCGTAGTGGCGCGCGAGCCGGTACGTGGTGGTGAGGATCAGGTCGGAGCGCACGAGCGCATGCGCGGCGAGTTCGAAGTGCGGCAGCGTGACGACGATCCGCCGCTGCAGGCCGACGCGTTCGAGCTGCCGGTCGATCGCGCCGGACGCTTCGAGCCATGACGGTGTCGGGCACAGCTGCGCGGCTCGCGCGAACTCGGCGGCCGTCATCGCGCCGCGCCGTGCGAGCGGATGCGTGGCGCGCATCAGGCACACGACGCGATCGTCGAACAGGTCGTCCTGCCGGAACCGCGACAGGCGGGCAGGGCGGTTGTCGATCACGACGTCGAGCTCGCCGTCGGCGAGCGCGCGTTCGTCGTCGTAGCCGTCGCCGAGCGGATGGAACACGAGCTGCGCGTTCGGCGCGCGTTCGCGGAACAACGCGACGAGCTTCGGCACGAACAGCACGTTCAGGTAGTCGGGGCAACCGATCCGGTAGGTGCGCACCGACGTTCGCGCGTCGAAGGTCGGCTGCTGGATGCGGATGAAGTCGATCACGCGCAGCGCGTTGCGCAGCGGCTCGATCAGCCGCGTGCCGAACTCGGTCGGCACCATGCCGTAGCGGCTGCGCACCAGCAGCGGATCGCCGAGCAGCGTGCGCAGCCGCTTGAGCGCGGCGCTCGTCGCCGGCTGCGACATGTTCAGCCGCACGGCCGCGCGCGACACGGTGCGCTCGGTGAGCAGCACGAGCAGGATGCGCATCAGGCGCGCGTCCAGACCGTCGAGCGCAGCCCTTGCGTCGGACGCATCGAGGGACAGGTCGTTCGGCGCCGGTGCGTCCCGCATGTCGCTACGCGTTCCCGCGGCCCGTCATTTGACGAAGGTGCCCGGCCAGCCGACGATTCGCTTCGGGCGCGGCGGCGCATAGGTGCGGACCTTCGACGTCTTCAGCTTCAGGCGCACCAGCGATTCCGCGAGCGCGACCGCGGCCGACACGCCGTCGACGACGGGCACGCCCGTGCATTCCTCGATCTGCCGGTCGAGGCCGGCCATCCCGCCGCAGCCGAGGCAGATCACTTCCGCGCGATCGTCCTTCACCGCGCGCGCGGCCTGGTCGACGATCGACTCGATCGCGCGGGCCGGATTCTCCTCGAGCTCGAGCACCGCGAGACCGCTCGCGCGCACCGACGCGCAGCGCGCGTCGAGCCCGGCGAGCTTCAGGCGATCCTCGATCAGCGGCACCGTGCGGTCGAGCGTCGTGACGACCGAGTAGCGGTGGCCGAGCAGCATCGCGATGCTCGCGGCCGCTTCGGTGATGTCGACGACCGGCACCGTCAGCAGTTCCTGCAGCCCTTCGCGGCCGTGTTCGCCGTAGCCGGCCTGGATCACCGCGTCGTACGGCTCGTCGTAGCTCAACACGCGGTCCATCACGGCGATCGCCGCGAGGTAGCTCTCGAAGTTGCCCTCGACCGATTCCGCGCCGAAGCGCGGCGTCAGCCCGACGATCTCGGTGCCCGGCGACGCGGCGGCCCGCGCCTGCGCGGCGATGGCGTCGGTGATCGACGCGGTCGTGTTGACGTTGACTACCAGGATTCTCATCGGTGCACTCCGTATGCTGCGTTCAGTGTCGGGCGCAGGCGACCGCGATGGGCTCGCCCGAGCGCTCGTCGTATTGCCGTTTGCGATCGGCCGTCAGCCAGTACACGCTGCCCGCGATGGCCGCGCCGAGCAGCCAGGAGAACGGCGTCATCGCGCTGAAGGCCGGCACGACGGCGAGCGTGATCGAGATCAGCGCGGACGGCACGAGCGCCGCGAGCGCCTTGCGGTTCACGCCGCGCGTGTAGAAATACGCGCCGCTCGGCGCTTCGGTATAAAGGTCCGGCACGTTCACGCGCTGCTTGCGCACGAGCCAGTAGTCGACCGTGATGATGCCGTACAGCGGGCCGAGCAGCGCGCCGAGGCCGGACAGGAAGTAGACGATCACGATCGGGCTGTTGTACAGGTTCCACGGCAGGATCAGCACCGCGACCGTCGCGCTGATCAGGCCCGCGCGGCGGAACGTCAGGCGGTGCGGCGCGAGGCTCGTCAGCACGAAGGCCGGCGCGACGAAGTTCGCCATGATGTTCACCGCGACCGTCACGATCAGGAATGCGAGGCAACCGAGCACGAGGAACAGCTTGTTCGGCACCGTCGCGATGATTTCCGTCGGGCTGTGGATGATCTGGCCGTTCAGCTTGAACTGCGCGCCCGCGAGCACGAAGCTGATCGTCGCGAACACCAGGATGTTCACCGGCAGGCCCCAGAAGTTGCCGACCCGCACCGTCTTCGCGCTCGGCGACGCGCGCGCGAAATCGCAGAAATTGAGCACCAGCGTGCCGTAGATTGCAAGCCACAGCGCGCCGCCCGCGAACACTTCGGTCCACATCTTCAGGCCGGTCATCGGCTTGCCGATCGACATCGCGAGATGGCCGCCGGTGCGGCTGAACATCCACGCGGCGAGCGACAGCGTCGTGACGAGGATGATCGGGCCGGCGAGCCCTTCGTACTTGCGGACCATCTCCATCCCGTAGGTGAGGATGCCGATCTGCACCAGCCAGATCGCGACGAACGTGACCCAGCCGAGCGTCGACAGCCCGCAGATCGCGTTCTGGTCGAACGCGGCGAGGCCCGGCCAGATCGCGGTGAGCAGCACGCGCAGCACGACCGACGCGAGATAGGTCTGGATTCCGAACCATGCGATCGCGATCACCGCGCGGATCATCGCGGGCAACAGCGCGCCGTAGATGCCGAAGCTCATCCGGCTGATCACCGGGAACGGCACGCCGGTCTTCTGGCCCATGTAGCCGGTGAGGTTCATGAAGCCGTACACCAGCACCGCGCCGATCGCGAGCGATGCGAGCATCTGCCAGCCCGACAGGCCGAGCGCGAACAGCCCGATCGCGAACGAGTAGTTCGCGATGTTGTGCACGTCGTTGGTCCACAGCGCGAAGATGCTGTAGCGGCCCCAGGTGCGGCCCTCCGCCTTGGTCGGCGCGAGGTCGGGGTTGTGCAGCCGGGGGCTCAGCGCGGGGTCGCGCGCGGCGGTACCGGTTCGATGCAATGCGTCGTCCGCGCCGAGCACGATGCCCGCGCGGTGGGTGGCTTCCAGTTGCACGCGTTGTCTCCTTCCATGTGCGGGGCGCGAACCGGCAGCGTGTGCACGCAGCGCCGGCCCGGCCGCCGTGGACGTGATGTCTCGGATTTGTTCGCGAGTATGGGTGGCCGTCGCGGCGATGGGAAATTAAATATTCGGCTGGGGGGCATTTGAAAAATGAATGGGGCCGGGTCGCCGGCGGTGGCAATGGAGGCGATGGACGGCACGCGCATTGCTCGCCACAGGTCTCCATCCAGTCGACATCAGCGGAGGTGTCATGCAGCGATATTCCATTCGTCACGTATCGCGGGTCGTCTTCGCCGGCATCCTGATTGCCGGCCTGGCGGTGGGTGCGGGTTGCCAGAAGAAGAGCGAGAGCGATACCACTACCGGCGGGGGCTCAACCGGCTCCACCAGCAGCATGGCGCCGGCGCCGTCCACCGCGCCGTCGGGCATGCCGGGCAGCGGCACGGCCGGCGGCCCGGCGAGCATGCCCGGCGCCGCTTCCGCGCCCGCGGGAGCAAGCGGCGGCTGACGGTCGGGCGCGGGCGGCATGCGCGGGCCCGTCGCCCGCGTGCCGCCGGGACGGCTGTCGGCGCGGCACGCGTGTCACAGGGCACGCGTGGGCGGCGCCGTGCGCGTGAAAGATTTGCAACGACCGTTGTAGCGATTCCCGGACCGGCGCCGGCTGCATCCCGCCGGCGCACGCCGTCCGGAACAGGAGGTGCGATGCACAACGCGGAATCGAACCCAACCCCGAAACAGCAGCGCGAACAGATCGCGAAGAGCCCGGTGCAGACGCCGGCGGCCGGCGACATGCCCGATGCGGCGACCCAGGCCGCCGAGGTCGCCGAAGCCGCCGAGGTCACGAAGCGGGCGCTGACCCCTGAGGCCGTCGCGGCGAAGACGCCGACCGGCCTGCCGCCGATCGATGTCGGCGCGCATGCGGTCGACAGCGGCGATCCGGTGCGTCGCGCCAGCGGCAGGATCGTCACGCTCGACAACGCGAACATGGCGATGACCGACAACACGGTCGACGTCGACGGCAAGGGCATGGAGGCGCGCAGCGGCGCGACCGAGTGGCACGACAACGTGATCTATTCGAATGCGTCGCTCGACGACGCGGTCGAGACGCCCGACGAAGGGCTCGGCGGCATCGACAGCCGGCCGGGCGGCAACGTGCCGCAGATTGCGACGCGGCCGGGCTGGCGCGTCCGGCATGTCGGCGATGTCGATGTCGAGCACGGCGACGGTACGCGGGTCGAGCACGTGATCCGTCTCGAGCGGACCGACTGACGACGTAGCGAGGGCTGCCGGGCGGACCGCCGGCCGGCGGTCCGCCGAAGCCGTTATCCGTTATTGCGGGCCGAGTTCCTGTGCGGACGTGTCCGCATCGTTGCCCTGCGCGACGAGCACGTGAATGTCGTTCGGCGTCACGTCGCCGATGCCGCCCGCCGGAATCGTCACCAGCAGCCAGTCGGCGTTGTTGTTGATCGCGACCGGCGCGGTCTTCAGGATCGGCGCCTTGCTGCCGGCCGTCGTGACGATCACCTGGTAGGTTCCGCCATTCAGGTAGATGGAATCCTGCGTGGATGCCGGCACGGCGTTCTGATACGCGGCGCCCGCCAGCGTCGGGCTTTGCGTGTTGATGTCGGTGCCCGGCGGCACGACGTACACGTCGACGTTCTGCGTGTTCGGCGACGCGTTGAAGCTGCGCACGCGCGCCTTGTCGGACAGCAGCTTCTTGTCGAACGGATCGTCGATCAGCGAAATCGCCGACGAGGTGCTCGGCAACGCGATGGTCGTGTAGTGGTGACCGTTCGCCGCGCCGAACGACTGCGACGCGACGGTCGTGGTCGTTCCCGATACGTCGTAACTGGCGGTCTGCGTGCCCGAATCGATGTCGTGATAACGGGTCACGCCCTTGTACGCGACACCCGACGCATCGAGCTTCGCGTTCAGGTAGTAGTCGAGATTCGGGCCGGCCGGCACCGCGTTGATGAAGCGCGCCTGCGGCTTCGAGATGCCGAGCACGGTGCCGACGTCGTTGCTGTCTCCGCCGCACGCCGTGAGTACGGAAATGACCGAGCACAGGGCCACTATCGTTCGTATGGATTTCATGTCGTCCTCTCGTTCAGGGGGAACCCTGCTTGCGATGCGGAATCGCCGCGCGAGGACTCGCGCGGTGTGCAGCGCCGGGTTGAAGGAAGGATTGCCGTCCGCCCCGGGGGGGGCGGGCGCGTTGATATCGCAAACGACGTGCCTGCACGGCAGCACATGCGCACGCGCCGGTGTGGCGGGATGCGGCGCGAGGAGGTGCGGCATGCCGTGCGCGAACACGCGCGCGAGGTGACGTGTTTGTAAAAAGGCAGTGCGGCACGTCGAGAGGCGACCTGTGCGCGAGTGCGGCGCCCAGGAAAGCTGTTCAAGCCGTCAGCCGGGGGCGCTGTGACGAATGCGGAAGGGCGAGAGGGGGCATGCGCGCATATCGTTGGGCACGCATCGATACGCGGAGAGTCGTGCGAATCGCGCGCGACGACCTCGGGTCGCCGCGCGCATGGAGCGCATCAGCGGTTCACGAGCTTCGCAGGATACGCGAGCGCGAGCGCGCATCCGACCAGCATGCATGCGGCGAAGCCGTACAGCCCCGCGCTTTGCGAATGGAACGTGTCGCGCAGCCAGCCGATGAAGTAGGTGCTGCCGAAGCCGCCGAGGTTCGCGATCGAGCACGCGAACGCGATCCCGCCGGCGGCGGCCGAGCCCTTCAGGAACGTGGACGGCAGCGCCCAGACGACCGGCATCGCGGCGGCCGCGCCCGCGTTGATCAGCGAGAACAGCAGCACGGTCGCGAGCGTGCCGTGCGACGACGCGGCGGCGAATGCGAGCGCGACGGCCGACACCAGGAACGGCACGACGATATGCCAGCGGCGCTCGCGCGCGCGGTCGGAGCTCGCGCCGCAATACAGCGTCGCGAGCACGGCCGCGGCATTCGGGATCACCATCAGCCAGCCGATGTGATACGCGTCCTTCACGCCGGTGTCGCGCAGGATCGTCGGCAGCCAGAAGCTCACCGCGTACAGCCCGAGCAGCACGCACAGGTCGATGAGGCCGAGTGCCCACACCTTCGGATCGGAGAACGCGCGGCCGAGCGCGTGGCTCTTGTTGCCGGACGGATCGGCATCGAGGTTCGCGCGCAGCGTGCGCTGCTCGTCCGCGTTCAGCCAGCGCGCGGTCTCGATGCTGTTGGGCAGCCAGCGCAGCACCGCGAAGCCGAGCAGCACCGACGGCAATGCCTCGAGCAGGAACAGCCACTGCCAGCCGCCGAGCCCGTGCACGCCGTCGAACGCACGCATGATCCAGCCGGAGATCGGGCTGCCGATCATGCTCGACAGCGGCAGCCCGACCATGAACAGCGCGACGATCCGTGCGCGGCGCGCATCGGGATACCACTGGGTCAGGTACAGCAGCACGCCGGGCAGGAAGCCGGCTTCGGCGGCGCCGAGCAGGAAGCGCACGACGTAGAACTGCATCGGCGTATGCACGAACATCGTCGCGCCCGACAGCAGGCCCCACGTGATCATGATCCGTGCGATCCACAGCTTCGCGCCGACGCGCTGCAGCACCAGATTGCTCGGGACTTCGAACAGGATGTAGCCGGCGAAGAACAGGCCGGCGCCGAGCCCGTACACGGTGTCGCTGAACTTCAGCGCGTCGAGCATCTGCAGCTTCGCGAGCCCGATGTTGATGCGGTCGAGATAGGCCGCGAAATAGCACAGGCAGAACAGCGTGATCAGGCGCAGCGTGACCTTGCGGTAGAGCGCGCCGTGCAGCGTGTCGTCGGCGGAGACGGCGGCGCTCGGGTGTGCGGTAGACATGGGATTGCCCCTGTTCGAATGTGACGGATGAAGTGGGTGGCCGTTCGACGCGAGCGAAGGTTCGCCGCGCGCTGGAGTCTGTATAGCACGCCAATTACATAGCGTACACACTAGAAAATACGGAATCGCGCAGGCATGGAAATGAACGCCTCGGGATAGATCGATAAGCCGGATAAGCCCCAAATTTTTCGGGGATTTATACGGGAATATGCACATACCAGCATGGTTTTTGCCCGGCCTATGGTATGCACGAAATTCGTGCGTATACGCTCAAAAGTGGAGTGTGTGCACGCCAGTGCTTCGGCGTTCGGAGCGCGCGCGTCCGGCAGCCCCGCCGGATCGCGCGAGCCGCGGGCGTTGCAGCGGCGATGTCCGCGAGCAGGCCGACATAGTCGGGCGCTTGTCGGGCGCGACGCGGGTAGGGCGCGAAGAACCCTGACGCACCGCAACGAAGCAGCGGCCGCGTGACCGGATGCACCGATTTGAGGGTGTACACTGCTTGCCTTTCCCATTCATGCCGCGCGAGCCTTCATCTTCATGGCGTCTTCCAAGGATTCCTACGACTTTCACGACCAGGTCGGGCACCTGCTGCGCCGTGCCTATCAGCGGCACGTTGCGATCTTCCAGGAAGCGATCCCCGATTCGGACCTGACGGCCGCGCAGTTCGTCGCGCTGTGCGCGGTCAAGGAAAAGCAGGCGTGTTCGCTGAACGACATCGTGAAGGCGACCGCGATCGACCAGGCGACCATTCGCGGCGTCGTCGAGCGCTTGAAGACGCGCGCGCTGGTCGAGGTGCTGCCCGACCCGAACGACGGCCGCAAGCTGATCGTGCGCGCGACCGCGGCGGGCCTCGCGCTGATCGACCGCACGGTGCCGTTCGCGCGGCAGGTGACCGAGCGCACGTACGGGTCGCTCAATCCGGGCGAACGCGTCGCATTGCAGTACCTGCTGCGCAAGATGATGGAGGCCGACGGCGACGCGTGACGCGCGGCGCCGTCGGCCCTCGATGCAAACCGGCCTCATGCGGCGCTTGCCGCGACACTCGCTTCGGTAGGCGGAAGCCGGCCAGCCTCGCGCAGCGCGGCGCGCACCGTCTCGGGCGTGAACGGCGGCGCGTAGAAGCGCACGCCGGTCGCATCGAACAGCGCATTCGCGACGGCGGCGGGCCCCGGCACCGACGCCGATTCGCCCGCGCCGAGCGGCGGTTCGCCTTGCCGCGGCATCAGCACCACGTCGACGTCCGGCACTTCGTCGAACGTCAGGATCGGATAACTCGCCCATTCGCGCGACGCGACCTTGCCGTCGGCAAACCGCACGCGCTCCTTCAGCGTGCGGCTCAGTACCTGGATCACGTTGCCGTGGATCTGGTGGCGCACGCCGTCGGGGTTGATCATCGTGCCGGTGTCCTGGCCGACCGTCACGCGTTCGATGCGGATCTCGCCCGATACGCGATCGACGCTCAGGTCGACGATCCATGCGGACCAGGCCGCGCCGAAACCGGGGAAGCGGCTGTGGACGTAGCGTGCGTATGCGAT
The DNA here is from genome assembly GCF_905339895.1 of Burkholderia sp. BCC1988. NCBI lineage: Bacteria > Pseudomonadati > Pseudomonadota > Betaproteobacteria > Burkholderiales > Burkholderiaceae > Burkholderia > Burkholderia sp. BCC1988. Next base: position 49,989 of record NZ_CAJPHA010000022.1, read on the forward strand.
ACCGCGTCCGCGGACGACGCGCGCTGTTTGCGCTTCATTGCTGCGGTCCGCGTGCCGCGGCGTCCAGCCCGCGCGATCGGCGACGGCCTGCAGCAGTTCGGTCGCGCGCGTGTCCTTGAGATGGCGCAGCCGGAACGCGAGCGGATCGATGCCGGCCAGCGCCGCGCATTCGTCGACGAACGCGTCGTGCGCGAACGAGTTCGGCAATGCCGACACGCCGCGCAGCCACGAGGCGCGCACGAGCGGCGCGAGATCCTCGCAGACGAAGCGGCGGTTCGGGCTTTCATACGGCGACACGGCGGTGCGGTCGCCCATTTCGAACACGCGCGGTTCGGGCGCGATCGCGCCGGTCAGGAGCGTCGCGAGCAGCGGCGCGTCGTTCGACGGATAGCGCGTCGTGAAGTCGTAGCCGAGCAGGCGGCCGTCGCGCGTCACGGTGCCCGTCACCTGCATCAGCTGCCCGGCGCCCTTCGGTTCCCACAGATGCTCGTCCGCGCGCGACAGCTGCACGCGCACCGGGCGGCCGACCGCGCGCGACAGCAGCAGCGCGTCGCCGCAGACGTCGTCCGCGCCGTTGCGGCCGTAGCAGCCGGCCGCTTCCATCCGCACGATGTCGATATCGGCTTCGTCGCGCGCCACGAGCGTCGCGAGGTCGTAGCGCAGCGATACGGGGTTCTGGGTGCCGGACCATACGGTGATCCGGCCGTCGCCGGGTGCGCGATAGTCGGCGAGCGCGCACGACGGGCCGATCGAGCCGTGCATCTGGAACGGCCACGCATAGGTGCGCGACAGCGTGATCGTGCCGGGTTGCGCGCGTGCCGCGTCGACGTCGCCTTCGTCGAGCAGCAACCGGCGTTGCGCGGGCGCGGCGGCGATCGCGGCCGCGGGCGTGTCGAGCGGCGGCAGCGCGGGATGTGGGCGCCACGTGACGCGCAACTGACGTGCCGCGCGGATCGCGTGTTCCTCGCGCTCGGCGACGACGCCGACGAAGTCGCCGAGCGCGACGACCGCCACGAGCCCGGGCACGTCGGCGACCGACGCGCGATCGACGTCGACCAGCGACGTGCCGACGAACGCGCCGCTGTCGTGGCCCGCATACGGCGGCCGCACGACGCGGCCGTGCAGCATGCCCGGCACGCGCATGTCGTGCACGAACGTGAGCTGGCCGGTGGCCTTCGCGGGCAGGTCGACGCGCGGCGACGACCGGCCGACGATCCGGTAGCGGGCGGGATCCTTCGTGCGGGCGTTCAGGTCGAGCGTGAGCGCGATGCGGCGCGCCGCGACGAGCGCGGCGAACGTTGCGGTGTGCCCGCCGGCGGGCGCTGCGATCGTGCCGTCGTCGATGCTCAGTTGCGCGGGGTCGACACCGAAGCGCTCGGCGGCCAGCGCCAGCAGCGCGTGGCGTGCCTGCGCGGCCGCGCAGCGCAGCGGCGTCGCGGAAATCTGGATCGTCGCGCTCGCGATGGTCGGACCCTGGTTCGGCGTCGCGGCCGTGTCGCCGAGCACCATCGTCACGCGCGCGGCCGGCACGTCGAGCTCCTCCGCCACGATCTGCGCGAGCGACGTGCGGATGCCGGTGCCGAGGTCGACGTGGCCGTTGAACGCGAGGATGCGTCCGTCGTCGAGGATCGCGACGAACACCTCGGGCAGCGCCGGCACGTACGACGACAGGCTGCCCGGCTGGCCGGGCGCCGGCTTGGGCGGCGGCGCGGGCCGCCGGATCACGGTCAGGCAGCCGTCGCGCGCAAGCAGTTCGGAGCGGTTCACGGTTCAGGTGTCCTGTCGGGGAGGGCGCGACCGGCGGCCGGTCGCGGCGCCTGCGCCTGCGCCTGCGGCGCTGCTGCCGCGTGCCGCGCACGGGGCGACGGCCCGGGCGTGCGCGATGGCGCACGCGGTCAATCTAGGTCGCCAAAAGCGCAGCGTCAATCGCGCGCCGGCGCGGGCACGGCTGCCGTTCGTCCCACCCGTGCCGCACCGCCCGCGATCGGCGCGGCGGCTCAGCGCGCGTGCATGGCATCGATCGCCGCGATCGCATCGTCGAGCGGCATCACGGCCGCGTATTTCTGCTGCATGTCGAACAGGTTCGCGTCGTGCGGCGCGATCGCGCGATCGCCGACGCAATCGGCGAGCACGAGCGGGCGGAACCCGTGCGACATCGCGTCGACCACGCTCGCGCGCACGCAGCCGCTCGTCACCGCACCCGCGACGAGCAGCGTCTGCACCGCGCGCTGCGCGAGCCACGGCGCGAGCTGCGTGCCGAAGAACGCCGACGGCACGGTCTTGCGCACGACGAGTTCGCCGGCGGCGGGCGTGAGTTCGGGCACGATCGCGCTGTTCGGATGGTGCTCGGTCAGCGTCGCCATGCCGGGCACCTTCAGCGAGAACACGTTGTCGTCGCTGCCGTCGTCCGCGTACACGATGCGGCTGTGCGCGACCGGCCAGCCGCGTGCGCGCGCGAGCGCGAGCGCCCGCGTCGTGCGCGCGATCGCCGGCGCGATGTTGCCGCCGCCGAACGTCGCGGGATCGGCGAAGCCGACCACGAAGTCGACGATCAGCAGTCCGATGTTGCCGTGCGGCGGCAGCGGCGTGCCGAAACCCTGCTGGCGGTAGACGTTTTCTTCGGCGTGGCGGGAAAGATCGGTCATGGTGTCGGGCACTCGTCGGTCAGGCGGGTTGATCGGTCACGCGGCCTTCGCGCACGACGGTCTCGCCGTCGAGCTCGACCGTGCAGCGGCGCAGCGGGATGTCGATGTGGCAGGTGGTCGTGCGGGTGCCGCCGCCTTCGTTGTTCGGGCCGAGCGAGAACAGGAAGTTGCCTTCGAACGCACGCGCATCCATCCCGATCGTCGCCTCGCGGTCGTACAGGCCGAGCGTCGACCAGCGCGCGCGCGGCTGCAGCCCCCAGCCGATGTGCGAGATCGCATAGCCTTCCGGGTCCGCGAAGGTTTCCATGTAGTCGCGCAGCAGGTCGGCATCGACGCCGCCTTCGATGCGCGTCGCATAGCCGCCTTCGACGGTCAGCGCGATCGGCTCGCTCACGTAATGTTTCTGCGGCAGCAGGATGTCGCCGCGATCGATCACGATCGTGCCGCGCGCGGTGCGGTCGTTCGGGAAGGTCAGCGCGAAGCCGCTCGGCCAGTGGTCCCAGCGGCCCGGCGCGTCGACGAAGCCGTATTCGGCGGTCGGCGGGAAATCGCCGAGCGGGCACACGAGCGCCGTGCCGGCCGCGGAGGTCACGCGCATCTCGCGCGCGGCGGCGATTTTCTGCGCGGCGCCGAGCACGCGCGTGCGGTCGGCCAGTGTCGGCACCATCCGCACCAGCACTTCGGGCGGCTCGACCGCGAGCAGGATCTTCGTGCCGGATTTCAGGATGTCGTGCTGCTCGGGCGAGAACAGCAGCGTCATCAGGTCGAGCACGAGGTCGCTCTCGCGCAATGCGGCGATCGCGGCGCGGTTGCCGGTGAGCGGCGTCGTGCCGAGATACGCGAGCGGGTCGCGGCTGAACGCCTTCTCGCCGTTCACCGGCGGCAGGTCGAGCCGGTTGACGATCGCGCCCATCGATTGCGTCGCGATCAGCGCGCACGACAGCGTCTGCGGATGAGTGGCCGCGCTCGTCAGGATCGTGACGGTCTGGCCCGGTTCGAGGCGCGACAGCGTGAGCACCTGCTTCCACGCGTCGATCAGTTGATAGTCGCTGACTGGCATCGTCGGCTCCGGTAATGGCGTGAAGGGAAGGGGGGCGAAATCAGGCCGCGAGCGGCGCGCCGAGGAAGTTGCCGAACGCCGCGTAGAAGCCCGCCGCGTTGTCCCACGGGATCATGTGGCCGGCATCGGGCACGCGCACGTGCTGCATCGACGGCGTCGCACGCTGCAGTTCGACGACATCGTCGTCGCGCACCACGTCGCCGCGCTCGGCCGTGATCAGCAGCGACGGCACGGCCAGTTGCGCGGCATCCGCGTGGAAGTCGTCGGTGTGGAAGCCTTCGTACGACGTGCGCACCGCGCGCTCGTCGCAGGTATGCAGCCACTCGGCGCGCAGTTGCAACTCGGCGTCGGTCCAGGTCGGGCAGAACGCGCGCATCCCTTCGGCGTCGGTGCCGGCGCGCGCGAGCGCCATCGAGTCGATGTACCACGGCAGCTTGCCCGGATAGTCGCGGCGGTTCGGGCCGGACACCGGCGGATCGACGAGCACGACCGATTCGAGCCCGCGGACGCCGCGCCGTGCCGCGCGCGCGGCGATCCGCGCGCCCATCGAATGGCCGACCAGGCTCGTGCGCGGCAGGCCGAGCGCGGCGACGAACGTCGCGATGTCGTCGGCTTGCGCATCGAGGCCGTAGTCGAGCGACGGCGACGCGTCGGACAGCCCGCGGCCGCGCACGTCGAGCACATAGGTGTCGAATGCCGCGCCGAACACCTCGCCGACGAAGCCCCACGTGATCGCGGGGCTCGTGATGCCGGGAATCAGCACGATCGCGGGGCGCGACGCGCGCGCGCCCGTGGCGCCGCCGTAGCGCAGGTAGTGCTGGCGGATGCCGTTGGCGCGGACGTTCGCGCCGTACAGGAAAGTCGAGGACATGGCGATGCTCCGAAGTAGCGGGGCGCTCAATACGCGCCGGACAGCAGCGCGCCGGCGCCGGGCACGATCGGTTCGAGATCGAGTTCGCGCAGCATCGCGTAGGTCGTCGCGATCGCGGCCGTGATCACGGGCTTACCCGTCATCGCCTCGACCTTCGCGACGGCCGGCAGCGACGGCATCTGCACGCACGCGGACAGCACGATCGCATCGGCGTCCTGGTACGGCAGCGTCTTCACGATGTCGGGCAGGCGCGCCGGGTCGTGGCGGCCGACGTCGAGGTTGTCGGGGATCTCGAGCGCGCGATACGCGATCACGTCGTAGCCTTCGTTGCGGATGTAGTCGACCACGAGCTCGGTCAGCGGCAGCATGTACGGCGCGACCACCACGATGCGCTTCGCGCCGATCACCTTCAGCGCATCGACGAGCGCGCCCGCGCTCGTCAGCACCGGCGCCTGCGCGCCGTTGTCGGCCGTGTGCTTCGTGAGGCGCGCCTGCGACACGCGGTGATAGCCGTGGCCCATCGCCATGATCGCGACGAGGCACGCGTAGCCGAGCACGTCGACGCGCGCATCGCTCAGTTCCACCGCGCAGCGGTCGGACTCGGCGTCCATCGCCGCGAGTTCTTCCTTGACGACCTTCTTCATCCGCATCCGGCTCGAGTGATACGTGAAGCGCTCGGGCCGGATCGCCTCGCGCAACCGCAGCATCGCGGGAATCTCGGTTTCCATCGTCGTGTTGGAACTCGGCACGATCTGGCCGATGCGGTAGGTCTTGCTCATGACGGGAGGCTCCGTGTCGGTAAGGGTGGGGCGGCACGCTGGCGCGGGATCGCCTGGTTTCGGGGAAAGTCTAGTGTGTACATTTGAAAATGACAATGGGTCAAAATGATTCCTTTCAGGCATAGATCGTTTATTTGCGGATATATATGAGGTTTTATTGGTGTTTTCCCGGGTGTGTCGATCACCGGAAATAATCCTCTTGTCTTGAATAAATTGAGTGTGTACGCTACATAAACGCCATTCAATCCGCCCGTTCTCGTGCCGCGTCCGGCGCCGGGCTCACGATCAGGAGATCCGCATGAGCAAACCCCGTATCGCAATCATCGGCGCCGGTCTCGGCGGCACGGCCGCCGCGGCGCTGCTGCAGCGCGGCGGCTACGACGTCGCGCTGTACGAGCAGGCGCCGGCGTTCTCGCGCCTCGGCGCGGGCATCCATCTCGGCCCGAACGTGATGAAGATCATGCGGCGCATCGGCTGCGAGGACGCGCTGGAGACGATGGGTTCGCATCCGGATTGCTGGTACAGCCGCGACTGGCAGACGGCCGACGTACTGTCGCGGATTCCGCTCGGCGACTACGCGCGCAGGACCTACGGCGCGAGCTACCTGACCGTGCATCGCGGCGATTTCCACGCGCTGATGACGCAGGCGGTGACGCCCGGCACGATCCGCTTCGGCAAGCGGCTCGCGGCGGTGGAGGACACGGGTGACGCGGTGCGCCTGACGTTTGCCGACGGCAGCGTCGAGACGGCCGACATCGTGATCGGCGCGGACGGCGTGAACTCGCGGATCCGCGAGCATCTGCTCGGCGCGGAGCCGCCGCGCTATACGGGCTATGTCGCGCATCGCGCGGTGTTCCCGGCCTCGCTGCTCGGCAACAAGCCGTACGACATGTGCGTGAAATGGTGGTCGGAGGATCGCCACATGATGGTCTACTACGTGACCGAGAAGCGCGACGAGTACTACTACGTGACCGGCGTGCCGCAGGCCGAGTGGCCGGAAGGCGTGTCGATGGTCGACAGCAGCCGCGATGAAATGCGCGAGGCGTTCGCCGGCTTCCACGCCGACATCCAGCATCTGATCGACGTGTCGCCGTCGATCACGAAGTGGCCGCTGCTCGAGCGCGACCCGCTGCCGTTGTGGAGTCGCGGCCGTCTCGTGCTGCTCGGCGACGCATGCCATCCGATGAAGCCGCACATGGCGCAGGGCGCGGCGATGGCGATCGAGGATGCGGCGATGCTCGCGCGCTGCCTCGACGAAGTCGGCATCGGCGATTACGCGGGTGCGTTCGCGCTGTACGAGGCGAACCGCGCGGCACGCGCGTCGAAGGTGCAGCTCGTGTCGCACAACAACACGTGGCTGCGCACCAACGAGGATCCGTCGTGGGTGTTCGGCTACGACGTGTTCGACGTGCCGCTGGTGTCGCCGTCGCCGTCGCGCGGCAACGTGGCGGCCGTCGCCTGACGCGCATGCGGTGTCCGCGCCGGATGCCGCGCCGCCGTATCGGTGATCGATGCGGCGGTACGCATTTCGGCGTGTTATACGTGAGCGCTGCGCGCGACGCCGGCCCGTCGCGAGCCGGCGGCCGTGCCCGCTGCCGGCCCCCAAGTCACGGCCTGCCGGCCCGCGCCCCGCATTCCGGATCCCTTCATGTCCCATCCCGCTTCCCCGTCGCGGCCGCTCGCGTTTCGCGTGAACGGCACGCCGCACACGTTCGACGCTGCCGCGCCCGACGCGCCGCTGCTGCTGGTCCTGCGCAACGACTGCGCGCTCAACGGCCCGAAGTACGGCTGCGGATTCGGGCAGTGCGGCGCGTGTACGGTGCTGGTCGATGCTCAGGCGACGCGCGCGTGCGTCGTGCCGGCCGCCGCCGCGCACGGGCGCGACGTGACGACGCTCGAAGGGCTCGGCTCGCGCGACGCGCCGCATCCGATCCAGCGCGCGTTCATCGACGAGCAGGCCGCGCAGTGCGGCTATTGCCTGAACGGCATGATCATGAGCACGAAGGCGCTGCTCGACCGTAATCCGTCGCCGGACGATGCGGCGATCCGCGACGCGCTGCGCTTCAATCTCTGTCGCTGCGGCACGCATCTGGAGATCATCCGCGCGGTGCATCGGGCCGCGCGCTATCTGCGGGACGACGGCGATGAAGCATGACCTGAGCGTGCCCGCGCAGCCCGAAGCCGATGCGAGCGATGTGCGGCGCGATGAAGCGGTGGCCGGTTCGGCGCGGCGTGCGGACGACGCGGCGCGCATGCACCGCGCGCGCTACGAATGGCCGATCGGCGATGCGCGTGCGCACGCGTCGTTCGAGCTCGAAACGCGGACCGCCGCCGATGGGCGGATGACGACGTGGCGCTATCGCGCGCGGGCCGGCACGACACCGGATGCGCGGCGCGCGGCGGCGCAATGCGGGGCATCGTCTCGGTCGTCGCCGTTCGTCTATCGACATGCGCAGACGTCGATCGAGATGGCCGACGTCCACCACACGATTCCCGACCACGCGCACGCATTCGCGCGCGAGTCGTTCGTCGACGAACTGGCCGGTGCGCTGCGGCGCGATCCGGTCGCATTGCGCCTGCAGCATCTCGATGCGTCGCGCGATGCCGGGCCGCGCGAGATCATCCGGATGGTCAGCGAACGCGCGGCGTGGGGCGAACCGGCCGCGGGCCGTGCCCATACAGCGGCGCAGGACCGCCTCAGTGGGCGCGGCTTTGCGTTCGACGGTGCGGGCGTGCTCGAGGCGCCGTCCGCAGGCGAAATCCCGCACGCGGACGCGGGCCGCGACAACGACCGCGACAGCGATCCGCACTGGTCCGCATGGGTCGTCGATCTCGACGTCGATCGCGCGACGGGCGACGTCGCGGTGCGCCGCGTCGTCGCCGGGCAGGGCGCGGGCGAGCCCGGGCAGGCGTCGATGGCGGGCTTGCCCGCGTGGCAGATCGAGGCGGCGATTTCGCGCGTGATGGGCGCGCGGCTGTCCGCACGGCCGGCGCATGACGAGACCGGCGGCGATGTCGCGCCGGATGCGATCGCGCATGAACTCGTCGCGTTCGACGACGCAGAGCCGGGCGTCGGTCGCGCGCAGTCGCTGTCGGCATACGACGCGCAACGGATCGAACAGGCGGCCGCGCCGGCGGCGGCCGCGATCGCGAACGCGCTGTATGACGCGACGGGCGTGCGTTTTCGCGCGCCGCCGTTCGACGCCGCGCGGATTCGCGACGCGCTGGCCCGGTCGGAGCCGGCCGATGTCGGCGAGCGCCGTTCCGGCGCGCCGCGCCGCGCGTCATCGCGCTGGCGCCGCTGGCTGGCCGGTGGCGGCGCGGGCGGGGTCGTCGGCGGGCTGATCGGGCTGGCCTGCGCGATCCTGCCGGGCCCAGCGTCGATCGCCCCGGTCGCACCCGGCGGCGCGGACGGCGCGATGTGGAGCGCGGCGACACTCGAACGCGGCCGCCTGATCGCGCTCGCCGGCGATTGCGCGGTCTGCCATACCGCGCCGGGCGGCGCGGCCAATGCGGGCGGTCTCGCGCTCGACACGCCGTTCGGCACGATCTACACGACCAACATCACGCCCGATCCGGAAACCGGCATCGGCGCATGGTCGTATCCGGCGTTCGCGCGCGCGATGCGCGAAGGCATCGGGCGCGACGGCTCGCATCTGTATCCGGCGTTTCCGTACACCGCGTTCGCGAAGCTGAGCGAGCCCGACCTGCTCGCGCTGTATGCATACCTGATGTCGCAGCCGCCGGTGAAGCATGCGCCGCCGAAGACGAAGCTGCCGTTCCCGCTCGACCAGCGGCGCCTCGTCGCCGGATGGAACTGGCTGTTTCACGACGCGCGGCCGTTCGTGCCGGATCCGGCGCACTCCGCGTCGTGGAATCGCGGCAAGTATCTGGTCGACGGCGCCGGGCACTGCGGCGCGTGCCATACGCCGCGCAACGCGCTCGGCGCGGAACGGGGCGCTCGCGCTTATCTGGCCGGCGGCGAGGCCGAGGGGTGGGTCGCGCCGCCGCTCGTCGCGTCGCCGGCGTCGCCGGTGCCGTGGACCGAAGGCGCGTTGTTCGACTACCTGCGCACGGGCTTCTCCGCGCAGCACGGTGTCGCGGCCGGGCCGATGGCGCCGGTCGTCGCGGGGCTCGCGGCGCTGCCCGAATCGGACGTCCGGGCGATCGCGCATTATCTGGCGTCGCTGTCGCCGCCCGTCGATGCCGCGGTGGCCGTCGACGCGGCGACCCGCCATGCACGCGGTGCGGAAGCGGTCGCGACGCTCGGCCTCGAGAGCGGCCGGCGCGCGTTCGATGCCGCGTGCGCGGTCTGTCACGCGGAGACGGGCGGGGTCGGGCATTTCGGCGTGCGTCCGCTGATGGGGCTCAACACGAGCGTCAGCCAGGCGACGCCCGACAACCTGCTGCGCGTGCTGCACGACGGGATCGACCATCCGGCCACCGACGGGCTCGGCTACATGCCCGGCTTCCGCGACGCGTTCGACGACCGGCAGATGGCCGAACTCGCCGCATACATCCGCGCGCGCTATGCGCCCGGCCAACCGGCGTGGCGAAGCCTGGAGGAGGCTTCGGCGAGAATCCGGCAGGCGCGTGCGCACTGACCGGCGCGCCGGCCGATGCCGGTCGCCGGGCAGAAACCGTGCGCCGGCCGGGAAGCCGGGAAAAGCGACACGCTGCGCAACGACGGGCGTGACGCGGGCCGTAAATCCTGCCGGCAGCGCCCATCGTTTAACCATTCGAAACAATGTGTTCACTGAAAAGGGCATGATCTCCGGCGATCGGGCAGGCATACTGTCGCCTATGTTGCTCAATGCCGTCGAATCGACGCGCGCTTGCCCCCCATGTCCATTGCTCTATCTTTTCGATCCCTGCGAGGGTTGACCATCGCGGCCGTTGCATGCTTGCTCGCCGCATGTTCGACCGCTTCCGACGTGACCACGACGTCGAATCCGAACGTCTTCACCGTGACGACGCGCACGCTCGGCGTGTCGACGACGTGGGCCGACGCCCATGCGAAAGCCGTCGACGAAGCGACCAACTACTGCACGCAGCGCGGCATGCGCGCGAGCCTGAAGCAGGAGTCGGTGACCGGCGGCCGCCGCGTCGACGCGCGCTCCGAACTCGCGTTCGAGTGCCATCCGACCTTCGAGACCGCGTCGAACCCGCGCGGATAAGCGCCGCGTCGCGCGCGCGGCCGTCACCTCCGCACCGCTCCGGATGTGAACCGACCCGCGATGCCGTTGACGGGCAGCGCGGGCCGTCGCACGTCCGCCGGCCGCGTTACGCGGGCTGCGCCTCGTACAGCTTCACGCACGCGGAGAAGTCGAGCGTGCCGAGCCCCTGCTGGCTCATCGACTGATAGAGCTGCTGCGCGAGCGCGCCCATCCACACCGGCTGCCGTGCGCTGCGTGCGGCTTCGGTCGCGAGCCCGAGATCCTTCAGCATCAGGTTCGCGGCGAAACCGCCCGAGTAGCCGCGCGCGGCGGGTGCCGCGTCGTTCACGCCAGGGTACGGGTTGTAGGTGTCAGAACTCCAGCAGCGGCCGGTCGACGTGTTGATGATGCCGGCCAGCACGGCCGGATCGATGCCGAGCGCGGCGCCGAGCGCCATCGCTTCGGCCACGCCCATCATCGAGATGCCGAGCAGCAGGTTGTTGCAGATCTTCGCGATCTGCCCGGTGCCCGTGCCGCCGCAGTGCACGACGTTCTTCCCCATGTCGAGCAGCACCGGGCGGATGCGCTCGAACAGCGCGCCTTGCGCGCCGACCATGAAGGTCAGCGTGCCGGCCTGCGCGCCGCCGGTGCCGCCCGACACCGGCGCGTCGGCGAGCGGGAAGTCGCGCTGCGCGGCGGCGTCGGCCACCGCGCGCACGGTGTCCGGATCGATCGTGCTGCAGTCGACCAACGTCGCGCCGGCACGCGCGCCGGCCAGCACGCCGTCGTCGCCGAGGTAGACCGCGCGCACGTGCTGCGCGGCCGGCAGCATCGTGATCACCAGCGACGCGCGGGCGGCCGCGTCACGCGGCGACGCGGCCGCCGTCGCGCCCGCGCGCACCGCCGCGTCGACCGCGTTCGCGTCGAGGTCGAACACCGTCAGCGCGTGGCCGGCCTTGAGCAGGTTGGCGGCCATCGGGCCGCCCATGTTGCCGAGTCCGATGAATGCGATTTCCATGTGCAGGCTTCCTTGATCAGCGCAGCGCGATCGTCGTGTTCACGCCGCCGGCCGTCGCGTCGTCGTCGAACCAGCGCGCGGTGACCGTCTTCGTCTGCGTGTAGAACTGCACGACCTGCTTGCCGTACGGGCCGAGATCGCCGAGCTTCGAGCCGCGCGAGCCGGTGAAGCTGAAGTAGGGGACCGGCACCGGGATCGGGATGTTGATGCCGACCTGGCCGATGTCGATCTCGCTCTGGAACTTGCGCGCGGCCGCGCCGCTCTGCGTGAACAGGCCGACGCCGTTGCCCATCGGGTTGCGGTTGACCAGCGCGATCGCGTCGTCGAGCGTGTCGGCTTCGAGCACGACCACCACCGGCCCGAAGATTTCTTCCTGATAGATCGACATGTCGGTCGTCACGTTCGAGAAGATCGTCGGGCCGACGAAGTTGCCCTGCTCGTAGCCGGGCACCTTCACGTCGCGGCCGTCGAGCAGCAGCGTCGCGCCTTCCTTCACGCCCGCGTCGATCAGCGACAGGATGCGGGCCTTCGCCGCCTTCGACACGACCGGGCCGACGTCCGTGCCGGCTTCGGCGCCGGCGTTGACCTTCAGCGCCTTCGCCTTCTCGACCAGCTCGGGCAGCCAGTCGCGCGCCTGGCCGACCAGCACGACGACCGACGTCGCCATGCAGCGCTGGCCGGCCGCGCCGAAGCCCGCGCCGACCAGCGCGTTGATCGACTGCTCGCGGTGCGCATCGGGCAGCACGACCGCGTGGTTCTTCGCGCCCATCATCGACTGCACGCGCTTGCCGTGCTGGCTGCCGAGGTTGTACACGTGCGTGCCGACGCGCGTCGAGCCGACGAACGAGATCGCCTTGATGTCCGGATGCGTGCACAGACGGTCGACCACGGTCTTGCCGCCGTGCACGACGTTCAGCACGCCCTGCGGCACGCCGGCCTCGATCGCGAGTTCGACGAGCTGCATCGTCGACAGCGGATCCTGTTCCGACGGTTTCAGCACGAACGTGTTGCCGCACACGATCGCCATCGGGAACATCCACAGCGGGATCATGCCGGGGAAGTTGAACGGCGTGATGCCCGCGCACACGCCGATCGGCTGGCGCAGCGTGTAGGTGTCGACGCCGCCCGCGACGTTCTCCGCGAATTCGCCTTGCTGCAGCGTGCCGATCGAGCACGCATGCTCGACCACTTCGAGGCCGCGGAAGATGTCGCCCTGCGCGTCGGGCAGCGTCTTGCCCTGCTCGGCCGTCAGCGTATGCGCGATCCGTTCGAGATTGCGACGCACGAGGTCCTGGAACTTCAGCATGATGCGCAGCCGCGCGCCGATCGGCGTCGTCTTCCAGGTCTGGAACGCGCGCTGCGCGGACGCGATCGCGGCATCGACCTCGTCGAGCGTCGCGTACGGCACGCGGCCGATCACTTCCTGCGTCGCGGGGTTGACGATGTCGCCCCATTCGGCGCTTTGCGATTCGACGAACGCGCCGTCGATCAGCAGCTTGGCGGTGGGCAGGGCGAGGGTGGTCTGGGGAACTGCGGCGTTCATGGAACTCTCCGGGAAACGGTGATGCGAAGAAAACACGTGGGCTGCGTCCGTCGCGCGTGCGGCCACGGCGGACGGCAGGTCGAACTGAAATCGGGGCGATGCGGATCGATGCGGGCCGATGCTTACGCACGCGCCGGACGCATCAACGCGGTACACGCGAGCGCGAACACGCCGAAGCCGACGAGGTACGCGATCACGTAGTGCGGCTGGCCGCCGCCGGCCTTGAGCAGCGACGTCGCGATCATCGGCGCGAAGCCGCCGCCGATCACGCCGGCGAGCTGCACCGACAGCGAGATGCCGCTGTAGCGGATTTCCGCCGGGAACTGCTGCGCGAACAGCAGCGACTCCGGCGCATACAGGATCGGGAACACGATGCCGAGGCCGAGCACGATCGCCCACCATGCGGTCGACGTCTGCTGCGTGCCGAGCATCAGGAAGAACGGCGCCGCGAACAGGCACATCAGCACGAGGCCGATCGCGAACATCCGGCGCTGGCCGATGCGGTCGCTGAGATGCCCGCACAGCGGCATCGTGACGAGCGACAACGCCGCGCCGGCCGTGATCGCGTGCAGCATCTCGGCCTTCGGCAGATGCAGCTGCTGCGTCGCATACGCGAGCGCGAACGTGACGACCATGTAGAACCAGGTGTTTTCCGCGGCGCGTGCGCCGACGATCGTCAGCACCTCGCGCGGATGGCGGCGCAGCGCGGCCGTCACCGGCGACTTCTCGGCCTTGCCCTGGCGCTGCATCTTCTCGAAGTCCGGCGACTCGGGCACCTTCGCGCGGATGAACCAGCCGAGGCCGACCAGCGCGATGCTCGCGAGGAACGGCACGCGCCAGCCCCACGACAGCATGTCGGCTTCCGGCAGCGCGGCTACCGCGGCCATCGCGACCGACGACAGGATCAGCCCGAGCCCGACGCCCGTCTGCGGCAGGCTGCCGAACAGCCCCTTGCGGCCCTTCGGCGCGTGCTCGACGGCCATCAGCACCGCGCCGCCCCATTCGCCGCCGACCGCCATCCCCTGCAGGAAGCGCATCGCGATCAGCAGCGCGGCGGCCCAGTAGCCGATGCGGTCGTACGACGGGATCAGCCCGATGATCATGCTCGGCACGCCCATCAGCAGCAGCGTGATCATCAGCATCGACTTGCGGCCGATGCGGTCGCCGAAGTGGCCGAACACGATGCCGCCCATCGGCCGGCCGATGAAGCCGACCGCGAACGTGCCGAACGCGGCGAGCGTGCCGACGACGGGGTCCAGCGACGGGAAGAAGATGCGGTTGAACACGAGCGCGGCGGCGGTGCCGTAGAGGAAGAAGTCGTACCACTCGATCGTGGTGCCGGCCATGCTGGCCCAGCCGGCCAGCAGGTAGTGCCGCGCGGTGCGGGCGGGCGCCGGCGTCGCGATGGCTGCATGCTCATCGAGGGTGGATCGCGTCTGCATGGTGTCTCCGTATTTATTGCCCGCGGCTCATGGTCCGCAGGTCACGGTCGAGTATAGTTATGCGCGGATCCATGATGTACCGACAAGAAAGCCGGTTAGATGTGCATTTATGCATATCGGAACCCGGCCCCGAGACACCTGCCCTTTTTCCCGCCGATGCGACACGCCACCGAGCCGGTTTCCGGCAACCTGAACTGGGACGACCTGCGCTTCTTCCTCGAAGTCGCCCGCACGCAGCGCGCGAGCGGGGCCGCGAAGCGGCTCGGGGTCGACTACACGACCGTCGCGCGGCGCATTCGCGCACTCGAGGCCGCGATGGGTACGCTTTTGTTCGACAAGTCGCGCTCGGGCGGCTTCACGCTGACCGCCGAGGGGCAGCGGCTCGTCGCGTATGCGGACGCGATGGAGACGACCGTGCAGTCCGCATGCGACCAGGTCGCGAACACCGGCGAGGCGCTGTCGGGCCACGTGCGGATCGGGTCGACCGAAGGGTTCGGCTGTTTTTTCCTCGCGCCGCAGCTCGCGCGGTTTCGCGTCGCGCACCCGCATGTGACGGTCGACCTGCTGCCGGTCCCGCATTTCGTCAACTTGCCGAAACGCGAGGCCGACCTCGCGATCACGCTCGAGCGGCCCGAACGCGGGCCTTACGTGGTCACGAAGCTGTGCGACTACCAGCTGCGGCTCTACGCGACGCGCGACTATCTGGCGAGTCATCCGCCGATCGCCTGCACCGACGATCTCGCGCGGCATGCGTTCATCAGTTACGTCGACGATCTCGCGTTCAGCAGCGAACTGCTGTACCTGGAGCGCGCGGTGCCCGGCGCGACGGCCGGGCTACGCACGACGAGCGTGATCGCGCAGGTGTTCGCGGCGCTGCAGGGCGGCGCGCTCGCGATCCTGCCGTGCTTCATGGCGGCCACGCAGCCGGCGTTGGTGCCGGTGCTGCCGGACGACGTGGTGGTCACGCGGTGCTTCTGGCTGACGTGTCGCGAGGATCTGCGCAAGCTGCGGCGCGTGACGGCGCTGTGGGATTACCTGCGCGCGGCGGCGGACGCGAACCGGGCGTTGTTGATGGGGGAGTCGGAGCGGCTCCGGTTCGTCGGGGATCCGGAATAGCGGGGCTGGAGGCGGCGGTGATTTGCGCAGCGGGCGGGTCGGGGTTCACGCGGTTCCAGTTGCACCGCGTTGCGGCACACCCGCGGCGGCGTCACGCGAGCGCGGCGAAGGGGCCGCCGCCAGGCAGCCGGCCGCCTGGGCGTGCCTAGGCGTAATAGATTCGCCCCACATCCGTGTCGCGTAATCGTCCGGTGCGTTCGGCGTTGTCGAGCGCATCGCCGAAATCGCGCGCGCACAGGTCCGGTCGGCCCAATGCAGTGAGGATGCGCGACACGCGCCACGCGGGCAGCCAGTCCGACCATGCAAGGCGCACGCCGATGAGCAGTGCCAGCATGACGCCCAATGCGAACGGTCCGCCGAGCAGCGTGAGAACGACGAGCGTCGGATCGGAAAATCCGCTGTCGCTGGTCCAGATGCCTAGCAGCATGAGCGGGATCAGGAAACAGGTCATGCCGATGAACATCCATTTCCACGCGAGCCAGAGCGTATGCGTCAGCCCGGCCAACCCGGTGTCGCCGCACGTGTAATCCATGACCATGTGGCGCCGGTCCGGAGACGACAGCGCAAGCAGGCGGCCTCGGCGATCGACCACGGCAACAACGTCGTCGCCGGCGTCGAAGCACTGTCCGCCGAGGAAGCCGCGGTACGTGTTTCCGCCGATTTCGATTTCGACCGGGAGCTTCGCGAACAGGATCCTGCCGTTTTTCCCGACGGTGACGTAGGCGTTTTCCGATGCGAAGGTCTTGCTGCCGCGGATATTCGCATACGACCATGTCGCCGGATGCTCGACCTTGTCGGCCGCGGCGTTCAAGCTGGCCAGGGCGAGGTCTTCGTCGGCTTGCTGAAACACCAGCGCATTGGCGGCGGCACCGTTGCCGGTGAGCGCCGCGGCAATCGGCACCACATAGTGCGTGAACCGGTAGCCGAGCGATTTCTTCCGGGCTTCGGGATCGACGGGCGGCACCTGATGGCGCGCGGCGTCCTCCCGATCGGGACGCTCCAGAAAGCGCATCGCGGTGAGCTTGCCTGCTACCAGACGCAGCGATGACGACATAGGCCGGGGCTGAATGTGGTCGGAGTGCGGAGTCTAGCAGCCGGCACTCAACCCGGACAACCGAGCCGATCCGCGAGTTCGTTCAGGTCCTTGACGTCGAAGTCCCACGCGTCGTCGGCTTTCAGGTCGGTCGTCTGGTTCGGCCCGTGTTCGGTCGGCCGCAGCACGAACGCGGTCGCGAGCCCGAGTCGCCGCGCGGCGGCCAGATCGCCGTTGTGCGCGGCAACCAGGCACAGCTCGGCCGGCTCGAGACCGAGAATCTCGACCGCTTCGGTATAGACCCTCGGCGACGGCTTGTACGCGTGCGCGACTTCGGCGCCGAGAATCGCGTCCCACGGCAGGCCGCCGTGCTTCGCGACGTCGACCATCAGCCGGATGTTGCCGTTCGACAGCGGCGCGATCACGTAGCGCCGCTTCAGCCGCTGCAGCGCCGAGACGGAGTCGGGCCACGGATCGAGCCGGTGCCACGCGAGGTTGAGCGCGTCGATCTCCGCGTCGGGCACGCCGTCGATCCCGTAGCGGTCGAGCGTGCGCACCAGGTTCTCGCGGTGCAGCACGTCGAGCCGCACGTAGCGCCTGCGCCCGCTGCGGATTTCCTCCATCGACGGCGCATATTCGCGGCGCCACGTATCGGCGAATTCGAACGGATCGCGATCCGGCGCATGGCGCGCCAGGAACGTGGCGGCTTCGCGCGCGACGCCGTTTCTCCAGTCGACGATCGTTCCGAACACGTCGAAAACGAGCGCCTTGATGTCGGCAGGGTTCGTCATGGGATTTTCGTGAAGGTCGGTCGAGGGGGGCGCAAGGCGCGCCGTGGCGGCAACGCGCGACGCCGGTTCGAATGACATTGAATCACGTATCCGCGAAGACGGCTGGCAGCGTCGCGGCGATGGCGGCGCGCGGTGCGGCGTCGAGGGTGCGTGAGGGTGCATGAGGGCGAGGCGGAGCGGGGAAACCGGTATCGCACCGCCCGTCACGGGCCTTCGGCCATGACCTTCGGCACATTCCTGCCCGCGTGCGCGGCGCCTACGCTGGGCAGGTCGCCGGTGCGTGCCGGCGGCGTTCCCCAACCAACCGACGAGGACATGCCATGCCGACCATTTCAGTCTACGGGTTCAATCCGGACGGCG
This sequence comes from Burkholderia sp. BCC1988, assembly GCF_905339895.1. Classification (NCBI taxonomy): domain Bacteria; kingdom Pseudomonadati; phylum Pseudomonadota; class Betaproteobacteria; order Burkholderiales; family Burkholderiaceae; genus Burkholderia; species Burkholderia sp. BCC1988. The sequence continues at coordinate 67,803 of NZ_CAJPHA010000022.1, forward strand.
GCCCGAGCGCGTTGAGCGCGCAAGCAACGCGCGACAACCTCAACGAGGACCATCCGACGTGGGCCGTGACGCTGGCCTACACCGCGAGCACCACGACGGCCGTCTTCACGTCGGCCACGGCGTCCGACGCGGATCTCAGGGCCGCGCTGGAGACGGCGTATCCGCCGGCAAGCTACCACGTGGTTTAGGTATCGCGGGCGCCCGCCCGGGCCGGCCCGGGCGGGGGTAGTTCATGTGGCGCAACGCGCGCTGGCGGCTGCGACGCGGGCCGGGTTCGCGCCGCAAGCGCGGCGCGTGCGGACGTGCGGCAATCAGCTCTTGTCGTACGAGAACTGGATGCCCGCGGTGCCGCCGGTTTCGATGAACAGGTTGATGAACGCGGGGACGGTCGCGCTACGGGCCCAGTCGCGCTGCAGTTCGCAGAACAGCTGCGCGACGCTGATCATCTGGCCGCCGGCCTGCTCGATGCGGCGCAGCGCGGCTTCGTGCGCGGCGACCGACGTGCCGCCGACCGCATCGACGACCACATAGACTTCGTAGCCGGCCTTCAGCGCGTCGAGCGCGGGGAAGGTCAGGCACGCTTCGGTCCACAGCGCGGTCATGATCAGTTTCTTGCGGCCGGTGGCCTCGACGGCCTTGCGGAACTCGACGTCTTCCCACGAGTTGATGCTGGTGCGGTCGTAGGTCGGATAGCCTTCGAGCGCGGCGCGCAGTTGCGGGATCGGCGGCTTGTTCAGGCCGGTCTTCACGTTGACGGTCGAGTGGACGATCGGCAGGCCGTACGCGACCGCGGCCTTCGATGCGCCGACGATGTTGTTGATCAGCAGCTGGCGATCCATCGATGCAATCGAGTTCACCTGGACCGGCTGGTAGTCGATGACGATGAACGCCGCGTTCTGCGGGGTGAGCAGGTGGTCGTTCGCGGGATCGCGAATCGGTTCGCTTGCCATGGTTGCCTCCAGAAACAGGACAGGAAGTGAGAGAAATCCCGAGGATCCTGGGTGGGCGGCCGCGGCGTCGGGATCGTCGTCGCGGCGGGCGAGTGCTCCAAGCTTAGTCAATCGATTCGGCGCGCGAGGCACCCGTCAGGGAAAATCTCCGGTCGCGTTCGCGTAATCGATCCCCATCGAAGAACGATGCTATGCGCGCAACAACCGGGCTTCCAGTCCCTTAGAATGCCGTCAGTGTTCTATGGGTGGAACAATCATGGATGACCTGAACGACCTCTACTATTTCGTGAAGGTGGTCGAGCACGGCGGCTTCACGCAGGCGGGGCGGGCGCTGGATGTCCCGAAGTCGACGCTGAGCCGGCGCATCGCCGCGCTGGAAGCGCACTACGACGTGCGGCTGCTGCAGCGGACGACGCGTCATTTCACGGTCACGGAAACCGGCCGCGAATTCTACGAACGCTGCCTCGCGGTGCTGGTCGAGGCCGACGCGGCGCGCGAGGTGATCGAGCGCCGGCACGCGGAGCCGCGCGGGATCGTCCGCGTGAGCTGCCCGACCGCGCTGCTCGAATATCGCGTGAGCGAGCTCGTCGCGCGCTTCATGGCGATCCATCCGGCGGTACACGTGCATCTCGAAGCGACGAACCGCCGGGTCGACCTGCTGAGCGAAGGCTTCGACCTGGCGCTGCGCGTGCGTTTCCCGCCACTGGAGGACAGCGACCTCGTGATGCGGATTCTCGGCGACAGCCCGCAGCGGCTGGTGGCCGCGCCGCAGTGGCTGGCCGGACGCACGGTGCCGGCCGACCCGGCCGAGCTGGCCGGCGAGCCGAGCCTCGACTGGGGGCCGCCGCGGCAGCACGTGTGGCAGCTGGTCGGGCCGAACGGCGAGCAGGCGCAGCTGCGCCATCATCCGCGCTACATCTCCGACGACATGCACGCGTTGCGCGACGCGGCGATTCATGGCGTCGGCATCGTGCAGTTGCCATGCATGGTCATCGAGGACGACCTGCGCGACGGCACGCTGATAGACGTGCTGCCGGGGTGGGCGCCGAAGGGCGGCGTGATTCACGCGGTGTTCCCGTCCCGGCGCGGGCTCCTGCCGCGCGTGCGGCTGCTGATCGACTTCCTCGCCGAACATATTCGCAAGGACTGACGGCGGCCGGCGGGGCGGTGCGCTATAAGTAATCATCTGACAAATCGGGGCGGCGTCCCGCCGGCCGCGACCACGCGTATACCCTCGATGCGCGCGGGTACGCCAGCGGGCGCGGATTGGTGTTAAATATATTTTGGCGCGCCGTGACCGGCGTGCAATGGGGGCGCACCGGGGGGGCGAGTCGACTCGGGGCGATATACGGCACGAAGAATCGCTACGAATCGGGCGCATCAGACCCGGTCGAACTGACGGCAGGATTCATCTTGAATACCGAACCGCAAAGTTCTCGCTACAGTCTCGGCCTCGCAGCGGAAGTGCTCGCATCCGAGCAAAGCGTGCTGAGGCTGATCACACGCAATACACCACTGCCGGAACTGCTCGTCGAGGTCTGCCGGCGCGCCGAGGCGCTGCTCGGCGACGGCGCGTCGTGCACGATCCTGCTGCTCGACGCGGACGGCGTGCACGTGCACGTCGGTGCCGCGCCGTCGCTGCCCGTGCAGTACAGCGCGGCGATCGACGGCGCATCGATCGGGCCCGCCGCGGGCTCGTGCGGCACGGCGATGTTCGAGCGCCGGATGATCGCCGTCGAAGACATCGAAACCGATCCGCTGTGGGCCGCCTACCGTTCGTTCGCGTTGCCGCACGGCCTGCGCGCGTGCTGGTCGGTGCCGTTCCTGGACGATACGGGCACCGTGCTCGGCGCATTCGCCGTCTATCACCGTACGCCGCGGCGGCCCACCGACACCGAAACCGACCTGCTGCGCGATATCGGCAACAGCGTCGGCCTCGCGGTGCACCAGGACTGGATCGCGCGGCAGCTCGCGCGCAGCGAGGAACATCACCGCCTGGTCGTCAACAGCCTGAACGAAGGGATTCTCGTCGTGTCGCGCGACGGCATGGTGATCGCGAGCAATCCGAGCGCGAACCGGATGATGCGTGCGAAGGGCGACCTCGTCGGCCGCCGGCTGTCGACGGTGATCCTGTACAAGCTGCGCGAGGACGGCACACCGCTCGCCCCCGACGACTGGCCGAGCCGGCTCGCGTTCACCACGGCCATGCCGCAGCTCGACTACTCGGTCGGCTTCGGGCTCGCCGACGGCGACGTCATCTGGGTGCGCGGCAACGCGGTGCCGATCGTGAAACCGGGCGAGACGCAGCCCGAATCGGTGCTCGTGTCGTTTCACGACATCGGCCCCGTGCGCGAAGCGCAGCAGCAACTGCGCTACCTGGCGACGCGCGACGCGCTGACGGGCCTCTACAACCGGCGCTGGCTCTCCGAACGGATGCGCGAGCTGTTCGGCGCGCGCGAGGCGGCGGCCGGGCCTGCGCATGTCGCGATCCTGTTCCTCGATCTCGTCGGCTTCAAGAAGGTCAACGACACGGCCGGCCACGAGGCCGGCGACGCGCTCTTGCGCAGCGTCGCGGCGCGCCTCGCGGCCTGCGCGGGCGGGCGCCACGCGCTCACGCGCGTCGGCGGCGACGAGTTCGTGATCCTCGTCGACCACTGCGACGATCCCGACGAGCTGGCCGTGCTCGCGCGCGAGGTGATCGACACGATCGCGCAGCCGTTCGAGATCGCGAACAACGAATACTGGCTCGGCGTGTCGATCGGCATCAGCGTCGCGCCGCGCGACGGCGACGATTCGGTCACGCTGATGCGCAACGCCGACTCCGCGATGTACGACGCGAAGCAGCGCGGCCGCAACCACTTCACGTTCTTCACCGCGCAGCTGAACCAGCGCCTCCAACGCCGCTTCGCGATCGAGCAGTCGCTGCGGCGCGCGTTCTCGTCGGACATGCTGCGGCTCGCGTACCAGCCGGTCGTCGACGCGCGCAGCGGCCGCACGGTCGGCGCCGAAGCGTTGCTGCGCTGGACGAGCCCCGAACTCGGGCCGATGTCGCCGGCGGAATTCATTCCGGTCGCGGAAGATACCGGGCTGATCGTCGCGATCGGCCAGTGGGTGCTCGAAACGGCCTGCCGGCAGGCCGCCGAATGGCGTCGCACGATCGCGCCCGACCTGACGCTCGCGGTCAACCTGTCGCCGCGGCAGTTCCACGAGGGGCTCGTCGAGTCGGTCTACCACTGCCTCGCGCAGACGCAGCTCGATCCGGGGGCGCTCGAACTGGAGATTACCGAAGGACTGCTGATGAACGACACGGACACCGTGCTGCCGATGCTCGAAGCGCTCACGGACATGAACGTGCGGATCTCGGTCGACGATTTCGGCACCGGCTACTCGTCGCTCGCCTACCTGAAGCGTTTCCCGCTGCACAACCTGAAGGTCGACCGTTCGTTCGTATCGGGCGTGCCCGATCATCGCGACTCGGTCGCGATCACGCAGGCCGTCGTCGCGATGGCGCATTCCCTCGGGATGAAGGTCACCGCGGAAGGCGTCGAGACCCAGGCGCAGTCGTGGTTCCTGCAGCAGATCGGCTGCGACATGCAGCAGGGCTACCTGTTCGGCCGGCCGCTCGATCCGACCGATTACGCGCGCCGGCTCGTCACCGTGTAGGCGTTCAGGCGAAACCGCCGCCGGCCGGCGGAACCGGGGGCGCCGGCGGCGCGTCGATCTCGACGCGATTCTTGCCGTCGTGCTTCGCGCGATACAGCGCGCGATCGGCCGCCTCGATCAGAGCGGTGGTCGGCAGGCCGGGGGCCGGCACGATGCTCGCGCCGCCGATGCTGATCGTCACGTAGCGACCCGTCGACGCGTGCACATGCTCGAGCCGCAGCGACTCGACCGCGAGGCGGATCTTCTCGCCGAGCAGCCGCGCGGCGCCCGGCGACGTGGCCGGCATCACGACCGCGAACTCCTCGCCGCCGAAACGCGCGGCGAGATCGCCGGACTGCCCGAGACAGCGTTCGATGGTCGTCGCGACCTGCTTGAGCACGCTGTCGCCCGACACGTGGCCGTACGTGTCGTTGTACAGCTTGAAGTTGTCGACGTCGATCATCAGCAGCGACAGCTCGCTGCGCTCGCGCGTGCCGCGCCGCCATTCGGCGGCCAGGTATTCGTCGAGATAGCGGCGGTTCGACAGCCCGGTCAGGCCGTCCGAATGCGTGAGGCGCCGCAGTTCGAGATTGGCCTCGAGCAGTTGCTGCTGCGATTGCCGCAGCGCGCGGTAGGCCTCGTCGCGCTGCAGCAGGTTCATGTACGAGCGCGAGTGATAGCGGATCCGCGCGGCCAGCTCGATGCGGTCGGGCAGTTTCACGAGATAGTCGTTCGCGCCGGCCGCGAACGCGGCGCTCTTGATCACCGGCTCTTCCTGCGTCGACAGCACGATGATCGGCACGTCACGCGTCGCCGGATTCGCGCGGTATGCCTTCACGAGGCTCAGCCCGTCGATGCCGGGCATCACGAGATCCTGCAGGATCACGGTCGGCCGCGTCTCGATCGCGGTCGCCAGCGCGTCGTCCGAGCGCGGGCAGTAGTGGAAGTCGATGCCGTCCTCGTCGACGAGCGCGCGCCGGATGGCTTCCGCGACGATCGTCTGGTCGTCGACGAGCAGGACCATCGCGGGGGTGTCGGCGTGCGGCGTGGGCGGCACGTGCAAGGCGTCGAACGCCGCCTGCAGGCTGCCGGGCGGGCGGGTGAGGTCGCTGGTCATGATTGATGCAGGGTCGCGCCATGGCTGCGACGGGTGTGACAGGGTTTCATTGGGTTCAGATTCGCGCGAGTGCCGCCAGCTCGCCCGCGATGCGCTCGAGCGGCAGGATCGCGCGGGCCGCGCCGAGCGTCGCGGCCGCCTTCGGCATGCCGTAGACGGCGCTGGTCGCCTCGTCCTGCGCGATCGTGTGATAGCCCTTCATCCGCAGGGCCTTCAGGCCGATCGCGCCGTCGCGTCCCATGCCGGTCAGCAGCACGCCGATCACGCGGCCCGGCCAGTGCTCGGTCAGGCTGTTGAAGAACACATCGACCGACGGCCGGTACGGCGTGGCGGCCGGTTCGCGCGTGTATTCGAGCGTGCCGGTGCGCGTGATGCGCAGGTGATCGTCGGTCGCCGCGAGCAGCGCGACGCCCGGCTGCGGGCGGTCGCCTTCGTGCGCGACGCGCACGGTCAGCGGCGTCTGGCCGTCGAGCCATTGCGCCATGCCTTCGGCGAACGCGCGATCGACGTGCTGGACGATCACGATCGGCGCGCTGAAGTCGGCCGGCAGGCTGCCGAGGATCGACGCGAGCGCGCCGGGGCCGCCGGCGGACGCGCCGATCGCGATCAGCGGGCCGCCGCCCGTGCGCGAGGCCGTGCCGGCCGCGCGGACACCGCCGGGCGCGTCGAGCAGGCGGCCGATCTGGTCGATCTTGGCGAGCAGCAGCCGCGCGGTGTCGCCGGCCGCGTCTTCGCCGAGGCGAGGCGTATCGACCGCGTCGAGCGCGCCGGCACCCATCGCTTCGAACACGCGCCATGCGTTCGCGCCGATGCAGCTCGTCACGATCAGGATCGCGCACGGGCGGGCGGAACGCATGATCCGCCGCGTCGCCTCGATCCCGTCGCACTTCGGCATGACCAGGTCCATCAGCACGACGTCGGGCGGTTGCGCGGCGCACAGTTCGACGGCTTGCGCGCCGTCGGTCGCGACCCACAGCACGCGATGCTCGGGCCGGCGCGCGAGCGCGCGGCGCATCGCCTCGACGGCAAGCGGGAGGTCGTTGACGATGCCGATATTCACAAGCGGGATGCTCCGGTCGGTTCGTAGTGTTGGGTATGGGCCGGGTTCATGAAAGGCAGTGCCGGTTCGGCGCCGCCGAACGGCATCGGCGGGCGCGCGGCACGGAATTCGTTTCGATTGGCGACGTCCGCATGCTGTCATGCGGCGCGAGCGGCGGCAATCGAAAAAATTGCGCATTGCGTCGTTTCAGACCCTTTTCTCTATTCCGGGGCGACATTTTTTGCCGCCCGCGAAGGCGGACGGCCATCTGCGGGACGATGCGGCAGTGCGGAAACCCGTTGCCGGCGCGTTCGTTTCGGCGGGAAACGGGCGGGCGCATGCGCGGGCATCGGCGAGCCGGCCGCGCAGGCCGGCGCACCGCGCCCGGGGCGCGTTCAGGCGATCAATGGCTGCGCGCGTATCCCTGGATCAGCGCGCGCATCATCCCTTCGACGGTTGCGTCGAGCAGGTCGGCTTCCTGCTCCGATTCCTCGACGAGCGCGGCATAGGCGGTCGCGAGCGTCACGCGGTCGACTTCGTGGCGTTGTTCCATCAGCGTCACCATCCCGTCCTTCGCCAGATGAGCGGAGAACGCGCGGCTGCCGATGGTCTGGAATACGTCAATCATGGCGGCTCTCCCGAACGTTGCCGATGCCTTCCAGTTTAGTCGGCGCACCGGCGCTCCGCCATGCGCGGTGGGCGCGCGGGCCGCCCGCGGTTCGCGCGGCGCAAGCGTGCATGCCGCGCGCGCCGCCGTTGCCGCCCGCTCGTGCCGCACACGGTCGAAACACCGCTGGCACACGACTGACATGCGGCTGACATACGGCAGGCACAAGGCCGGCGCACGGTAGTACCAGTTTCAACGTTTAGCCGAAGCCTTAAATTGTCGACTTTTTATCGATAAAATCCGGTGTTGGATTTTGCGGCCTGAACCCGGTCGAAACCGGGCGGACAGCACGTCGTCACGGCGCCGCGCATCCAACACAAGGAGGAGCAATGCTGGTGCTGATTGGCGTGCCGATCGTCGTGATCGGTTTCGCGCTGCGCTTCAACACGCTGCTGATGTACGCGTTCGTATTCCGCTTCTGACGAGATGCCCATGACCGACCGACTGACCCCCGAACTCGCCTCGAAATTCGCGTCGCTCGCGCTCGCGCACCTGACCCGCGAATATCCGAACAGGCTCACCCATTCGCTCGAAGGCCCGCACGACGTGCAGGGGCCGCGCGCATTGCACCCGATCTTCTACGGCAGCTACGACTGGCATTCGTGCGTGCACGGCTACTGGCTCGTGCTGCGCGTGCTCGAACGCTATCCGGCGCTGGCAGAAGCCGAGCGGATCATCGCCGTCGTCGACGCGCATTTCACCGACGCGAACGTCGCCGGCGAACGCGCGTATCTCGCGCTGCCGCACAACAGCGGCTTCGAGCGGCCGTACGGATGGGCGTGGCTGCTGGCGCTGTCCGCGCAGCTGGAGCGGCTCGCGCTGAAGGGCGTGGTGCCGCAGGCCGCCCGCTGGACGAAGACGATCGCGCCGCTCGCCGACCTGTTCGTCGCGCGCTTCGAGACCTTCCTGCCGAAGGCGACCTATCCGCTGCGGGTCGGCACGCACTTCAACACCGCGTTCGCACTGGCGCTCGCACTCGACTTCGCGCGCGCGACGCAGCGCGACGGGCTCGCGGCGCTGATCGTCGATACCGCGAAACGCTGGCACCTGAACGATGTCGCGTGCCAGGCGTGGGAGCCGTCGGGCGACGAGTTCCTGTCGCCCGCGCTGATGGAGGCAGAGCTGATGCGGCGCGTGCTGCCGGCGGCCGAATTCGACGGCTGGTTCGCGCGTTTCCTGCCGGATCTCGCGCGCGGCGAGCCGGCGACGCTGTTCGTTCCGGCGACGGTCAGTGACCGCAGCGACGGCAAGATCGCGCATCTGGACGGCTTGAACCTGAGCCGCGCGTGGTGCCAGCGCGCGCTGGCCGGCGCGCTGCCGGCAGACGATGCACGGCGCGCGAGGCTGCTCGATGCGGCCGACCGGCATCTCGCGAGCGCGCTCGCGCACGTGGCCGGCGATTACATGGGCGAGCACTGGCTCGCGACGTTCGCGCTGCTGGCGATCGAAGGCTCCGTGTACTGAATCTGTCAGGTTTTCGTGGGGGCCGACGGCTTTGCATCCGGCGCAATACCACTTTCCACCGGCCGACCGGCTCGCCCCTGCGGCAGACTCGATACACTGCCGTACCGGTTGCACGGGCCCCGGCATTCAGGCCCCGACGAAGGAGACAAGACAGATGGACACCCAACGCGCAGCGGTCGTGACGTACCGCGGCAAGGCGATCGAGAATGAACACGTCGCCGACGTGGCGGTGGTGGATGCTGGCGGCAAGCTGCTGTTCCGGCTCGGCGATCCGTACCGGATGACGCTCGCGCGCTCGGCGGCGAAGCCGGCCCAGGCGCTGTCCGTGATCGAGACGGGCGCGCCCGAGCGGTTCGGTTTCGACGACGCGGACATCGCGTTGATGTGCGCGTCGCACAGCAGCGAGGAGCGGCACATCGCGCGCACGCGGGCGATGCTGGAGAAGGTCGACGCGCAGGAGTCGGATCTGCGGTGCGGCGGGCATGCGCCGCTGTCGGACGCGGTGTACCGGTCGTGGATCAAGCGCGACTACACGCCGACCGGCGTCTGCAGCAACTGTTCGGGCAAGCATGTCGGGATGCTGGCCGGTGCGCGGGCGATCGGCGCCGCGATCGCCGACTATCATCTGCCGGAGCATCCGATGCAGGTGCGCGTGAAGCAGGTGGTCGCCAACGCGTGCGGCCTGCGCGACGACGAGGTCGACTGGGCGATCGACGGCTGCAACCTGCCGACGCCGGCGTTCCCGCTCGATCGCCTCGCGCGTCTTTACGCGTCGCTGGCCGACGGCGCGGATACGATGGCAGCCGGCGGCGCCGCGGCGAGCGGTCGCGTGCGTGCGCTGGCGCGCATTCATCATGCGATGACGGCCCATCCGGAGCTGGTCGCCGGGGAAGGGCGCTACTGCACGGTGCTGATGGATGCGTTCGACGGGCAGGTCGTCGGCAAGCTCGGTGCGGATGCGTGCTACGGGATCGGCGTACGCGCATCGGCGCGCACGCGGGCGCTCGGCGCCGACGGCGCGCTCGGCCTCTCGGTGAAGATCGAGGACGGCAACATCGACGTGCTGTACATGATGGTCAGCGAACTGCTCGAGCGTCTGCAGATCGGCACGGACGCGCAGCGCGCGCGGCTCGCCGCGTTCCACCGGCCGCGGATGCTGAACACGCAGGGTGTCGAGATCGGGCACGCGACGTTCCCGTTCGAATTGCAGCCGGCCTGACGGGCGTCGGCGCACCGATGCCGCGGGCCGCGGTGCGCAGCGGCGCCGCGTTGCCGGCCGGCGCGACGGCAACCGCTACGCGCCCGCGTCGCGAATCTTCGCCAGCTCGACTTCCGACAGCTCGCCGATGTGCGCGAGATGCTCCATGAGGAAGTCCTTCAGCACGCGCAGCTTCGCCGAGCTGCGCCGGTTCGACAGATACGCGATGTAGATGTAGTCGCCCGTCAGCTTGTTCTGCAGCCGGTAGCGCGGCAGCACGGCTTCGAGCCGGCCGCTCGCGAGCAGGTCGCGCACCAGCCAGATCTCGAATTCGGCGATGCCGAGCCCCGCGCAGGTCGCATCCAGCAGCAGTTCCGAGTGATCGGTGACGAGGTTGCCGGCCGGCAGCACGCTGTGCCGCGCGTCGCCGCGCACGAGCTCCCAGCGCGGATCGCCTTCCGGGTGCACGTAGCGCAGGCAGTTGTGATGCCGGAGATCGTCCGGCGTCGCGGGGCGCCCGCAGCGGTCGAGATAGCCGGGCGTCGCGCACAGGATGCTGTCGTTGCGCGACAGCCGGTGGACGACCAGGTTGTCCAGGTAGTTCTCGCCCTCGTGAATGTCGAGGTCGAAGCCGCCGGCGACGAGGTCGTTGTGGTTGTCGGTGAGCCGCACGTCGAGCTGGATCGTCGGGTAGCGCGCGAGAAACGGCGCGATCAGCGGCGCGAGGTGGCGGCGGCCGAACCCGACCGGCGCGGTGAGCTTCAGCGGGCCGCTCGGCTGCGAATTGAGCTCGGCGACGACGCGCAGCGTGTCGTCGAGATCGGCGATCAGCGTGACCGCGCGTTCCAGGTAGATGTGGCCGGCCTCGGTCAGCGTCACGCTGTGCGTCGAGCGATGCAGCAGCGCGACGCCGAGCGCGTCCTCGATCGCCGTGATCTTGCGCGCGACGGTGGACGTCGACACGTGCATCTCCTTCGCGACCGCGGAAAAACTCCCCATTTCGACGACCCGCACGAACGCGCGCATCGCGCCGAGGTGATCGATGCCGGTGTCTCTTGCCATTGTTTTCATTCGTCTCTCGCTGTTGCGTCCCACGCAAAACCGCTTTCGATAATACAGAGGCGAGCTTCTTTATGCAAAGGCATAGAATGCGATCCCGTCGCACGGGGAAGCGGTGAACGCAGCCGCCTGGCCGCGGCGGCACGAGACATTTCAGGAGGGGTACCCATGACGGAAAACGGCTTCCGCGTCGAAGCGGATCTCTTAGGGAAACGAAGCATTCCGGAGTCGGCGTACTACGGCGTCCATACGCTGCGCGCGAAGGAGAACTTCGACATTTCGGGGCGCACGATCGCGTCGCTGCCGTACCTCGTCATGGCGCTCGCGGCGGTGAAGGAAGCCGCGGCCGACGCGAACTGCGAGCTCGGGCTGCTGCCGCACGCGTATCGCGACGCGATCGCCGCCGCCTGTGTCGAGATCCGCGAAGGCCGCCTGCACGACCAGTTCGTGGTCGACATCATCCAGGGCGGGGCCGGCACGTCGACCAACATGAACGCCAACGAGGTGATCTGCAACCGCGCGCTCGAGATCATGGGGCATGCACGCGGGCAGTACGAATACCTGCATCCCAACGAGCACGTCAACCTCGCGCAGAGCACGAACGACGTCTATCCGACCGCGATCCGGATCGCGACCTGCTTCGCGGTCGAGCATCTGCTCGACGCGATGGCGGGCCTGCGCGATGCGTTCGCGGAGAAGGCCGACGCGTTCTCGGATCTGTTGAAGCTCGGCCGCACGCAGTTGCAGGACGCCGTGCCGATGACGCTCGGCCAGGAGTTCTCGACCTACGCGGTGATGGTGACGGAAGACATCGCGCGCCTGCAGGAAGCCGGCTTGCTGATGCGCGAGGTCAATCTCGGCGCGACCGCGATCGGCACCGGCATCACCGCCCATCCGCAGTACGCGGAGAAGGCGCTGGCCGCGCTGCGCCGCATCACCGGCCTGGACCTGAGCACCGCGCCGAACCTGATCGAGGCGACGCAGGACTGCGGCGCGTTCGTGCAGGTCTCCGGCGTGCTGAAGCGGATCGCGGTCAAGCTGTCGAAGATCTGCAACGATCTGCGGCTGCTGTCGAGCGGCCCGCGTGCCGGCTTCGGCGAAATCAACCTGCCGCCGGTGCAGGCCGGCTCGTCGATCATGCCGGGCAAGGTGAACCCGGTGATTCCGGAAGTCGTGAACCAGGTCGCGTTCGAAGTGTTCGGCAACGACCTGACTGTGACCTTCGCCGCCGAGGCCGGCCAGCTTCAGCTCAACGCGTTCGAGCCGGTGATCGCGAGCGCGCTGTTCCGCAGCTTCGGCCACCTGACGGCCGCCTGCACGACGCTCGCGGACCGCTGCGTGAGCGGAATCACCGCGAACCCCGAGCGCCTGCGCGAAACGATGGAGCGGTCGGTCGCGCTCGCGACCGCGCTGAACCCGTACATCGGCTACAAGCGCGCGACCGCCGTAGCCGCCGAGGCGCACGCGAGCGGCAAGTCGATCCGCGAAGTCGTGCTCGATCGCCAGCTGATGACCGCCGCGCAACTGGACGAGGCGCTGCAGCCCGAAGCGCTGATCCGTCCGCGCGCGTACTGATTCCGGCCGCGCGGCGCCGGCGCCTGCCGCCGGCGGCCCGCGCGCGGCCGTTCCCGAGCGCCCGTCGACGGGCGCGACACATCAAGAAACGGAGACACACCATGAAGCACGCCAGCGAGCGCGCGGCCGACCCGGCCGGCGGCGCGGACCCCCGTCACGCCGATCGCGATGCGATGTTCGCGTCGCACGAAGCCGGCTATGCGCAGCACCTGAAGCCCCGACACGTGCAGATGATCGCGATGGGCGGTGCGATCGGCACCGGCCTCTTTCTCGGCGCGGGCGGCCGCCTGCAGAGCGCGGGGCCCGCGCTGGCCGTCGTGTATCTCGTGTGCGGCGCATTCGCCTTCCTGATCATGCGCGCACTCGGCGAGCTCGTGATGCACCGGCCGACGAGCGGCTCGTTCGTGTCGTACGCACGGGAGTTCATGGGCGAGCGCGCGTCGTTCGTCGCGGGCTGGATGTACTACCTGAACTGGGCGACCACCGGCATCGTCGACATCACCGCGGTGGCGATCTACATGAAGTACTGGGCCGTGTTCACCGACGTGCCGCAGTGGGTGTTCGCGCTCGGCGCGCTGGGGATCGTGTCGGTGATGAACATGATCGGCGTGAAGGTGTTCGGCGAGATGGAGTTCTGGTTCTCGATCGTCAAGGTGGGGACGCTCGCGCTGTTCCTCGCGGTCGGCGCCGTGTTTCTCGCGAGCGGCCATCCGGTTGCCGGGCAGATGCCGGGGCTGCACCTGATCGCGGATCACGGCGGGATCTTCCCGCACGGGATCCTGCCGGCGGTGCTGATCGTGCAGGGCGTCGTGTTCGCGTATGCGAGCATCGAGCTCGTCGGCGTCGCGGCCGGCGAGACCGCCGATGCGCGCAAGGTGCTGCCGAAGGCGATCAACAGCGTGATGTGGCGCATCGCGCTGTTCTACGTCGGCTCCGTCGTGCTGCTGACGATGCTGCTGCCGTGGACCGCGTACAGCGCGCACGAAAGCCCGTTCGTCACGTTCTTCAGCAAGCTCGGCGTGCCGTACGTCGGCACGGTGATGAACGTCGTGGTGCTGACCGCCGCGCTGTCGAGCCTGAACTCCGGCCTCTATTCGACCGGGCGCGTGCTGCGTTCGCTCGCGATGGGCGGCTCGGCGCCGCGCTTCGTGTCGCGGATGAACGCGCGGGGCGTGCCGTACGGCGGGATCCTGGTCACGGTCGCGGTCAATGCGATCGGCGTGCCGCTGAATTACATCGTGCCGGCGCAGGCGTTCGAGATCGTGCTGAACATGGCGTCGCTCGGGATCATCACGACCTGGGGCTTCATCGTGATGTGCCAGATCCTGTTCCGCCGCGCGGTCAATCGCGGCGAGCTGAGCCCCGTGTCGTTCCGGATGCCCGGCGCGCCGTTCACGTCGTGGCTCACGCTCGGGTTCCTGGTCAGCGTGCTGGTGCTGATGGCGTTCGATTACCCGGGCGGCACGTGGACTGTCGCGATGATTCCGGTGGTCGTGCTCGCGCTGGTGGTCGGCTGGAAGCTGGCCAAGCGCGGTGCCGCGCGAGAGGCTGCTGCCGAGGCTGGCGTGCCGATCGTTGCCGATCCGGCGAGCAACGTCTGACGGCAGGCCCGGGCGGGCGACCGCCCGGTGCGATCAGTTCAACCCGGCGCGTGCGCCGACCCAGCGGCTGAAGTCGCCGGCCATCTGCGCGGTCAGCTCGTGGCCGGCGTCATAGAACTGCGTGTCGTGCGCGACGCCGAGCGCCGTCAGTTTCGCGTCGGCCGTGTTCGCCCACGCGACCGGCAGCTTGTCGTCGAAGCGGCCGTGCATCACCAGCGCGTGCAGCGGGCTCAATGCATCGCGCGACGCGATCAGCGGATCGATCTCCGGCAGGATGCGCCCGCACAGCACCGCGAACGCGGCGACGTCGGCCGGCGAGGTGAGACCGACGCTCGCGCTCATGATGCCGCCCTGGCTGAAGCCGGCGATCACGGTCGGCACGGCGGCGGGTTCGTTCCCGGTGTCCCGCGCGCGCAACGCGCGCAGCAGCGCGATCAACTGCACACGGCTCGCCTCCGCGCGGGCCGCATCGATTTCCGGGCCGTTCGGGCCGAAGCGCACCGGAAACCACGCGTGCTGGCCGGGGCCGAACGTCAGCGGCCCGCGCACGAACGCGATTTCGACGCGCGGATCGATCGTGCCGGCCAGGTTCAGCAGGTTGGTTTCGTTGCCGCCGACGCCGTGCAGCAGCAACAGGCGGCCCGCGGGGCGGCCGGCGGCCGGGCGCAGCCGGTAGTGGAGGCCGGATTCGGGGTCGGTGGTCAGCGGCAGGACGACGTCGGTCATTGCGTGGGTCCGGTGGGGAAGTGATCCGATAGTCTAGAACGCGCGGACGGGGAGATGAATCGCCGGATGGTGATTGATTGTTTCCTGTCGGGAATGAATGCGGAGCCAGAATGTCCGATATTGGGTACGGCTACGTGTGTCCCGTCGCGAGCAAATTTCCCGAGAGGCGACCGTTCATCACCAATATGTCGACCGCACGACTCGCCGCCGCGACCCACAGTCGGCAAAATATCCACGTTTTGTCGATGCATGGAGTGCCGAGATGGAGACCGTCAGGATTTTCGAGCATGATGGATCGCAGGCTGTTTGCTTGCCGAAGGATTTCCGCTTCGATACCACGGAGGTCCGGATTCGGCGGCACGGCGCGTCTGTCATCCTCGAGCCCGTGCCGTAAGGCTGGGCGTGGTTGACGCCGCTGATCGGCCCGGTTGATGCCGATTTCGAGGAAGCTGCGACAACCGAGCCCGCCGCTCATGAATGCTCCGGGCCGGACGTGTTCGAATGAAGTTTCTGCTGGATATCACCGCAACCGGATCACCGTCGACTTCAACTCCGTGTACTTCTCCAGCGCGTGCAATGAGTTGTCGCGCCCGTTGCCCGATTCCTTGAAGCCGCCGAACGGGAAGTTCATGTCGTCGGTTTCCTCGTAGCCGTTCACCCACACCGTGCCGGCCCGCAGCCGCCGCGCGGTTTCGTGCGCGGTCGTCAGGTTCGCGGTCCACACCGACGCCGCGAGCCCATAACGCGTGTCGTTCGCGAGCGCGACGGCCGTATCGAGATCGTCGAACGCCGTCACCGCCAGCACCGGCCCGAAAATCTCCTCGCGCACGATCCGCGCATCGGCCCGCGGACAGTCGAACACGGTCGGCTCGACGTACTGGCCGCCGCTCGCGGCGCGCGCGCGCCGGCCGCCCGCGAGCAGCGTCGCCTCGTCGCGGCCGGCGTCGACGTAGCCGAGCACGCGCTCGACCTGCGCGGCGTCGATCAGGCTGCCCATCCGCGTGTCGGGCGACAGCGGATCGCCGGGCGCATACTCGGGCGCGATCGCGAGCACGCGCGCGACCAGTTCGTCGCGGATCGCGCGATGGACGAGCAGGCGCGAACCCGCCGTGCACATCTGCCCGGTGTTGTAGAACACCGCATGCGCGACGGTGCGCGCCGCGCGTTCGAGATCGGGGCAATCGGGCAGCACGATCTGCGGCGACTTGCCGCCGAGTTCGAGCCATACGCGCTTCAGGTTCGAATCGGCCGCGCAGCGTGCGACTTTATGGCCGACCGCGGTCGAGCCGGTAAACGCGATGCAGTCGACGTCCGGATGCCGCGCGAGCGCTTCGCCTGCATCGCCGAACCCCGGCAGCACGTTCAGCACGCCGGCCGGCAGCCCGGCCTGCACGGCCAGCGCGGCGAGCCGCAGCGCGCTCAGCGGCGACTTCTCGGACGGCTTGAGCACGACGCTGTTGCCCGCCGCGAGCGCGGGCGCGCATTTCCACATCGCGATCATCGCGGGGAAATTCCACGGCACGACGGCCGCGACCACGCCGATCGGCTCGCGCGTGACGAGTCCGACGAGATGCGCGTCGGCCGGCGCGACTTCGCCGCCGGTCTTGTCGATCGCCTCGGCGAACCACTCGGCGCAATACGCGGTGGACGGGATGTCGATCGTGGTCGTATCGCCGATCGGCTTGCCGGTGTCGAGCGTTTCGAGCAGCGCGAGATCGTTCGCGTGCTCGCGGATCAGCGCGGCCCAGCGCAGCAGCACGCGCTTGCGTTCGCGCGGCGATGCGTCGCGCCAGATGCCGCTTTCGAACGCGCGCCGCGCGGCGGCGACCGCGAGGTCGGCGTCGGCCGCGCGGCAATGCGCGACCTGCGCGAGCACGCGGCCGTCGATCGGGCTCGTGCATGTGAAGGTGGCGCCGTCGTGCGCGTCGCGGAACGTGCCGTCCACGAACGCGCGGGAAGCGATGTCGAGCTGGCCGGCGCGGCTGCGCCAGGCGTCGTGCGTCTGCATGGGAAAACTCCGTCGTGGTTCGGCTTGGTCAGCGGGAAGTGGAAGCAGCGGAAGCAGCAGGGGCCGCGCGGCGGATCGCGATCGCACGGCCCGCGTGCGGCTCGCGCGGCGCGCGCGGCGCGCGCGCATGCTCGGCGTGAATCGCGTCGAGATGCCGGCGGATCGCGTCCGGAAACGGCGCCGAGCGTTTCGCGCGCATGTCCACGTGCGTGAGCAGCTGTTCGCCGGTCGCGAGCTGCGCGCCGGTCGTCGCGTGATGCATCGAATGGAACACGTGCAGCCGGCGATCGTCGAGGTCGAGCAGCCGCACCGTGAGCCGCAGCGGCTCGCCGAGCATCGCTTCGCGCAGGTGGCGGATGTGCGTTTCCGCGGAATAGATCGAGCAGCCGGCTTCGCGATAGTCGTCGTCGATGCCGAAGTAGCGGAAGAACGCATCGCTGCTGTCGCCGAACACGAGCAGGTAGCACGACTCGCTCATGTGGCCGTTGTAGTCGACCCACTCGGGCTGCACGATGCAGCGATGCAGTTCGAGCGGCGTCGCGATCGGCGCGGCCGGGTCGTACGGGCGCGACTTCTGTCCTTCGTAGGCCGAGCGCAGGCGCGGCTCGGCGGCGGGGCTGAGGGGGGTCGTCATCCAGTGCACTCCGAGGTTCGGAACGGGCCCGCACGTCGTCCGCGGGGCTGCCGGTCGATGTTATGACGGGTTGAACGTTTTTTCAATAATGAAATCGCCGATGGGTGTAAACACCGGTGCATCCGTTCTCGCCAATCGATTGAACATTCATTCAGCAAAATCTATACTCGCCAGCGCCGCGGTGCCGAAGCGAAGCAGGCGGGCGGCGTTCACGCACAACGAAAATCGAGCCGCCGTGCGCGGCAACCGGAGACACCGAAAATGAAGAAGCGCTTCCTGCTGGCCGGCATGATGTCGGTGATGGTCCACGGCTACGCCCATGCCCAGAGCAGCGTGTCGCTGTACGGGATCATCGACGGCGGCATCACCTACGTGAACAACACGGGCGGCGCGCACGCGTACCTGTTCGACGACGGCGTGTCGTACGGCAACCGCGTCGGCCTGATGGGCACCGAGGATCTCGGCGGCGGCAACAAGGCGGTGTTCAAGCTCGAGAGCGGCTTCCGGCTCGGCACCGGCAGGCTGAACCAGGGTGGCGCGATGTTCGGGCGGCAGGCGTACGTCGGGCTCGGCAACGACTGGGGCACGCTGACGTTCGGTAATCAGTACGACTTCGCATTTGACTTCACGGCCGCGTACAACGTCAGCGCGTTCGGCAGCGGCTACGGCGTGCATCTCGGCGATTTCGACCGCCAGAGCGGGGACCGGCTGCAGAACGCGGTGAAATTCGTCAGCAACAGCTTCCACGGGCTCGTGGTCGGCGGCATGTATTCGTTCAGCAACGACGCGGGCAGCTTCCATGACGGGAGCGCATGGAGCGTGGGCGCGAGCTACACGCACGGCGATTTCTCGGCAGGCGGCAACTACACGCGGCTCAACGCGCCACGCCGGCTTGCCGCGCTCGATCCGTATGCGCAGATGGGCGTGCGGACGATGCTCGGGCAGACGGTCGCGACGGTCGACCCGGCGACCGGCGCCGTCACCGACCTGCACGATTCGACGCCGTTCTCGATCGATTCGCAATCGATCTTCGGTGTCGGCGCGTCGTACACGTTCGGCAAGCTGACGCTGAACGCGGACTTCAGCAACACGACGTTCAAGGGCTACGGACAATCGTCGACGATGCGCGTGTACGAAGCGGGCGGCCTGTACCAGGCGACCGTGCCGCTGTCGCTCGTCGCCGGCTATCAGTACACGACGTTCGAAGGTCATCACTGGCACGAAGTCGCGCTCGGCGCGCATTACGCCCTGTCGAAGCGCACCGACGTGTATGCGGCGGTCGACTGGATGCGTGCATCGAACGGCGTCGACGCGGTGATCGGCTACAGCTTCACGCCGTCGACGAGCCGCACGCAGGCCGCCGCGCGCATCGGCATGCGGCACAATTTCTGATCCTCACTCGCTCCCGGGCCGGGTTCGGCCGGCCCCGTCGATCATGTCCGATCCTTCCTTGAACGGCGACGTCGTCGCCGCGCTGCGTGACGCACTCGGCGCCGATTGCGTCAGCGTGGGCGACGCCATCGGCGCGCGTCATTTCACGAACTACGGCGAAGCGGCCGGCCCGCGGCCGCGTGCGTTGGTGCGGCCGCGCAGCGTCGACGATGTGAGCCGCGCGCTCGCGATCTGCACCGCGCATCGTCAGACGGTCGTGCCGCAGGGCGGGATGACGGGGCTCGCGGCCGGCGCCGGGCCCGGTGCGCAGGACGTCGTGCTGTCGCTCGAACGCATGAAGGGGATCGTCGAGATCGATGCGGACGCGGCCACCGTCACCGCGTGGGCCGGCACGACGTTGCAGGAGCTGCAGCAAGCAGTGGACGACGCAGGATTCGCGCTCGGCATCGATCTCGGCGCGCGCGGCTCGTGCCAGATCGGCGGCAACGTCGCGACCAATGCGGGCGGCAATCGCGTGATCCGCTACGGGACGACGCGCGAGCAGGTACTCGGCCTCGAGGTCGTGCTGGCCGACGGCACCGTGCTCAGTTCGCTGAACAAGATGCTGAAGAACAACGCGGGCTACGACCTGCGGCAGGTTTTCGTCGGCAGCGAAGGCACGCTCGGCGTCATCACGCGCGTCGTGCTGCGGCTGCATCCGCGGCTCGCCGCGCCGTCGACCGCGTTGTGCGCGGTGCGCGATACGGCCGCGGCGCTCGCGCTGCTGCGCGACGCGCGTGCCGCATGCGCGGACTTGCTGAGCTTCGAGGCGATGTGGCCGGCGTTCTACGGCTACGTGTGCGCGCATACGCCCGGCATGCGCGCGCCGCTGCCGGCGGACGGCGGCGTCAAGGTGCTGATCGAATGCGCGAGCGGCGATGCCGCGCAGACGGGCGAACGATTCGAAGCGGTGCTCGCCGACTGGCTCGAACGCGGGCTGATCGACGATGCGGCGCTCGCGCAGACCGCGGCCGATGCGCAGGCCTTCTGGACGGTGCGCGAAGGGCTCGCGATCGACGATCTCCCTGGTCTCGTCAATTTCGACGTCGGCATTCCGCCGCGCGCGACGGAGAAGTTCATCGACGCGTGCGAGCGCGCGCTGAACGCGCGCTGGCCCGGGGCGCACGTGTTCTTCTTCGGCCACCTCGGCGACAGCAACCTGCATGTGTGCGTTTCCGCGCCGTATGCGACGGGCGAGGGCGCGCACGACGTCGACGCGGTGTTGTATCCGCTCGTGCGCGATGCGGGCGGCTCGGTGTCGGCCGAGCACGGGATTGGCCGCTACAAGCGCGACTGGCTCGGTTGTTCGCGCAGCGACGTCGAGATCGCCGCGATGCGACGTCTCAAGCATGCATTCGATCCGTTCGGACTTCTGAATCACGGCAAGGTGATCTGAACGGCGGAGCGTTCTTCGTCTTCGACGGACGACTCGGCAATCTGACAGCGGCCCGTTCGAGCATCACGCGAGCGGGCCGCCGCGTTTCAGGCCGGCATCACGCGTCGAGCCGCACCAGCGCATCGACGGCCACCGCACCGCGTTCCATCACCAGCAGCGGATTGACGTCGAGTTCGACGAGCGTGTCGGCATGCGCCTGTGCGAAGCGTGCGATCGCCATCACGTTCGCGACGACCGCATCGAGATCGGCCTTCGGCCGCCCGCGATAGCCGGTCAGCAGCGGGCCGAGCTTCAACCCGAGCAGTGCGTCGCGCACGTCGCTTTCGCGCACCGGCAGCAGCAGCGTCGCGGTGTCGCGGATCAGTTCGACCAGCACGCCGCCGGTGCCGAGCACCAGCGCGAGACCGAAATTCGGCTCGCGCTTCACGCCGACGATCAGCTCGAGCAGCGGCGCGTCGGCCATCGTCTCGACGAGGATGCGTTCGACGTGCACATCCGGCGCATAACGCGCGACCTGTTCGGTCATTCGCACGACGGCCGCGGCGACGGCTTCGGGCGAGCCGAGCTTCAGCGCGACCGCGCCGGCCTCGGTCTTGTGCGGCAGGCGATCGCTGACCACTTTCACGCAGACCGGAAAGCCGAGCCGCTGCGCGGCGGCCGGCGCATCGGCGGGCGCGACGCATTCGGCCGGTGGCACGTCGAGCCCGTGCGCGGCCAGCATCCGCTTGCTCGCCCATTCGTCGTGCAGCGTCGCGCTGCCGTCGCCGCCGTCGCCCGCGCACAGCACCGGCAGCGCGTTCAGCGCGTCGGCGTCGAGCACGCGGCGGCGCGTGTCGCCGTAGGCCATCGCCGCGCCGATCGCAGCGATCCCGTCGGCCAGCCCCTGCAGCGGCGCGACGCCGGCGGCGGCCATGCGGGCCGCGTGATCGGGCGGCGTCAGGTCCGGAAACACCGAGATCACCGCGCCGACCACGTCGTGCTGGCGTGCGGACGCCGCGAACGCGTCCGCGGCGATGTCGCACAGCGGCCGCTCGCCGGTCGCTTCCTGCGGATAGTCGAGGATCATCGCGGCGGCGCCCGGGCGATCGGCGAGCAGCGCGTCGCAGCACGCGCGCATCTTGTCGGGGTCGCCCCACGGCGTGGTCGTGAAGTCGAGCGGGTTCGCGATCGTCGCGTACGCGGGCAGCACGTTGCCGAGCGCGTCGCGGCCGGCATCGCCGACCGGCGGAAAAGCGATGCCGCGCGCTTCGCCGAGATCGGCGACGAGCCCCGCATCGCCGCCGGACGTCGCCAGCGCGGCGAGCGTGCGGCGCTCGGGCACGCCTGCGATCGCGAGCAGCTTCAGCGTCTCGACGAGGCCGACCGGGTCCTTCACGCGGATCACGCCGAGCCGCCGGAACAGCGCGTCGTACAGCGCGTCCGAGCCCGCGAGCGAACTCGTGTGGCTCATCGCGAGCTGCGCGCCGAGCGTCGACGTGCCGCTCTTCAGCGCGACGATCGGCACGCCGCGCGCGAGCGCGCGGGCCGCGGCCTCGCTGAACGCGCGCACGTCCTTCAGCCCTTCGAGATGCACGCCGATCGCGCGGATGCGCGGATCGTCGACGAACGCATCGACGAGACGCGCGATATCGACCGACGCCTGGTTGCCGACGCTCGCGAGATACGCGAACGGCACCGAGCGCGCGCTCATCGACAGGTTGTATGCGAGGTTGCCGCTCTGCGTGATCACCGCGACGCCCGATTCGACGCGCGGCGCGCAATGCGCGACCGGCCACAGCGCGCTGCCGTTCAGCCCGTTGATCAGGCCGTAGCAATTCGGGCCGAGCACGGCCATGTCGCCGGCCGCGTCGACCAGCGCCTGCTGCAGCGCGGCGCCGTCGGCGCCCGTTTCGGAGAAACCCGACGCGTAGACGATCGCGCCGCCGGCGCCGCGTGCGGCGAGCGCGCGCACGACGTCGATCGCCTGGCGCGCGGGCACCGCGACGAACACGGCGTCCGGCGCGGCGGGCAGGTCGGCGACGCTCGCATGGCAGCGCACGCCGTCGATCTCCGCATGATTCGGATTGACGAGCCGGATGTCGCCGGCATAGCCGTAATCGCGACAGCGCTGCACGGCGCCCGCGATGCCGCGTCCGCCGACGAATGCGATGCTGGCCGGGTCGAGCAGCCGGCGCAGATTGGCTGCGGCGGCCGCGCGGCGATCCCTGACTGCGGGAGAGGAAGTCATGAAAGGTCCTTTCGGAAGTCGCGCCGGACGCGCCGGCGCGACGATTCGCGTCAGCTGTAGCGTCGGAGGATTTCCTTGGACAGGATATGGCGCTGGATCTCGGACGTGCCTTCCCAGATGCGCTCGATGCGCGCATCGCGCCAGAAGCGCTCGATCGGCAGTTCGTCCATCAGCCCCATGCCGCCGTAGATCTGCACCGCGTGATCGGTCACGCGGCCGAGCGTCTCGGTCGCGAGCAGCTTCGCGAGTGCGGCGTCGCCGTCGGTCATCGTGCCCTGGTCGAGTTTCTGCGCGGTGTACAGCGTGACGAGTTCCGCCGCGCGGATCTCGGTCTGCATGTCCGCGAGCTTGAACGACGTGCCCTGGAAGTCGCCGATGCGCTTGCCGAACTGATGACGCGTCGCGGCCCACTCGGCCGCCATCTCGAACGCGCGCTGCGAGCGGCCGATGTTGTTCGCGGCGACCATCACGCGGCCGGCGGTCAGCCAGTCGTTCGCGAGCTCGAAGCCGCGATGCTCTTCGCCGAGGATCTGCGCGGCGCTCACGCGGCAGTCGGAGAGGAAGATCTCCGACTGGTGATAGCCGCGCAGGCTCGTGCAGTGCGGGCCGCGCCGCACGGCCATGCCCGGCGTGTCCTTGTCGATCAGGAAGCAGGTCACGCGCTTGCGCTTCTGGCCGCGCACTTCCTCCTCGCCGGTGACGGCGAACAGGATCACGAAGTCGGCCGTGTCCGCGTGACTGATGAAGTGCTTGCTGCCGTTGATCACGTAGTCGTCACCGTCGCGCACCGCGCGCGTGCGGATGCCCATCGCGTCGGAGCCGGCGCCCGGCTCGGTCAGCGCGAAGCAGTCGACGCGCTCGCCGCGCACGGCCGGCTTCAGGTAGCGCTCGACCTGGTCGCCCTTGCACGCCATCAGGATCTTGCTCGGCCGCGCGACGAACACGTGCAGCGCCCAGCTCGTGCGGCCAAGCTCGCGTTCGACGAGCGCCTGCGTCACGTAGTCGAGCCCCGGGCCACCGGCGCTCTCGGGCATGTTGAACGCATAGAAGCCGAGCTCGAGCGACTTGCGGCGGATCGAGTCGGCGAGTTCGGGCGGCACGTCGTCCGCGCGATCGACCGCGAATTCATGAGGCTGCAGTTCCTTCTCGACGAACTGACGCAGCGACGTCACCAGCATTTCCTGCTCTTGGGTCAGCGAAAAATCCATCGATCATCTCCCGACAAAATGAGGTGCGCGACCTTCGACCGACGCGCGAAGCGCTTCCTGGCCGTCCTCGCTGTGACCGCACGCGACGCCGGCCGCCAGCTCGCCGCGCAGTTGCTCGGCGAGGGTGTGCGTGAGCGATTGCGCGAGCAGCGCCTTGGTGTGGCCGAACGCGACGCTCGGCCCTTGCGCCAGACGCGCGGCGAACGCGGCGACGTGCGTCGCGAAATCGTCGGCGTCGACGACTTCGGACACGAGCCCCGCGGCAAGCGCGTCCTGCGCGTTCCAGCGTTCGTTCAGAAAGATGAAGCGGCGTGCGACGTCGGGGCGCGCGATGCGCGGCAGGAACCAGCTTCCGCCCATGTCGGGGCTGTAGCCCATGCCCGTATACCCGCAGCGCAGCGTCGCGGCGGTGCTCGCGATGCGGAAGTCGCACGCGAAGCCGATGTCGGTGCCGGCGCCGACCGTCGAACCGTTCAGCGCGGCGATCGTCGGACGCGGAAATGCGGCGAGCGTCTGCACGAAACGGTGCGCACGCTCGGTCCAGCCGTAGGTGTCGAGTTCGCCGTTGCGCTCGGCCTCGGCCCATTCGTCGACGTCCGCGCCCGCACAGAACGCGCTGCCGGTGCCGGTCAGTACGACGCAGCGCACGGCCGGATCGTTCGCGAGCGCGTCGAGCGTCTCGCGAAGAAAGTCGAGATGCGGCCGCGCGAGCGAATTGCGCTTCGCCGGGCGGTTCAGGCGAAGGGTCACGACGCCGTCGTGCCGTTCGATTCGAATGTCCTCGATGCTCATGCTGATCACTGTCTCCTGGTTGTTGTGTGTCGGGGTGGTGTCAGAGCCGGCAAGGGTCGCCGCTACTTGCGGACCGCATTTCGGCATAGTATAAGTTCTGTTAAATGAACGTTCAACCCAATTGTGAGTCGACCAGGAGACACACGATGAGCGTGGTGATGGAGACGTCGGCAGGCGTGGAGGGCGGCAGGACGGGGGCGCATGCGGCACGCGCGGCAGCGGCGCGGCATGCGGCGAGCGGCGCGGGCCTGCAGATCGATCGCGTGTCGAAGCGCTACGGCAGCGTGCACGCGCTGCGCGAAACGACGATCGACATTCCGCGCGGCGAATTCCTGACGATCCTCGGGCCGTCGGGTTCGGGCAAGACGACGCTGCTGACGATCGTCGCGGGCTTCGAGCATCCGAGCAGCGGCGATCTGCGCGTCGGCGGCCGCAGCATCGTCGCGCTGCCGCCCGAGAAGCGCAACTTCGGGATGGTGTTCCAGGGCTATGCGCTGTTTCCGCACATGACGGTCGAACAGAACGTCGCGTATCCGCTGATGGTGCGCAAGCAGAAGGGGCCCGACGCGGTGAAGCGCGTGAAGGCCGCGCTCGATCTCGTGCGGCTCGGCCATCTCGCCGATCGCCTGCCGCGCCAGTTGTCGGGTGGCCAGCAGCAGCGCGTCGCGATCGCGCGCGCGCTGGTGTTCGATCCCGATCTCGTGCTGCTCGACGAGCCGCTCGGCGCGCTCGACCGCAAGCTGCGCGGCGAGGTGCAGGTCGAGCTGAAGGCGCTGCACGAGCGGCTCGGCGCGACGTTCCTGTTCGTCACGCACGACCAGGAGGAAGCGCTGTCGATGTCGGACCGGATCGCGATCATGCGCGACGGCCGGCTCGAACAGATCGGCGCGCCGGACGGGCTCTACGAGCAGCCGGCCAACCGCTTCGTCGCGGACTTCCTCGGCAAGAGCAATTTCATCGAAGGTGTCGCGCTCGGCGGCGATGCTTCGACGACGCATTACCGCGTCGGCGATGCGCGCTTCGTCGCGCCTGCGTGCGGTGCGCGGCCGGACGAGCCGCTGCTGTTCGCGCTGCGCCCGGAGAAAGTCGCGGTGTCGGCGACGTCGTGCGGCGGCGCGCACAACGAAGTCGCGGGTCGCATTCGCCACTGGAGCTATTTCGGTTCGTCGTACCGCTTCGAGATCGAGACGCCGGCGCTCGGCTGCGTGACGGCGGACGTGCCCGCATGGCGCGGGCTCGCGTCACCACGCAGCGGCATGGACGTATTCGTGCAGTGGGAGCGCGACGCGACGTGCCGGATCGCGGCCGACTGACGCGGCGCACGCTGCATCCCGCGCGAAGCGGCACGAGCCGCCGTCGCCGCCGACTCACCGACTGACGGATTCACTGATTCACCGATTCACCGATGCCCGAAAACGACGAGACGCGTGCGGGCGCTGACCAGCCTGGAGGAGACACCATGACGAACCGCCATCTGCAGGACCTGCTCGACCAAGCACGCGAACTTCAACCGGCGACGTCGCAGCGCCGCCGCGATTTTCTGCGGTTGTGCGCGGCGGCCGGCATCGCGCCGACGCTGCTGTCGCGCGGCGCGAAGGACGCACTCGCGTCGAACCCGAAGGAAATCGTGCTCAGCGCGTGGGGCGGCGAAGCGCGTTCGGCGTTCCGCTCCGCGTACATGGACCCGTTCACGAAGGCGAGCGGCATCCGGATGGGCTACGACTCGTCGCCGGAGGACGGCAAGATCAAGGCGATGGTCGAGAACCGGAACGTGATCTGGGACGTGATGGATCTCGACGGCTTCGCGGCGATCAAGCTCGGCAAGCAGGGCTTCCTGCGGCCGATCGACTATTCGGTCGTCGGCCGCAACACGCTGCCGGGGCTCGCATCGGACTTCGGCGTGCCGTCGTACCTGCTGAGCTACGTGCTCGTCTACGACGCGCGCAAGTTCGGCGCGAATCCGCCGAAGAACTGGGCCGATTTCTGGAACGTCGGCAAGTTTCCGGGCAAGCGCGGGCTGTGGAAATGGATGGGCGGCGCGCTCGAAGCCGCGCTGATGGCCGACGGCGTCGACAAGGACAAGGTCTATCCGATCGACGTGCCGCGCGCGCTGAAAAAGCTGAAGGAACTGCGCTCGAACGTGCTGCTGTGGGATTCGGGCGCGGACAGCCTGCAGTTGCTGCGCAACGGCGAAGTCAGCATGGCGTGCATCTGGCATACGCGCGCGAACGTGATCCAGCGCGAGAGCAATGGCCGGTTCCGCTATACGTGGGAGCAGGGGCTCGCGTCGTGCGACGTGTGGGGCGTGCCGAAGAACAATCCGTCGGGCGATGCCGTCTGGCAGTTCATCAAGTTCGTGCAGGGCGTCGAGCCGCAGGTGCGCCTGCTGTCGCTGCTCGGCAACGGGCCGGTGACGCCGGCCGCGACCGCCGCGGTGCCGCAGGCGCTACGCGCCGACAACCCGGGCACGCCGGAGAACTGGGCAAAGCAGTGCAAGGTGAATCCCGAGTGGTGGGCGCAGCACTACGAAGCGACGCTCGCGCAGTACACCGACCTGATGTCGTCCTGAGCCGCCGCCTCGTGAGCGTGACGCCATGAATACCCTGTCTACTCCCGTCACGGGCGCGGTGCCGCTCGGCCGTGCGAAGGCCGATCGTTACTGGCTGCTTGTCGTGCCGCTGCTCGCGGTGCTGATCGTGCTGTACGTGTATCCGCTCGTGCGCGTGCTGTGGCTCGGCTTCACAGTGCCGGAGCCGGGCCTGCACAACTATGCGCGGCTGCTCGGCAATCATGGCGTGCATCGCGTGCTGTGGACCACGCTGCGCGTGTGCGCGGTCACGACCGCGTGTTCGGTCGCGCTCGGCTATGCGATTGCGTATGCGATGGCGCACGTCGGCCCGCGGCAACGGATGGCGCTGATGTTCGGGCTGCTCGTGCCGTTCTGGGCGTCGGTGCTGGTGCGCGCGTTCTCGTGGCTGTTCCTGCTCGGCGAGCAGGGGCTCGTCAACACGCTGCTGCTGCGCATCGGGCTGATCGACGCGCCGCTGCCGCTGATGCGCAACGAGGTCGGCGTCGTGATCGGGATGATCCACTTCATGATTCCGTACGCGGTGCTGCCGCTGTACGCCAACATGAAAGGCATCGATCCGCAGCTCGCGCGTGCCTCGCAGGGGCTCGGCGCGGGCGCGTTCGTCACGTTCCGCAAGGTGTATTTCCCGCAGACGCGACCGGGCATCGTCGGCGCGGCGATCCTCGTGTTCATCTTCTCGCTCGGCTTCTACGTGACGCCGGTGATACTCGGCGGCGGCCGCACCGTGATGATCGCCGAATACATCAGCACACAGATCCTGCAGCTCGTGAACTGGGGCAGCGGGGCGGCGCTCGCGTCGCTGCTGCTGGCGTCGATCCTGGCCGCGCTCGCGCTGCTCGCGCGTTTCGTCGACCTGCGCGAGCTGTTCGGCGCGCGCTGACCCGAACGGAGGAGGTTCCGATGAACACCCGAATGACCGCAGGACGCGCGCTCGTGGTCGGTATCGCGTGGGCCGCGATCCTGTTCCTGATGCTGCCGCTGCTCGTGTCGGTGCCCGTCTCGCTGACGCCGAGCGACTACCTGTCGATGCCGGACGGCGCGCTGTCGCTGCGGCACTACCGCGTGCTGCTCGACGACGACGGCTGGGTGTCGAGCTTCCTGCAGAGCGGGCTGATCGCCCTGGTGTCGTCGGCGATCTCGGTCGGGCTCGGCACGCTGTGCGCGATCGGGCTGTGGAAAGTCGCGTCGCGGTGCGGCGAGTTCGTGCGCGGCGTGATCCTGTTCCCGCTGATCGTGCCGCCGATCGTGTCGGCGCTCGCGTTCTACCGGCTGTGGGGCGAACTCGGGATGCTCGACAGCTACCCCGCCGCGATCCTGTCGCACGTCGTGCTGTCGGTGCCTTACGTCGTGGTGGCGGTTTCGGCGTCGCTCGCGACCGTCGGGCTGCGCATCGAGCAGGCATCGCGCAGCCTCGGCGCGAACGTCGCGCAGACGCTGCGCTACGTGATCCTGCCGTCGATCCGGCCGGGCGTGCTGTCGGCCGCGGTGTTCGCGTTCATCCTGTCGTGGGACGAGCTCGTCGTCACGCTGTTCATCTCGAGCCGGAACGTCTATACGCTGCCGCGCCGCATGTGGGACGGAATGCGCGAGAACGTCGATCCGGCGATCGCGTCGGTATCCACGCTTTTGCTCGTCGCGACCTGCGTCGCGATCGGCCTGTCGCTGCTGCGCAAGCGTGCGGCCGGGTCCGTCTGAATCCAGCAGTTCAACGTTACGTCGCGGAGAAAACTCGCACCATGAAAGTCCTGATCGTTCACGCCCATCCCGAACCGCAGTCGTTCACGACGTCGATGCTGCACCGCGCGGTGAGCACGCTCGAAGCGCAGGGGCATACCGTGACGGTGTCCGACCTGTACGCGATGCAGTGGAATCCGGTCGCGAGCGCGGCCGATTTCGGCGTGCGCAAGAACCCCGACTATCTCGTCTATGCGCTGGAGCAGCGCGAGAACGTCGCCGCGC
This sequence comes from Burkholderia sp. BCC1988, assembly GCF_905339895.1. NCBI lineage: Bacteria > Pseudomonadati > Pseudomonadota > Betaproteobacteria > Burkholderiales > Burkholderiaceae > Burkholderia > Burkholderia sp. BCC1988. The sequence continues at coordinate 97,086 of NZ_CAJPHA010000022.1, forward strand.
ACGCGATCGCGCCGGACATCGCCGCGGAACTCGACAAGCTAGCCGCGTGCGACCTGCTGATCCTGAGCTTTCCGCTGTTCTGGTGCTCGGTGCCGGCGATCATGAAAGGCTGGATCGACCGCGTGCTCGTGTCGGGCAAGGTGTACGGCGGCGTGCGCTTCTATGATCGCGGCGGGATGCGCGGCAAGCGCGCGCTGCTCGCCTATACGTGCGGCGGCCGCGACTACATGTTCGGTGCAGACGGCGTGCACGGCGAAATGGACCTGATGCTGCGCCATGTGTTGCGCGGCACGCTCGGCTACGCAGGCTTCGACGTGCTGCCGTCGTTCGTCGGCTATCACGTGCCGTACATCGGCGACGCGGAGCGCGCGGCCGTGCTCGAACGCTACGACGCCTATCTCGCAGAGCTCGACCGGCACGAACCGATGGCGTTTCCGACGCTCGACGATTTCGACGGCGACATGCGGCCGCGCGAACGCGCGCCGCAGGAAACCGCGCAGGATTGACCACGCCCGGCCGCGTCGCCGCCGCGCCGCTTATCCACCCGACCGCATGTGAGTTCGAGCGATGACCCTGACGTCGAGCGACGTGCTGCTGTTCCTGACCGGGCTCCTGACGCTGTTCTGTCCGCCCGTCGCGATCCCGATGTATGCGGCCGTCACCGGGCATTTTCCCGACGTGACACAGCGGCAGATCGCGTTCAGGCTGTTCGCGTGGATCGCGGCGCTGATGATCGGCGCGGTGTGGGGCGGCCAGTTCCTGCTGCGCATGCTCGGTCTCACGCTCGGTGCGCTGACGCTGACGGGCGGCCTCGTGCTGTGCCTGTGGTCGATCCCGATGATGCGCGGCACGGCGAACGACGAGCGCAGCGGCGGCGACACGCGGCTCGAACATGCGCAATGGCGCAGCTACATCGCGGTGCCGCTGATCTTCCCGCTATCGATCGGCAGCGCGGTGATGTCGCTCGTGATCACGACCGCGACGCGCTTTCATACGCCGGCCGACCTGCTGGCGCTGAGCGCGGCGTGCGTGCTGCACGCGGGCGTGATCGGGCTCACGTATGCGTGCTCGGCGTCGTGGTGCCGACGGCTCGGCGAGATCGGCAGGACGCTGGTCGAGCGGCTGTCGGGCATCGTGCTGACCGCGATCGCGTTCCAGATGCTCGCGCAGGGCGTGCGCGAACTGTTGCCGGGGCTCGCGCATTGACGGCCTCGCGGGGCCGCGCGCGATCCACCTCCTTACCCTGAACGATGGAAATCACATGAAAACAGTAGGCATGTACCTGGTCGACCTGCTTGCCGCCTACGGCGTCGACACGGTGTTCGGCATTCCCGGCGTGCATACGATCGAGCTGTACCGCGGGCTCGCCGGCAGCGCGCTGCGCCACGTGAGCGCACGCCACGAGCAGGGCCTCGGCTTCATGGCGGACGGCTATGCGCGTGCGACCGGCAAGCCCGGCGTGTGTTTCGTGATCACCGGCCCCGGCATGACGAACATCGCGACGTCGATGGCGCAGGCGTATGCGGATTCGATTCCGATGCTGGTGATTTCGAGCGTCAACGCGTCCGGCGACATCGGCTCCGGCAACGGCCATCTGCACGAACTGCCGGACCAGCATGCGTTCGCGGAGAACATCGCCGCGTTCAGCTACACGGTGCCGCGCGCCGACGCGCTGCCGCAGGCGATCGCGCGCGCGTTCGCGGTGTTCTCGGGCGGCCGGCCGCGCCCCGTGCATCTGCAGATTCCGCTCGACGTGCTCGCGGCGCCGGCCGACACGTTGCCGCCTGTGCCGACCGTGCCGCCGCGCATCACGCCCGGCCCCGCATCGGCCGACGGCATCGACGCACTGCGTGCGAAGGCCGCCGCCGCGCGCGCGCCATTGATTCTCGCGGGCGGCGGCGCGCTCGACGCGGCCGCCGACGTGCGCTGGCTCGCGGAGACGCTCGACGCGCCGGTCGTGATGACGATCAACGGGCGCGGCGTGTTGCCGAGCGCGCATCCGCTCGGCGTGTCGTGGTCGGCGTCGAGCGACGCGGTGCGCGCACTGATGCGCGACAGCGACCTGATCGTCGCGCTCGGCACCGAGCTCGGCCCGACCGATTACGACCTGTATGCGACGCGCAGCTTCTCGATGCCCGCGCCGCTCGTGCGGATCGACATCGATCCGCAGCAGCTGTGCCGCAACGCGGTGCCCGCGCTGCCGCTGCTCGGCGACGTCGGCGAAACGCTGCGCGCGCTGCGGCGCGTGTGGCCGGGCGATGCGCGGGCCCGCGCTGACGGCGGCGGCGTTGAGCGCGCGGCGACGTGCCGTTTGGCCGCGCGGCAGGAACTGAACGACGAAATGCGGCGCGATCTCGCGCTGCTCGACAGCGTGCGCGACGCGCTGCCCGATGCGGCGCTGGTCGGCGATTCGACGCGGATCGTCTATGCGGGCAACGTCGGCTTCGCGGCGTCGCGTCCGCGCAGCTGGTTCAACGCGTCGGTCGGCTTCGGCTCGCTCGGCTACGGGCTGCCGGCCGCGGTCGGCGCGAGCCTCGGCGATGCATCGCGGCCGGTGGTCTGCCTCGCCGGCGACGGCGGGTTCCAGTACACGCTCGCCGAACTCGGCACCGCGGTGCAGCATCGCGCGCGCGTGATCGTCGTACTGCTGAACAACGGCGGTTACGGAGAGATCAAGCGTGCGATGGTCGACGGCGGCGTCGAGCCGGTCGGCGTGGATCTGCATACGCCCGATTTCGTCGCGCTTGCGCGCGCGTATGGATGGGGCGCGCAGCGCGTCGAAGAGGGTGCGTCGCTGGCCGGTGCGCTCGGCGAAGCGGCCGCGCACGACGCGCCGTACCTGATCGAGATTCGCGCGGCCTGAAAATGCGAACGGCCTCGCGATGCGAGGCCGTCGTGCCGGTTGCGGCGCGTTGTGTGCGTTACGCGCGCTTGCGCGCCGTCTTCGACGGCGGCAGGAACGAATCGACGACGCGCAGGCAGCTCGTCAGCGCGTCTTCCGCGGTGAACGACGTCGGGTCGCGCGCGAGTTCGAGCCAAAAGCCGTCGATCACCGCCGTCAGCGTCAGCGCGGCGAGTTCGCTGTCGACGGTGCCGCTGCGCACTTCCGCGATCTGGTCGAACAGCTTCTTCAACGCCTGGCGGTAGCCGGCATACAGTTCCTTGTGCGCCTTGCGGATCACCGGATCGCTGTGCGCGACGCTCCAGAAGCCGAGCCAGACCTTCACGTTCTTCGGCGCGAACACCGGCGCGGCGAAACACACCTTGATGATCGCGTCGAGCTTGTCCTCGGGGCCCGTCGCGTTCGCGGCGGCCGCGCGCGACACGTCGAGCAGGTCGGCCGCGAGCCGCTTGTAGGTCTGCGCCATCAGCTCGTCTTTCGACTGGAAGTGATGGTTGATCAGCCCGCGCGACACCTTCGCTTCCGCGCAGATGCGGTCGATCGTGGTTTCCGAATAGCTGTAGCGCGCGATGCAGCGCATCGTCGCGTCGATGATCGATTGCTGCCGCACCGCGGGCGTTTCTCGGATGCCGCGGCTGCGGGTCTGAACCGGTGCGCTGCCAGAAGTCTTTTTCACGGGGTGACCTTACGGAATCGTCATGGCACCGATTATAGGGGAGTGTCGGACGCTTGTTCAATTACAGCGATGGAACCCGCGAAAACCCTTGCTTCCGGATTATTGAAATCTGTTGAACCCTTGTTCAACAGGGCCTATACTCGACTCCGCATGAGGTTGGTCGGCCATTCAACAAGACGCCGCGATCCCGCGCGGGACGGGCGTGAGAATTCGACACAGGAGACAGCATGTTGGCGCGGGTGGAGAGCGTGAAGACGGCGGTCGAGGAGCGCGTGCAGGTGACGGACCTGCACAAGCGGTTCGGCGAGCTGGAGGTGTTGAAGGGCGTGTCGCTGAGCGCGCGCGAAGGCGAAGTGATCTCGCTGATCGGCGCGAGCGGCTCGGGCAAGAGCACGCTGCTTCGCTGCATCAACCTGCTCGAGACGCCGACCCGCGGGCGCATCGTCGTCGACGGCGAGGAGATCGGGCTGAAGCTCGATCGCAAGGGCCGCACCGTGCCGACCGATCCGCGCCAGGTCGAACGCATTCGCACGCGGCTCGGCATGGTGTTCCAGAGCTTCAATCTGTGGGCGCACCGCACGGTGCTCGAGAACGTGATCGAGATGCCCGTGCACGTGCTGCGCGAACCGCGCGCCGAAGCGCTCGCGCGCGCCGAGCAGCTGCTCGAACGCGTCGGCCTCGCCGACAAGCGCAACGTCTATCCGGCGTTCCTGTCCGGCGGCCAGCAGCAGCGTGTCGCGATCGCGCGCGCGCTCGCGATGCGGCCGAAAGTGATGCTGTTCGACGAGCCGACTTCCGCGCTCGATCCCGAACGCGTCGGCGAAGTGCTGAAGGTGATCCGCGATCTCGCGTGCGAAGGCCGCACGATGATCCTCGTCACGCACGAGATGGCATTCGCGCGCGACGTGTCGAACAAGGTGCTGTTCCTGCACGAGGGACGCGTCGAGGAGAGCGGCACGCCGGCCGAGATCTTCGATGCGCCGCAGAGCGAACGCTGCCGCCAGTTCGTCAACGCGCACCGGCAACGTCACTGAACCGATGGCACGGCCCGCGCGTGCCTGCCTGCGCGGCCGGCCGTACCGATTTCGTATCTTTCCAGCCAGGAGTCCGACCATGAAGCGTGTCGTTCGCAGTCTGCTGTGCCTGTTGAGTCTCGTTCTCGCGGCGCTTGCGCCGTTCGGTTCCGCGCATGCGTCGTCGGGCGTGCTGCGCTTCGGCGTCGCCGCCGAGCCGTATCCGCCGTTCCTGATGAAGAGCCCGACCGGGCAGTGGAGCGGCTTCGAGGCCGACCTGATCCGCGCGGTGTGCGAGCAGATGAAGGCGAAGTGCGAGATCAAGGAAGTCGCGTGGGACGGCATCATCCCGGCGCTGCTCAGCGACAAGATCGACGTGATCTTCAACTCGATGTCGATCACGCCGGAGCGCCAGAAGGTGATCGCGTTCTCGCGGCCGTACTACGAGACGCCGGGCACCTTCGTCGGCGCGAAGAACCAGAAGCTCACGCTGACGCCGGACGGCCTGAAGGGCAAGGTGATCGGCGTGCAGGGTTCGACCGCGAACGCCGAGTTCATCAAGATGGCGTACGGCAAGACGGCGACGGTGCGGCTCTACAACACGCAGGACGATTGCAACTCGGACCTCGTCGCGGGCCGCATCGACACGATGTATCTCGACCAGCTCGGCATTCTCGATTTCCTGAAGTCGAAGGACGGTGCGACGTTCGAGCTGAAAGGCCCCGGCAGCGTGAAGATGGATCCGGCGATCTTCGGCTACGGCGTCGGCGCGGGGATGCGCAAGGCCGATGCGCCGCTCAAGCAGCAGATGGACCAGGCGCTCGAGCAGCTGCATGCGTCGGGCAAGTACGCGCAGATCGCGAAGAAGTATTTCCCGATCGACCTCTGGCCGCACTGATCGCACGATTTCGCGCCGACGGGCGCCACGCACGGACGAGGAGGCGGCATGGACGGTTGGGGATGGGTGAGCTACCTGGGCATGGACCCGGACGGCTGGGGCGTCGCGCTGCTGCAGGGCGCGGGCGTGACGCTCGAGATTTCGCTCGGCGCGTTCGTCGTCGGCATCGTGCTCGGGCTCCTGGGCGCGGTCGCGAAGCTGTCCGGCGTGCGCGCGTTCGAGCAGCTCGCGCAGGGCTACACGACGCTGTGCCGCGCGGTGCCCGAGCTGCTGCTGATCCTGCTGCTCTACTACGCGGGCACCGACGCGATCAACCTGCTGATGACGGCGATCGGCGTCGGGCCGGTCGCGGTCAACGGCTTCGCGGCCGCGGTGATCGTGCTCGGCATCGTGCAGGGCGCGTATGCGGCCGAGATCATCCGCGGTGCGATCCTCGCGATCCCGTACGGGCAGATCGAAGCCGCGCGCGCGTTCGGCGCACCGCCCGCGCTCGTGTTCCGCCGCGTGACGCTGCCCGCGATGGCGCCGTATGCACTGGCCGGCTTCACGAACCTGTGGCTGATCCTCGTGAAGGACAGCGCGCTGATCAGCGTGGTCGGCTACAGCGAGCTGCTCTACACCGCGAAGCAGGCGGCCGGTTCGACGCGCGAGTACCTGCACTACTACCTGATGGTCGCGGCCGTGTATTTCGCGATCACGTCGCTGTCGGGCATGCTGTTCCGCGAGATCGAGCGGCGCTTCGGCCGCTGGATGCCCGCATCGTGACCCGCGCCGTGACCCACGTCCCGCCTTTCCACGCATCTTTCGACCGAACCGGATCAATGTCATGGATCTGAGCGTACTGTCTTCCTACGGGTCGCTGCTGCTGCTCGGCGTGCTGACCACCGTCAAGCTGCTCGTCGTGTCGGCCGTGTTCGGCTTCGGGCTCGCGATCGCCGTCGCGTTCGCGCGGCTGTCGGGCAATGCGATCGTCGCGCGCGTCAGCAAGGCGTTCACCGAAGTGATCCGCGGCACGCCGCTGCTCGTGCAGATCTACCTGATCTACTATGGCGTCGGCTCGCTGTTCGCCGGCTGGCCCGCGCTGCGCGACAGCGTGCTGTGGCCGTTCCTGCGCGACGGCTTCTGGTATGTCGCGTTCGCGCTGGTGATCAGCGTCGGCGCGTACGTCGGCGAAGTGCTGCGCGCCGGGCTGCGCGGTGTGCCGAAGGGCGAGATCGAGGCCGCGCGCGCGATGGGGATGCGCCCGTCGATGATCGCGTGGCGCGTGTGGCTGCCGCGCGCGATCCAGATCCTGCTGCCGACGCTCGCGGGCGAAACGGTGATGCTGCTGAAATCGACCGCGCTCGCGTCGACGGTCGCGGTGATGGACGTGCTCGGCGCCGCGAACTACATCCGCGCGCAGACGTTGCGGACCTACGAGCCGCTGCTGGCGATCGCGGTGATCTACGTCGTGCTCGCGTTCGCGATCGAGCGCGCGTTCGGCCGGCTCGAGCGGCGTGTGCCGGTGCGCATGCCGCGTTGAACGAACCCTTGATGGCGCGGCGGCCGGGCGGGCGCCGCGCGACGGAGAACACATGAACTATTCGAAGCTGGTCGCGCGCCTGCAGGGCAAGCGCACGACCGCCTGGGACATTCATTACGCGGCGCAGGCTGCCGTCGCGGCGGGCGAGCCGGCGATCGTGCTGAGCGTCGGCGATCCGGATTTCCCGACTCCCGACGTGATCGTCGAACGCGCGGTGACCGCGCTGCGCGGCGGCGATACGCACTACAGCGAAGTGCGCGGGCGTGCCGAGCTGCGCGCGGCGATCGCGCGCGAGCATGCGAAGGCGTGCGGGCAGGCGGTCGGCGCCGAGCACGTGATCGTGACGGCCGGCGCGCAGAACGCGCTGTTCGCGATGGCGCTGTGCCTGTGCGAGGCCGGCGACGAGGTGCTCGTGCCGGAGCCGATGTACCTCACGTACGAAGCCAGCGTACGCGCGTCGGGCGCGACGCTCGTGCCGGTGCCGGTCGATGCGGCTCGCGGCTTTCATCTCGACGTCGACGCGCTCGCAGCGGCCGTGACGCCGCGCACGAAAGCGATCTTCTTCGCGACGCCGTGCAATCCGACCGGCGTCGTGATGCCGCGCGCCGATCTCGAACGGATCGCGCGGCTCGCATGCGAGCGCGACCTGTGGGTCGTGTCCGACGAGGTCTACGCGGAGCTGACGTTCGAGCGCGACATGGTCAGCATCGCGTCGCTGCCGGGGATGGCCGAGCGCACGGTGACGATCGGCAGCCTGTCGAAATCGCATGCGATGCCGGGCTGGCGGGTCGGCTGGGCGATCGGCCCGACCGAGCTGATCGAGCATGCGGAACGGCTCGCGCTGTGCATGTTGTACGGGCTGCCCGGCTTCGTCCAGCAGGCGGCCGTCACCGCGCTCGACAACAAGGCCGCGATCGTCGCCGACATGCGCGAGCTGTATCGGCGCCGCCGCGACCTCGCGTACGCGCGCCTGCGCGACGTGCCGGGGCTGCGCTGCCTGCTGCCGGAAGCCGGGATGTTCATGATGGTCGACGTGCGCGGCACGGGGCTGGATGCGCACGCTTTCACGTGGGGGCTGTTCCGCGCGAAGCAGGTCGCGCTGCTCGATGCGAGCGCGTTCGGCGAGACGGCGTCGGGTTTCGTGCGCTTCGGCTTCGTCGTCGACGATGCGAAGCTCGCCGACGCGTGCGAGCGCATCGCGGCATTCATCGCGAGCCTCGGCGAGAACGCGCGCGCGGCGTCGTGATGCATATCCGGAACCGGAAGGAGGAGCGACGATGATCGAAACGCTGACGTGGCAGGTGCCGGGCGACGGCGGCCAGCCGCTCGCGATCCGCGCGTGGCGGCTGTCGGGCGGCGACGGGCCGCGCGTACACCTGCAGGCCGGCGTGCATGCGGACGAGATCGCCGGCATGCTCGTGCTGCACCGGTTGCTGCCGCAACTTTGCGCGGCCCACGATCGCGGCGTGCTGCGTGGCACGGTGACGGTCGTGCCGCAGGCGAATCCGCTCGGGCTCGCGCAGTTCCGGCAAGGGCGGCTGCTCGGCCGCTTCCACGACGCGACGCACCGCAATTTCAACCGGCATTTCCACGAATCGGCTGCGGCGCGCCGGCCCGCGACGACGTTCGCCGCGTGGCAGCGCACGGTGTTCGACGCCGCGTGCGACGCCGACATCGTGCTCGATCTGCACACCGATTCCGAGGCGCTGCCGTACGTATACCTGCATCGCGATCTGTGGCCGGCCGGCCGCGATCTCGCGGCCGCGCTCGGCGTGGACGTCGCGATCCTGTGGGACGAGGACGACGACGGCGCGTTCGAAGGCGCGATCGCCGCGCACTGGGCGCGCAACGGCGGTTTGCGCGAGCGACTCGTCGCGACGATCGAATTGCGCGGCCAATCCGACGTGTCCGACACGCTCGCCGAACGCGATGCCGACGGCGTCCTTGCGTTCCTGCGCGGCCGCGGCGTGATCGCGGAACCGGCCGGCGCGCGCGACTGGCATGGCGACGCCGTGCCGATCGCGCACATGGAAACCGTGCTCGCACCGGTGTCGGGCGTGCTCGTGTACGAACGCGAACTCGGCGCGACGGTCGATGCCGGCGAGCGCATCGCGCGGATCGTCGCGCAGCCGGGCGTGCCCGGCAGCGCGCACGTGCTGGTGGCGCCGCAAGCCGGGCGCATCGTCACGCGCAATCGCGAGCGGCTGGTCGCGCAGGGCGACGTCGCGTTGAAGCTGACCGGGTCGCGGCCGTCGGCAGGCTGGTCGGGCGGTGCGCTCGATCCGTGAGCGGCAATGACGCGGCCGGCCGACCCGGCCCGCGCATGATCTCCGTTATCGCGCGTAGATGACTGCGCGAGCGATTCGATTCACGGATAATGCGCAAACGTTTCACCGGTATTCGACCGGATTGAATTGCCGAATCGAGAATCGAAGAATAAATTTCCGGATGCGATTATTCCGCGCTGCCCGGCAAGCGGCCAGAGCCTAGATGCGCCGAAGGTTAACGGCTCATTCGCGGAAAACTTTAGGATTTTCCCGTCGCAATTAATCATTGCGATTTCCTCAACGGCCGATTGATTTTCAGTCATCGGACGGTCATACACCATCCCCGATAATTCGCCGCTCACATTCTTTCAATAGGCCAGAGCGCGATCGAAGCCGGATCGCTGCGGGGAGCTGTACTCATGACCATCCGTCATCGCATTACGCTGCTAGTCGTCCTGACGTTTTTCGCGTTGTCCGCGATCGGCGTGTACGCCGTGTACCAGACGCGCAAGAGCGCGTCCGAGGTGCGTCAGGTTACCCAGGGAATCGTGCCGAGCGCGCTCGCGTCGGCGGATCTCGTCGCCGACGTGAAGAACATCCAGATCGCGACGATGACGCTGGTGTACGCGCCCGACGCGAACACCGCCGCGCAGGCGCGCGACGAACTGAAGGCGAAGCAGGGTGCGCTGCGCGCCGCGCTCGACGCCCAGGCGAAATCGGCGGTCGGCCGCGCGCAGGAAGGCCTCGTCGCGCAGGCGAAGGACAGCGCCGCGAACTACTTCGCCGCGATCGACGACACCGTGAAGATGAAGACGGACGGCAAGCCCGAGATGGCGCAGGCGTACCTGTTCGCGAACGTCGCGCAGTATCGCGACGAACTGGAAAGCATCGTCGACACGCTGCGCGTCGAGAAGAACCGCCAGAAGGACGACGCGATCCGTGCGCTGAACGGCATGCTCGCGACGACGGCCACCGCGATCGCGGGGGTGGCGGGCACGGTGGTCGTGCTGCTGACCGCGCTCGGCTTCGTGCTGTATCGCCAGATCACGCGTCCGCTGATCGGGATGCAGACGGCGATGAGCGAGATTGCGACGAGCCAGGACTTCACGCGCCGCGTGCCGGTGGGCCGGATGGACGAGATCGGCCATTCGATTGTCGCGTTCAACGGGATGATCGAGAAGATCCAGGAGAATGCCGCGCAACTGAAGCAGAAGACGGCCGACATCCAGGCGATGCTGCAGAACATGCAGCAGGGGATCCTGACCGTCGTCGAAGGCGGGGTCGTGCATGCGGAGTATTCGGCTTACCTCGAAACCATCTTCGAAACGAACGACATCGCCGGCCGCGACCTGATGGCACTCGTGTTCGACGATTCGGGCATCGGTTCCGACGCGCGCTCGCAGGTCGACGCGGCCGTGCATGCGTGCCTCGGCGAGGACAGCATGAACTTCGCGTTCAACGAGCACCTGCTCGTCAACGAAGTCGCGAAGCGGATGCCGGACGGCCGCGAGAAATGGCTCGACCTGAGCTGGTCGGCGATCACCGACGAGACCGACACGGTCGTGCGGCTGATGCTGTGCGTGCGCGACGTGACGGAGATCCGCGAGCTGACCGCGCAGGCCGGCGAGCAGCAGCGCCGCCTCGAGATGATCGGCGAGATCCTGTCGATCAGCCAGGACAAGTTCCACGACTTCGTGCACAGCGCGAAGGGTTTCCTCAGCGAGAACGAGCGGATGATCCGCCAGCACGAACGCGCGGATCACTCGATCGTCGCGGCGCTGTTTCGCAACATGCACACGATCAAGGGCAATGCGCGCACGTACAGCCTGCAGCACCTGACCAACATCGTGCACGAAGCGGAGCAGGCGTACGAATCGCTGCGCCGCGCCGACGGCGGCCCCGAGTGGAACCGCGATGCGCTGATGGACGACCTCGCCCGCGTGCGTGAGGCGGTCGACCGCTACGCGACGATCAACGCGGTCACGCTCGGCCGCCACGGCGAGGTGGCGCAGCATGGCGGCGCCGACTACCTGATGGTCGAGCGCGCGCACATCAGCGAGAGCCTGCGCATGCTCGACGGCGCCGATCCGGCGAACGCGGGCGACTGGCACGCGGCGCGCGATTCGGTGCGCCGCCTGTTGAGCCAGTTCGGCACGCAGGGCATCGGCGATGCGCTGGGCGGCGTGATCGAATCGCTGCCGTCGCTCGCGGCCGAACTCGGCAAGCCGGCGCCGGTCGTGCATATCGACAGCAACGGCCATCGCGTGCGCAGCGAGATCGGCGCGACGCTTGCGAACGTGTTCATGCACCTGCTGCGCAACGCGATCGACCACGGCATCGAAACGTCGGACGAGCGTCGCGCGGCCGGGAAGGCGCCGGCCGGCAAGATCGACATCGCGGTCGACGTCGACGGCGATGCACTGCGCTTCGTGCTCGCCGACGACGGCCGTGGCCTCGCGCTCGACCGGATTCGCGGGATCGCGCGCGAGCGTGGCTGGATCGACGCCGGCAACGAAGCCGGGTTGACCGACGACGCCGTGGCCGAACTGATCTTCCGCCCGGGCTTCTCGACCGCGCGCGCGGTGACCGAGGTATCGGGGCGCGGCGTCGGGATGGACGCGGTGCGCAACTTCCTGAAGCGCGACGGCGGCGATATCGCGCTGCGCTTTACCGACGATCGCGTCGGCGCGTCGTATCGCGCGTTCGAGACGATCGTGTCGCTGCCGGCGCGTTTCGCGGCGGACGGTGCGGTCAACGGCGTGGCCAACGCTGCGGCGCGCGAAGCCGGGCAGCCGGCGCACGCCGTGAACGTCGACGCAACGGAGTGATCGTGCAAGCGTGGATGATCCCGATCGGTGCCGCGCTGGCGGGCGGCCTCGTGGTCGCGGCGATCGCCGCGTTCGCGTGGCGCATCGCACGCGCGCGGCTCGTTGCCGCGCTGACGCGCGAAGCGGACGCGTTGCGCGCCGCGCTCGGCGCGGCCGATGCGCGGGCCGACGAAGCCGCGGCCGCACATGCGGAAGCCGCACAGGCATGGACGCGCCGCGAAACGGAACTCGAGGAAACGCGGGCGCGCGAGGCGGCCGGCACCGGCGAGCAGCGCGACGCGCTGCAGGCGCTCGCGGCCGAGCGCGCCGCGCTGTCGCAGCACGCGGCGAAGCTCGCCGACGAAGCCGCGCGCCTGCGCGGGCTGGCCGGCACGTTCGAGCGCTGGCACGAGCAGATGATCTCGCTGACCACGCAGAACCAGGACATGCGCACGAAGAACCAGGAGCTGTCGGCGATCGTCGCGCACGTGTCGATCGTCTCGCTGAACGCATCGATCGAGGCCGCGCGCGCGGGTGCCGCGGGACGCGGCTTCTCGATCGTCGCGAGCGAGGTGCGCGGGCTTGCCGCGCGCTCGCAGCAACTGTCGAACAGCTATCGCGACAGCCTGAACCGCAACGATCTCGTGACGGCCGCGACGTTCCAGGACATCCAGGCCGGCGGCAAGATGATCACGGCCGCGCTCGCGACGGTCGAGACGCTGGCGGGGCAGCTGCATGCGCGGCTCGAAGGAGCGGCGGCGTGATCAGCGCGCAGGCCCGCGCCGGTTTCGAGCGGATCTTCTTCGATGCGGCGCGCACGCGGCTCGCGTCCGGCGGCGCATGCGAGATCCGGCCGGCTGACGACGACGCACATGGTGCGTCACATGACCCATCCCGCACGAAGTCGCGCGCGATGCCGAAGATCGCGGAACACGTCGCAGTGCTGACGATCTCGGCGCTGCATTTCCGGCTGCTGCTCGCGCTGCGTTTTCGCGACGACGAACCGACGCGCCGCCATTTCGCTGCGGCGGCGCCCGGCGCGAGCGCGCAGCGGCCGCTGCCCGAAGCGGTCATGGAAGTCGCGAACCTGTGCTGCGGCGCGATCAACCAGGCGCTGACCGTGCCGTTCCCCGATCTCGGGATGTCGACGCCTTACCTGCTGAGCGGCGCGAGCATCGACTACCTGCAGGCGCTGAATCCCGGCCACGTGGCCGCGTACGACGTGACGCTCGACGGCGACGTGCGGATCGGCGCGACGCTGTGCGTGTGCGCGAACGCGCCGGTCGATTTCCACGTGTCGGAAGCGGCGAGCGTGGACACGGGCGGCGAGCTCGAACTGTTTTGACCGATTGCGAGGACTCCGCGACATGACCGTAGATCAACCCGTCAGCAAGGTGCTCGTGCTCGACGACAGCCGCGCGCATGCGGCGACGCTCAAGCGCTTCTGCGACGAGCACAACCTGGTCGGCCTGACCGTGCGGCGCAACCGGCTGCTGAAGGTGCTGCGCTCGAACATCGATCTCGGCGCGATCCTGCTCGCCGAGGACTACGGCGGCTCGCCGGACGAAAGCGCGATCGTCGCGACGCAGATCGATGCGCTGCGACCCGAGCTGCCGATCATCCTGCGCCGCATGTCGAATGCAGGGGACGCGTCGCGCGACGGGCTGCCCGATGCGCTCGCACGCGTCGCGTGCGCGGCCTACGTCGCCGACGACCTGACGCCGCTCAAGCGCGCGATCGACGAATACCTGTTCGGCCGCGACTACCCGAACGCACTGGTGCGCGGCATTGCGGAGATCACCGAGGCGCGGCTCGACAGCCTGTTCCCCGGCATGACGATCGAGCGCGACACGCCGTGCATCGTGCGCGACCAGATCATCTTCGGCGAGGTGTTCAGCCTGATCGCGCTGGAAAGCGCATGGTGCCGCGGCTACATGCTGCTGCAGACGAGCGAGCAGCCGCTGCTCGACATGATCGGCGGCACGCGCGACGACGGCCGCGCACCCGATTTCCGCGACGTGAACAGCGTGCTCGGCGAGCTGACCAACCTCGTGTGGGGCGCGTTCAAGAACCGCTATCTCGGCGACGCGGAGGCCCTTGCGCGCCATCCGGTGCAGGTACCGCTCGTCGTCAATCACAAGCAGAAGTTCATTTCGTTCGGCGGCGACTGTCCGCAGCTCTGTTTCAAGTACCGGATGACCGACCCCGCATCGGGGCGGTCGGTGCGGCTCGACCAGCGTTTCGTGTTCAGCCTGAGCTGGTCGCCGGAGGATTTCCGCGAATCCGTGCAGGACGTGGGGCCGATGGTGGAAGCGGGCGAACTCGAACTGTTTTGAATGTTGAAGTCGGCAACGACGAAAGGGGAAGACGGCATGGCAAAGATTCTGGTGGTCGACGATTCGGGCACGGTGCGCGACGAAGTCGCGGGTTTCCTGCGCAATCACGGGCTCGACGTCGCGACGGCGGTGGACGGCAAGGACGGGCTCGCGAAGCTCAAGGCGACACCCGGCGTGCGTCTCGTGATCAGCGACGTGAACATGCCGAACATGGATGGCCTGACGATGGTCGAGAAGATCCGCGGCGAGCTGGCGAACACGTCGGTCAACGTGGTGATGCTGACGACCGAAAGCAGCCCGGCGATGAAGGAGCGCGGCAAGGCCGCCGGCGTGAAGGGCTGGATCGTGAAGCCGTTCAAGGGCGATGCGGTGCTCGACGCGCTGAAGAAGCTCGCGGGCTGAGCCGATATTCGGGGGGAGCGGGCTCGATACCGCTTGAGCGTTCAACGTTGCGGTTCGGGACGCGCGACCGCTGCGTCGCCGGTTGCAACGGGGTGTTCGCAGGCGAGCATGCCGAGTACGCGCAAGGCCGTGTGATCCGCATTCAGGACGGCGCGACGGGCGAAATTCGCGATGTGCGCTCCTGCACGCGGCCCTGACCACGCACGCGAGTGGCGCGCAGCCCGATTCCCGCGAACGTCTGCTGCGCCGGCGGTCCGTCCGCTTCGCTGGACGTCTCGCGCAAACTGGAGGACGATTCGTGATCATGTCGATCGCGAATCCGGACGCGTGTTGCCCGTGCCGCCGGTTCGCGTCCGATCGAACCCCATCGAGCGGAGCATCATGGAACCCATTCACGAGACAGCCGAGCCGATCCTGCTGCGCGAGGCCCACGACGGCGTCGTCACGCTGCGGCTGAACCGGCCGCAACAGTTCAACGCGCTGTCGGAGGCGATGCTGGCGAGCCTGCAGGACGCGTTCGATTCGCTGGCCGCCGATCCGCACGTGCGCTGTGTCGTGCTCGCCGCGCAGGGCAGGGCGTTCTGCGCGGGCCACGACCTGCGGCAGATGCGCGGCAAGCCCGAACTCGATTATTACCGCACGCTGTTCGCGCAATGCAGCCGCGTGATGCTCGCGATGCGCGCGCTGCCGGTGCCGGTCATCGCGCGCGTGCAGGGCATCGCGACGGCGGCCGGCTGCCAGCTCGTCGCCGCGTGCGACCTCGCCGTGGCGGCCGACACCGCGCGCTTCGCGGTGTCGGGCATCAATGTCGGGCTGTTCTGTTCGACGCCCGCCGTTGCGTTGAGCCGCAACGTGTCGGCGAAGCGCGCGTTCGACATGCTCGTCACCGGGCGTTTCATCGATGCGGCGACGGCCGCCGCGTGGGGGCTCGTCAACGAGGCCGTGCCCGAGGATGCGCTCGACGCGGCCGTCGCGCGCAAGGTCGCGGAGATCGTCGCGAAGAGCCCGGCGGCGGTGCGCTACGGCAAGCAGATGTTCTACCGGCAGCGAGAACTGCCGCTGGACGACGCATACGCTTTTGCGGGCGACGTGATGGCGCGCAACATGATGGAAGAGGACGCCGGCGAGGGGATCGATGCGTTCCTCGAGAAGCGCAAGCCGACGTGGCGTGAGTAGTTCGTAGTTCGTAGTGTGTGGCGCCCGTGGACCGGTTGCGCGCTGCGTCCCGCCTGTGCTTCGCCGTCGGTACATGCGGCAAAAGCAGACCGCACAAAACAAGCGGACCGCCCGACGCGGCCCGCAAGCGGATTCCGAGCGTCCGGATGCGCAGCGACCCGCGAGCGTGCCGCCGCATCCGCGCCCCGGTTATCGCCCGTAGCTGCCCGTGCGCGGCGCCGGCTGCACCGTCGACGCGCCGGACGGCACGACCACGACCGGCACGCGGCGCGCGAGCGCGCACATCAGCTCGTAGCCGATCGTGCCGCTGGCTTCCGCGACGTCGTCGACCTTCACCTGATCGCCCCACAGCTCGACGCTCGAGCCGATGCCGGCATCCGGGCACGGCGTCAGGTCGACGGTCAGCATGTCCATCGACACGCGGCCGACGACGCGCGTCATCACGCCGTCCACCGCGATCGGCGTGCCGGTCGGCGCGTGGCGCGGATAGCCGTCCGCGTAGCCGCACGCGACGACGCCGATCCGCATCGGCTGGTCGGCGGTGAAGCGGCGGCCGTAGCCGACCGTTTCTTCCGGCGCGAGCGTCTGCACGCCGATGATCTTGCTGGTCAGCGTCATCGCGGCCATCAGCGGCGTGTCGGCGATGTGCCGTGACGCGCCGGTCGGCGACGCGCCATACAGGATCGTGCCCGGCCGGACCCAGTCGCGATGCGCGCGCGGATGCCACAGCACGGCCGCGGAATTCGATGTCGAGCGCTCGCCCGGAATCCCGGCGGTGGCCGCATCGAACTGCTCGAGCTGCCAGTCGACTTCGCCTTCGTCGGCGTTTGCGAAATGCATCATCAGCGTGATCTTGCCGATCGACGGCGCGGCCGCCGCGCGCTCCCACGCGGCACGGAATGCGTGGGGCCGGTAGCCGAGCCGGTTCATCCCGGAGTTCATCTTCAGCTGGATGTCGATCGGTTGCCGAGGCTTCGCGGCGATCAGCAGGTCGAGCTGCGCGTCGCAATGCACGGCCACCGTCAGCCGGTAACGATCGGCCAGTTCGACGTCGGCCGGCTCGAAGATGCCTTCGAGCAGCAGCACCGGCTTGTCCCAGCCGAGTTCCCGCACGCGCACGGCTTCGTCGAGATCGAGCAGCGCGATGCCGTCGGCGGCCGCGAGGCCCGGATAGATCCGCTCGATCCCGTGACCGTAGGCGTTGGCCTTGATCACGGCCCATACGCGCGATTGCGCGGCGGTGCGGCGGATGAAGTCGAGGTTGTGGCGGACGGCGTCGGGACGGATATGGGCGACGATGGGACGGGGCATGGGCGGGCTCGGGTCGAAAGTCGTTCGGTGCGCGCGCGGCGGCGCGGGTCAGTGGCTGGTGCGTTTGCGCACCCGGCCAGTGTTGGGCGCTATCTTATTGGTGTTCGACCAGTTTTAATTAACGTATTTGTCGGCGATTTGGTGGAATTTTTTGTGCCGGACCCATGTCGACACGGCCTTCGCCAGCCTGCCTTGCCGAGTCTCCCGTCTAGAAAACCGGTGCGCGAACAGCGCGACGCAATGCTAAGCTCTGCGCGACCATGTCATTGATCAATGTAATCATAAAGGAGGGGACTTTGATGACGACGTCCCAGCTGTGCCTGTTCATCGCGGCGCTGTTGCCATTCCCGATGACGTTCCTGGCCAAGGCCCGCAAGGGTTACGACAACCACACGCCGCGCGAGTACCTCGCGAAGCTCGAAGGCTGGCGCGCGCGGGCGCAGGCCGCGCACCAGAATGCGTGGGAAGCGCTGGCGCTGTTCACGGCCGGATTGGTCGTCGCATGGCACAACGGCGCGAATGCGCACCACGTCGACCAACTCGCGATGGGGTTCGTCGCGATTCGCGTCGTCTATGCGCTGATGTACCTGCTGAACTGGGCGTCGCTGCGTTCGCTCGTGTGGGCCGGCGGGATGGCGTGCGTCGTCGCGCTGTTCTTCGCGACGCCGTGACGCGGTAGCGAACCGGCGATGCCTGCGCCCGCTGTGCGCGCGGGCGCGCTACGCGCCGCCCGCATCGCGCGCGTGACTGTCGTTGGATGCGGGCGCAACGATCTTCGTGCGCTGGAGCGGCGGGGCATCGGCTTCGCGGCGCAGGAACGCGATCAACGGATCGAGCAGCCGGTGCCGTGCCGACGGATTGCGGCGCAGCACGAAGCGCCACGACGCATCGCGCTCGAGGCCCGGCACCAGCGGCACCAGGCGGCCGCTGCGCAGTTCGGGCTCGATCAGCGGCACACGGCCGAGCGCGATGCCCGCACCGCCCACCGCCGCGCCGATCACCTGGCTGAAACTGCTGTAACGGACGATCTTCGTCTCGAAGTCGTCCGGCAGGCCGAAGTGCACGGCCCAGTTGCGCCAGTCGATCTCGGGGCTGTCCTCGTGCATCTCCTGCAGCAGCCGCGAGCGGCACACGTACCCGGATGCGTACGGGAACAGCTCGGGGCTGCACACCGGAAACACGGTCTCCCGCATCAGGATGTCGTCGTCGGCGCGCAGCCGGTGCGCGGGCACGTGCACGATCGCGAGATCGACGCCGCTGCGCGCGAAATCCGGTTCGTCGTCGACCACGACCGCATGCAGCGGCGTGTCGGGATGAAGCGACGAGAATTCCGCGAGGCGGCGTGCGAGCCACATCGACGAAAACGGCGCGTTGGCGGACACGGTCAGCCGTTGCGCGGTGGTGCCGCGAATTTCGGCGCACGCGTCGGTCAGCTTCGACAGCGCATCGCTGACGGCCGGCAGCAGGCGGGCGCCCGCTTGCGTGAGGCCGATGCCGCCGAGCCCCGTGCTGCGTTCGAGCAGGCGGGCACCCAGCGATTCCTCGAGCGCGCGGATCTGGTGACTGATCGCGCTCGTCGACACGTTCAGCTCGGCCGCCGCGCGCGCGAACCCGCCGAGGCGGACGGCCGCCTCGAAAGCACGCAGCGCGCTGAGGGGAGGGAGGTGCGACATGCGGGGTATTGTAGTTGACTCAACACCCGTTGAAAAATCATCTTTTGCCGCGCGTCGGGGGCGCGGGTAGCCTTGGTCCGGTCAATCGAACCGCAACGAAAAAACCGACCGGAGGGCTTCATGTATTTCGACCGACGACTATGGGCGATGATGGCGGGATTGCGCTGGCGGGTTGCCGCCGCGGTCGCGCTCGGGCTGCTCGCGATGGGTGTCGGCATCCTCCGGTTCGTGTTTCTCGGCCGTGTGCTCGCGCTCGTCTTTGCCGGCGCGCCGGCGCGCGATATCGCCGAAACCGTCGTTGCAACCGCGGCCTGCGTGCTGCTGCGCGCATGGCTCGACCATCGTCGCACGGTGCTCGCGCAGCACACCGCAGGGCGCGTGCAGTCCACGCTGCGCGCGCGGCTGTTCGACCGGATCGCGGCGCTCGGCCCCGCATGGTTCAGCGGCGAGCGCACGGGCGGCGTGATGCTGGCCGTCGTCGACGGCGTCGAGCAGCTGCAGACCTTCTTCGGCGTCTACCTGCCGCAGCTCGTGATCGCCGCGTGCGCGCCGGTGATGATCTTCGCGGTGCTCGCATGGTGGGACGTGCCGACGGCCGCGATCCTGCTGGTTGCGGCGCTCGTCACGCTCGCGCTGCCGCAACTCGTGCATCGCGCCGACCGGCGCGCGGCGCTCGCCCGCTCGGCCGCGTTCAAGGCGTTCGGAGAGGAGTTTCTCGACGCGGTGCAGGGCCTGCCGACGCTGAAGGCGTTCGGGCAGAGCGGCGCGTTCGGCGCGAAGCTGGCGGCGAAGGCGCGCGCATTGTCCGACAGCACGTTCTGGGTGCTCGCGCTCGGGCTGCTGACGCGGCTCTTCACCGATCTCGGCACCGGCCTCGGCGCGGCGGCGGCGATCGCGGTCGGCGCATGGCGCGTGCGCCACGGCGACATGAGCCTCGAGGCGCTGCTGATCGTGCTGATGGCCGGCAGCGAAATCTTCCGGCCGCTGCGCGACCTGCGCGGCGTGCTGCACCAGGGGATGATCGGCCAGTCGGCGGCGAACGCGATTCACGCGCTGCTCGATGCGGGCAGCGACACGCCGGCCGCCGCGGCGCCGCGCGTGCCGCACCTGCGGCCGGAGATCGTGTTCGACGGCGTCAGCTTCGCGTATCCGGGGCGTCGCGCGGATGCCCATGCGGCGCTGGACTTCACGGTGCGCGAAGGCGAGACGGTCGCGATCGTCGGCCCGAGCGGCGCGGGCAAGTCGACCATCGTGCGCCTGCTGCTGCGCCAGCACGATGCGCAGGGCGGCACGATCCGCATCGGCGGGCACGACGTGCGCACGCTCGACGCCGATCAGGTGCGCGAGATGATCGCGGTGGTCGCGCAGGACGCGACGCTGTTCGACGGCAGCGTCGCCGACAACCTGCGGCTCGGCCGTCCCGACGCGAGCGACGCGGACATGATCGCGGCCGCGCGAGCCGCCAACGCGCACGATTTCATCTCGGCGCTGCCCGACGGCTACGCGACGCGCATCGGCGAACGCGGGCTGATGCTGTCGGGCGGCCAGCGCCAGCGGATCGCGATCGCGCGCGCGCTGTTGCGCGATGCGCCGATCCTGCTGCTCGACGAGGCGCTGTCGTCGGTCGATGCGGAGAACGAAGCGCTGATCCAGCAGGCGCTCGACCGGCTCACGCGCGGGCGTACGACGCTCGTGCTCGCGCACCGGCTGTCCAGCGTGATCGGCGCCGATCGCATCCTGGTGCTCGACCAGGGGCGGGTGGTCGACGCGGGCACGCACGCGGAACTGATCGCGCGCGACGGCCCGTATCGCCAGCTGATGGGGCCGCAGCTGGAGGCCGCCGCCGAAGCCGTCGGCACGGCCGCGGTGGCCGGCGGCGCGGGCGCGCGTGCTGCATCGGGCCCGCAGGTCAGGCCGCTGAACGACGACGCGGCGACGATCGGCTGGCCCGAAACGTTGCGCGCGCTGCTGCGCTTCGTCGGTCCGTGGAAGGGCAAGGTCCTGTTGACCGTGCTGTTCGGGATCGGCCGCGTGCTCGCGTTCATCGGCGTCGGCGTGATCGGTGCGCGGGTGGTCGGCGGCGTGTCGGACGGACACGCGAACGGCGCGCTCGTCGCGGCGCTGCTGGTCGTCGCGCCAGTCGCGGCGGTGCTGCACTGGCTCGAATCGTGGCTCGCGCACGACATCGCGTACCGGCTGCTCGCCGAGATGCGCATCGCGCTGTTCGCGACGCTCGAACGGCTCGCGCCGGCCGGTTTGCTGCGGCGCCGCTCCGGCGATCTGGTCGCGCTCGCGACGCAGGACGTCGAGACCGTCGAATACTTCTATGCGCATACGCTCGCGCCCGCGTTCGTCGCGGTGCTGGTGCCGGCCGGCGTGCTGGTGCTGCTCGCGTCGGTCGCATGGCCGCTCGCGCTGGTGTTGCTGCCGTTCCTGCTGTGGGCCGGGCTGGCGCCCGTGCTGGCGCGGCGCGACGTCGACCGGCTCGGCACCGGCGCACGCGAGGCGCTCGGCCTGCTCGGCGCGCACCTGACCGAAACGATCCAGGGGCTCGCGGAACTGACCGCGTTCCAGGCGCTCGCGCGCCGGCGTGCCGCGTTCGTCGCGCAAGCCGACGCGTACCGGCAGCAGCGCGCGAAGCTGCTCGACGATCTGTCGGCGCAGAGCGCCGCGCTCGAAGTCGCGAGCGGGCTCGGCGGGCTGGCCGTCGCGGCGCTCGGTGCGCTGCTGTGCGCGCGCGGCTGGTTCGCGCATGAAGCGTTGCCGCTGCTGGTGCTGGTCGCGGTGGCCGCGTTCATGCCGGTGGCCGAGATCGGCCAGGTCGCGCGACAGCTGGCCGACACGATTGCATCGACGCGGCGCTTGCGCGCGCTCGAGAAGGAGCCGGTGACGGTCGTCGACGGCGCGCATGCGCTGTCCGGCGACGCGACCGTGCGGTTCGAGGACGCGGGCTTCACGTACCCGGGCCGCGGCGTGCCGGCGATCGATCGCGTGAGTTTCGAGGTGCCGCCCGGCAGCACGGTCGCGCTGGTGGGCGCATCGGGCGCCGGCAAGTCGACCGTCGCGAGCCTGCTGCTGCGCTTCTGGGATCCGCAGCACGGGCGCGTGACGCTCGGCGGCGTCGACCTGCGCGATCTGCGGCTCGACAATTTGCGCCGGCACATCGCGCTGGTTGCGCAGGATACCTATCTGTTCAACGACACGCTCGAAGCGAATATCCGGCTCGCGGCGCACGATGCATCGGACGAGGACGTCCGGCGCGCGATCGACCACGCGGCGCTGGGCGCATTCGTCGCGCGGTTGCCCGACGGGCTCGCGACGCGGGTCGGCGAGCGCGGCGTGCAGCTGTCCGGCGGACAGCGCCAGCGCGTCGCGATCGCCCGTGCGTTCCTGAAGGATGCGCCGGTGCTGATCCTCGACGAAGCGACGTCCCACCTCGACACGATCAGCGAGCAGCAGATCCGCGCGGCGCTGGAGGATCTGATGGCACAGCGGACGTCGATCATCATCGCGCACCGGCTGTCGACCGTGCGCAACGCGGACACGATCCTCGTGCTCGAGCACGGCAGGATCATCGAGGCGGGAACGCATGCGGCGCTGATCGCGCGGCAGGGTGCGTATGCGCGGCTGGTTTCGCATCAGGCGAGCGGGGTGGCGGCGTAACGGATGTCGTGTTGAAGTCATGCCGGGCGGCGTGGCCGCTCGCGATTCATTCCGTTCGTTGAGCGGCGGCGGTTGCCGGCAAATACCGCTCGCCCGCCCCATTCCCGAGTCCAGGCCCCGCCGCGCGCTCCCGCCGTCATTCCCCCGCCTTTTCCTCTGACCAATCCCGCCCGTCCCGCGCGGGTTTGTCTCGATGCAATTACTTGTTGCGCGTTTTTTTGTTGTCGTAGTATCCGTGTTGACAACACTTGTTGCACTAATGTCTAATTCAACATCGCATGTTGCGGTGCGGCTTGATGTCGTCGTTCCCCGGCCAGCCGGCCGGTTACATCGCTCAACCATGCGGAGAAAAGCCATGAGTCGTCGTTCCTTCCTGAAAGCCGTCGCGGTGGTCGCCGCGCTCGGCGCCAGCATCGCGCACGCGGACACCAAGACGCTCGTCGTCGGGACCGATACGTCGTTCATGCCGTTCGAGTTCAAGCAGGGCGACAAGTACGTCGGCTTCGATCTCGACCTGTGGGCGGAGATCGCGAAGGACCAGGGCTGGAAATACACGATCCAGCCGATGGATTTCGCGGGCCTGATCCCGGCGCTGCAGACGCAGAACATCGACGTCGCGCTGTCGGGGATGACCATCAAGGAAGAGCGCAAGAAGGCGATCGACTTCTCCGCGCCGTACTACGACAGCGGGCTCGCGGCGATGGTGCAGGCCGACAACACGTCGATCAAGTCGATCGACGACCTGAACGGCAAGGTGATCGCCGCGAAGACGGGCACCGCGACGATCGACTGGATCAAGGCGCACCTGAAGCCGAAGGAGATCCGCCAGTTCCCGAACATCGACCAGGCGTACCTCGCGCTCGAGGCCGGCCGCGTCGACGCGGCGATGCACGACACGCCGAACGTGCTGTTCTTCGTGAACAACGAAGGCAAGGGCAAGGTGAAGGTCGCGGGCCAGCCGGTGAGCGGAGACAAGTACGGGATCGGCTTCCCGAAGGGCAGCCCGCTCGTGCCGAAGGTCAACGCGTCGCTCGTGAAGATCAAGTCCGACGGCCGCTACGCGCAGATCTACAAGAAGTGGTTCGGCGCCGAGCCGCCGAAGCTGTGAGCGTGACGGCGCAACAGGGCGCGGCCGGGCGGCCGCGCCGGTCTTGAATCGAACGGGGAGCGACACGTGAATTTCGATTGGTCGGCGATCTGGGCGGCGTTGCCGGACCTGATGGACGGGGTCCGGTTGACGGTGTTCATCGCATTTTTCGGGCTGGTGGGCGGGTTCGTCGTCGGGATGATCGCGGGCATGTTCCGCGCATACGGACCGAAGGCGATGAACGTGCTCGCACAGGTTTATATTGAACTGATCCGCGGCACGCCGATCGTCGTGCAGGTGATGTTCCTGTACTTCGCGCTGCCGCTGCTCGCGCATATCCGCATCGACGGCCTGACGGCCGCGATCATCGCGATCACGGTGAATTCCGGCGCGTATCTCGCGGAAGTGGTGCGCGGCGCGCTGCTGTCGATCCCGAAGGGGCTGACGGAAGCGGGGCTCGCGATGGGCCTGTCGATGCCGCGCGTGCTGCTGAAGGTGGTCGGGCCGCTCGCGTTCCGGCGGCTGATTCCGCCGCTCGGCAACCAGTGCATCGTGAGCCTCAAGGACACGTCGCTGTTCATCGTGATCGGCGTCGGCGAACTGACGCGCAAGGGGCAGGAAATCATTGCCGGCAATTTCCAGGCCGTCGAAATCTGGACCGCGGTGGCCATCATCTACCTGATGCTGACCGGCGCGATGACGCTGACGCTGCGGCTCGTCGAAAAGCGCATGAGGATCCTATGAGCATGATCGAATTCCAGAACGTGTCGAAGAGCTTCGGCCATGTGCCGGTGCTCAAGCATATCGACCTGAAGATCGACGCGGGCGAAGTCGTGGTCGTGATCGGTCCGTCGGGCTCGGGCAAGTCGACGATGTTGCGCTGTATCAACGCGCTCGAGAAAATCACCGGCGGCGAGCTGCTGGTCGACGGCCAGAGCGTGCGCGGCAACGCGTCGACGATTCGCAACATCCGGCTCGAGGCCGGCATGGTGTTCCAGCAGTTCAACCTGTTTCCGCAGATGACCGCGCTCGAGAACGTGATGTTCGGGCCGATCCAGGTGCGCGGCGCGTCGCGCGCCGACGCGCGCGACCAGGCGATGGCGCTGCTCGACAAGGTGGGCCTCGAATCGCGCGCGAATCATTACCCGTCGGAGCTGTCGGGCGGCCAGCAGCAGCGTGTCGCGATCGCGCGTGCGCTCGCGATCCGGCCGCGGCTGATGCTGTTCGACGAGCCCACCTCCGCGCTCGATCCGGAATTGCGCCACGAAGTGCTGAAAGTGATGCAGGATCTCGCCACCGAAGGGATGACGATGATCGTCGTCACGCACGAGATCGGCTTCGCGAAGCGGGTTGGCACGCGGCTCCTGTTCATGGATCAGGGCGGCATCGCCGAGGACGGCCATCCGGTCGACCTGATCGACCGGCCGCCGACACCGCGCCTGAAGGAATTCCTGAAACACGTGTCCTGAACGAAACCGAATTGCCCGACATGCCGCTTTCCCTTTCCCCCGTCATCGCCGGCACGCCGTTCGACATCGGCGTGCGTCTCGGCGAGCTTGCCCGCCCCGTGTTCGATGCGTACATGCAGCAGAGCAGCGCATGGCAGGCCGTGCGCCGCTGGCGCGGCCATCCGTTCGTCGCCGCGCTGCGGCAGGCCGCGCTGGCCGCGTACCCCGACCTCGTCGCGGAACTGGACGGGATCGCGGCGGGCGTCGGCTGGCCGGCGGAGGACATCTTCCTGTGGAACTGCCGCGGCGAACTGATCCACAACGCGCCGGACGGCTGCACGACGCTCGCCGGGCGCGACGCGCACGGCACGCGCTGGATCGCGCACAACGAGGACGGCGATCCGTACCTGCGCGAGCGTTGCCTGCTGGTCGACGTGCAGCCGCAGGGCAAGCCGGGCTTCATCAGCTTCTATTACCCGGGCTCGCTGCCCGGACATACGTTCGCCGCGAACCGCGCGGGCATCGCGCAGGCGATCAACAACCTGCGCATCCGCACGCCGGCGGCCGGCGTGCCGCGGATGATCCTCGCGCGTGCGGTGCTCGATGCGACGTCGCTCGACGCAGCCGCCGACGTGCTGCGCACCCATGCGCGCGCGAGCGGCTTTCACCACACGCTCGGCGCGACCGGCGATACGCGGCTCTTGAGCATCGAGGCGAGCGTCGCGCGCTGTTCGGTCGTCGACGTTTCGCAACTCACCGGCCACGCGAATCATCTCGTGCATCCGGGCTGCGAGGCCGAAGCGCAGATCGTCACGCAATCGTCCGGCGATCGCCAGCGGCGCGTCGATGCGCTGACGCCGGCCATCGATGCGATCGACGAAGCTGCGCTGCTGCGCGTGCTCGGCGATCGCGCACCGGAAGGGCTGCCGATCTATCGCGACGATCCGGCCGATCCCGACGACGAAAACACGCTGGCGACCGCGGTGTTCGCGATTCGCGACACCGCGATCGACTTCACCGTTCATCAACACGGCACGCAGCGCTTCGCGACGCGCATCGTGCCGTCCGCGCACGCGCCCCGCGCGTCCTGACCATGAGGCAACGCATGACGACCGTTTTCCATCGCGCTCCGCGCGCCACCTTGCCCGTCGCCGTCGCAGGCGACGGCATCGAGATCATCGATTCGACCGGCAAACGCTATATCGACGCATGCGGCGGCGCGGCCGTGTCGTGCCTCGGGCACAGCAACCAGCGCGTGATCGATGCGATCAAGCGGCAGGCGCAGCAACTGCCGTATGCGCATACGTCGTTCTTCACGACCGAGGTGGCCGAGGAGCTGGCCGACCGGCTCGTCGAGGCCGCGCCGGCCGGCCTCGAACACGTGTATTTCGTGTCGGGCGGATCGGAGGCGGTCGAAGCCGCATTGAAGCTTGCGCGCCAGTATTTCGTCGAAAAGGGCGAGCCGCAACGCCGCCATTTCATCGCACGCCGCCAGAGCTATCACGGCAACACGCTCGGCGCACTCGCGATCGGCGGCAACGCATGGCGGCGCGAGCCGTTCCTGCCGCTGCTGATCGAAGCGCACCACGTGAGCCCGTGTTATGCGTATCGCGACCAGCAGGCGGGAGAAACCGACGAAGCGTATGCGCAGCGCCTGGCCGACGAACTGGAGCAGAAGATCGTCGAACTCGGCGCGGAAAACGTCGCGGCGTTCGTCGCGGAGACGGTGGTCGGCGCGACGGCCGGCGCGGTGCCGCCGGTGCGTACCTACCTGAAGAAGATCCGCGCGGTGTGCGACAAGTACGGCGTGCTGCTGATTCTCGATGAAATCATGTCGGGGATGGGGCGTACCGGTTACCTGTTCGCATGCGACGAAGACGGAGTCGCGCCCGACCTGCTGACGATCGCGAAAGGGCTCGGCGCGGGTTACCAGCCGATCGGCGCGACACTGGTGAGCGATCGCATCTACCGGACGATCGTCGACGGCTCGGGCTTCTTCCAGCACGGCCACACGTATCTCGGCCACGCAACCGCCTGTGCGGCCGCGCTCGAAGTGCAGCGCGTGATCGCCGAAGAGAAGCTGCTCGACAACGTGAAGGCGCGCGGCGAGCAACTGCGGGCGTCGCTGCGCGAGCAGTACGGTGCGCATCCGCATGTCGGCGACGTGCGCGGCCGCGGGCTGTTCGTCGGCGTCGAGCTCGTGCGCGATCGCGACAGCAAGGCGACGTTCGATCCCGCGCTGAAGCTGCATGCTGCGGTCAAGCGCGAGGCGATGCAGCGCGGCCTGATGGTGTATCCGATGGGCGGCACGATCGACGGCGTGCACGGCGATCACATCCTGGTCGCACCGCCGTTCGTCTGCACCGCGCAGCAGATCGACACGATCGTCGAGCGGCTGTCCGGCGCGATCGACGCGGCGCTCGCGTCGGCGGGCGCGTGAATCACGACCTCACCGAATCCTCGCCATGACAGACAGACTGCCTCCCTTCGATCCCGCATCGGCCACCGACGAGCAGAAGGCCGTGCTCGCGGACATTCTCAGCGGCCCGCGCGGCAACCTGAACGGGCCGTTCCTCGGCTGGATCGCGAGCCCCGAGCTTGCGCAGCACGCGCAGCGGCTCGGCGCGTTCTGCCGCTATCGCACGGGTTTGCCGCTGCGGCTGTCGGAACTCGCGATTCTCGTGACGGCCGCGCGCTGGCGCTCGCAGGCCGAGTGGCACATCCACCATCCGATCGCGCTCGATGCCGGCGTGCCGGCCGCGACGGCCGAAGCGATCCGCCGTGGCGTCGAGCCGGCATTCGAATCGGACGACGATGCGCTGATCCATGCGTTCGCGACCGAGCTGTACGACACGCGGCGCGTGAGCGACGCGACGTTCGCGCGCGCGCAGGCGCGATTCGGCCACGAGACCGTGGTGAACCTCGTCGCGCTGCTCGGCTATTACGCGCTCGTGGCGATGACGCTCAACACGTTCGGTATGCGCGCTGACGGACAAACTGAGTTACCGTTTCCGGAATAATCGCCGCATGCGCGCGGGTCTGCAGCATGCCGCGCGCGCATTCCGATTGCGTCGAAAAGCCCGTCGGCACGGGCTTTTCGGTGTGCCGGCATGATTCGATCGGCATCCTCTTTGCGTCTTGCCGACGCACCTCGCACCGCCTGCGCTTCAGCGCAGGAAATTTTCCCCGTACCTAGAATTCCGTAAAACAATTTACGGGGGAAATATCGATGCGCTGGGTCCTGTTGATCGTGTTCATTGCGTGTGTCGTCCATACGCACCGGCGCGGCAAGGTTCGGCACCGGTTGTTCAGGCAACTATCCGATCACTCGACCTTCACTGCACCGCTGAACTGCTTTTCCTACGCGTTCTCGTCGGTGCCGACCACGCCGTTTCTCGACACGCGGCACTTTCCGGAGCTCGCCGTGCTGCAGCGCGAATGGCGGACCTTCCGCGACGAGGCGCTCGCGTTGCGCGATGCCAGCCGGATCAAGGCGTCGGGCGAGTACAACGACATCGGCTTCAATTCGTTCTTTCGCAACGGCTGGAAGCGCTTCTATCTGAAGTGGTACGACGCGCCGCATCCGTCCGCGCAGGCGCTGTGTCCGCGCACGGTCGAGATCCTGTCGCGGATTCCGTCGATCAAGGCCGCGATGTTCGCGCAGTTGCCGCCGGGCGGCAAGCTCGGCCTGCATCGCGATCCATATGCGGGCTCGCTGCGCTACCACCTCGGGCTGGACACGCCGAACGACGACGCGTGCCGGATCGTCGTGGACGGCGAGTCGTATGCGTGGCGCGACGGCGAGGCCGTGATGTTCGACGAGACCTATCTGCACTGGGCCGAGAATCGCACCGCGCACGATCGCGTGATCCTGTTCTGCGACATCGACCGCCCGATGAAATATCGTTGGGCGCAGCGCATCAACGATGCGTTCGGGCAACTGCTGATGCGCGCGGCCGCGTCGCCGAACGAAACGGGCGACCGCACGGGCGGGCTCAATCATGCATTCAAGTACCTGTATGCGATTCGCCGCGCCGGCAAGCGGCTGAAGGCGTGGAATCGCACCGTGTACTACGTCGTCAAGTGGGCGCTGTTCGGCGGGATCGCGGTCGCGATCTTCTGCATTTGATGGCGGAAGGCAGACGGTGCCGAACCGTCAGACGATAGGGCGCGCAGCATCGTATGGCCTCCGAGTTCTTGGGGTCGACGTCAATGCAACCAATTGTATTCGTGCGGGATCATGCGCGAACGCACGCGTATCATGGCTTGTTCACGTCGATTTGGATCGGTGAGCAAGCATGACTCGTACCCGTAAGACATTGATGATCGCCGGCGGTCTGCTGGTTGCCGCGGCAGGCAGCGGCTACGTGATGCTGCTGCGTGCGGACCACCGCGCGATCGCGGAAGCCGGCATCGGCGATGCCGCAGCACCTGCCGCCGCGGTGACCGCGGCGAACGACGGTCACACCGCACAAGGCACGATCGCGCCGCCCGCGCCCGTCGCCGTCCCGTCCGCGCATGTGGACGAGGCGGTGCCGCAACCCGCGGCCGTAGCGCCGCCTGCCGCGGCCGCTGCGCGTACGAATGCGGCACCGGCCTCCGCCGCCGTCGCGCCGGTCATCGCCGCACCGGCGAAACCGGCGAAACCGAGTGCGCCGCCACCGACCGTCCACGTCGTGACGGTCGAGCCGGAGGATGCGACCCCGCCGAAGGCCAAGCCCGCGCAACCTGTACAAGCGCCGGTACAAGCAGCACAATCGGCCCAGCCGGCGCAATCGACGCAATCGGCGCCGCCGGCCCAGGCCGCGCAGGCAGCCCGGCCGAGCCAGCAGGCGGCGTATCAGCCTCCGCAGCACGCGGCGCGCAAACGCGACGGGCTCGAGCGACACGCGGCAGCACCGTCCGCCATGAAATCCGAAACCCCGGAAACCGCTGCGCTCGTGCGTGAATCGGCGAAGCTGGATCCGTCGTTGCCGGCGCCGCAATACGTGGCGACGCCGAGCCGCGATCGGCAGCACACGTCGGCGGGGGCGAATTCGGTCGCTGCCGCGATGACCGACCAATTGGTCAGGCAGTCGAGCAATATCAAGGCGCCTGCACCGGCGAACGCCGGGCCCGGCGCGACCCAGTGAGCAGGGCGCCGCAGCGCGCGCGCCGTGCTGCTCCGCACCGGATGAAAAAGGGCCCCGCACGCCGACCAGGGCATGCGGGGCCAAGAGAGACGAACCTGTGCGGTGCGTCGCGCGTTACGCGGCGATCGCTTCTTCGGCCTGCGGCGCGTCGGCCGTAGCCGGCGTCGCGTCCTGCCGGATCAGGTGATCGAACGCGCCGAGCGATGCCTTCGCGCCTTCGCCCACCGCGATCACGATCTGCTTGAACGGCACCGTCGTCACGTCGCCGGCGGCAAACACGCCCGGCACCGACGTCGCACCGCGCGCATCGACGACGATCTCGCCGTGCTTCGACAGTTCGACCGTGCCCTTCAGCCATTCGGTGTTCGGCACGAGGCCGATCTGCACGAACACGCCTTCGAGATCGACGCGCTTCGTTTCGCCCGAACGCAGATCCTTGTAGACGAGCCCGTTCAGCTTGCTGCCGTCGCCGGTCAGCTCGGTCGTCTGCGCCTGCGTGACGATCGTCACGTTCGGCAGGCTGCGCAGCTTGCGCTGCAGCACTTCGTCCGCGCGCAGTTGCGCACCGAATTCGATCAGCGTGACGGCTTTCACGATGCCGGCCAGGTCGATCGCGGCCTCGACGCCCGAGTTGCCGCCGCCGACCACCGCGACGCGCTTGCCCTTGAACAGCGGGCCGTCGCAGTGCGGGCAGTACGCGACTCCGCGGTTGCGGTATTCGCGCTCGCCCGGCACGTTGATTTCGCGCCAGCGCGCGCCGGTCGCGAGGACGATCGTCTTCGCCTTCAGCACCGCGCCGTTCGCCAGGCGGATCTGATGCACGTCGCCCGGAATCAGCGCGTCGGCGCGCTGCACGTCCATGATGTCGACGTCGTACTGCTTCACGTGCTGCTCGAGCGCCGCGGCGAACTTCGGTCCTTCGGTTTCCTGCACCGACACGAAGTTCTCGATCGCCATCGTGTCGAGCACCTGGCCGCCGAAACGCTCGGCGACGACGCCCGTCGCGATGCCCTTGCGCGCCG
This sequence comes from Burkholderia sp. BCC1988, assembly GCF_905339895.1. Lineage (NCBI taxonomy): Bacteria > Pseudomonadati > Pseudomonadota > Betaproteobacteria > Burkholderiales > Burkholderiaceae > Burkholderia > Burkholderia sp. BCC1988. Next base: position 128,421 of record NZ_CAJPHA010000022.1, read on the forward strand.
AGTAGATTGCCGCGGCCGCACCGGCCGGGCCGCCGCCGACGATCAGCGTGTCGAACACCGGCTTGTTCTCGAGCGACTTCGCGGCGCGCTCGCCGGCGCCCGTGTCGAGCTTCGCGAGGATTTCCTTCACGCTGCTGCGGCCCTGGCCGAACGATTCGCCGTTCAGGAACATCGTGGGCACGGCCATGATCTGGCGCGCGTCGACTTCGTTCTGGAACAGCGCGCCGTCGATCGCGACGTGGCGGATGCGCGGGTTGATCAGCGACATCACGTTCAGCGCCTGCACGACCTCCGGGCAGTTCTGGCAAGACAGCGAGAAATACGTCTCGAACGCGTAGTCGCCGTCGAGCGCGCGGATCTGTTCGATCACGTCGTCGTCGAGCTTGACCGGATGGCCGCCCGTCTGCAGCAGCGCGAGCACGAGCGACGTGAATTCATGGCCCATCGGGATGCCGGCGAAGCGGATGCCGGCCGGCTTGCCGGGTTCGCCGATCGAGAACGACGGCTTGCGCTCGGCATCGTCGCGGCGTTCGGTTACGGTCACGCGCGACGTCAGCGACGCAATCTCGTTCAGCAGCGCAAGCAGTTCCTGCGATTTCGCGCTGTCGTCGAGCGACGCGACGAGTTCGATCGGGCGCGTGATCTTTTCGAGGTACGCTTTCAGTTGGTTCTTGAGATTGGCGTCGAGCATGGCGTTTCGGATTCCGTATTGATTTGGCTGCTCGGGCACGTCGTGCCGGAGGAGGGTGCGGGCCGCCGCGCGAGGCAGCGGCCCGGCTGGGTGCTTGCTGGGCGCCTCGAGCGAGGCGCCGGGCGACCCTTAGATCTTGCCGATCAGGTCGAGCGACGGGGTCAGCGTTTCCGCACCCGGCGTCCACTTGGCCGGGCACACTTCACCCGGGTGCGCCGCGATGTATTGCGCGGCCTGCACCTTGCGCAGCAGTTCGCCGGCGTCGCGGCCGATGCCGTTGTCGTGGATTTCGCACAGCTTGATCTCGCCTTCCGGGTTGATCACGAACGTGCCGCGCAGCGCCATCCCTTCTTCCTCGATCAGCACGTCGAAGTTGCGCGACAGCGTGAGCGTCGGGTCGCCGATCATCGGGTACTTGATCTTGCCGATCGTGTCCGACGTGTCGTGCCAGGCCTTGTGCGTGAAGTGCGTATCGGTCGACACGCCGTAGATTTCGACACCCAGCTTCTGGAATTCCGCGTAGCGGTCGGCGAGGTCGCCCAGCTCGGTCGGGCAGACGAACGTGAAGTCGGCCGGGTAGAACACGACGACGGACCACTTGCCCTTGAAGTTCTCTTCGGTCACGGGCACGAAATCGCCGTTGTGGTATGCGGTTGCCTTGAACGGTTTGATTTGGGTGTTGATGATCGGCATCTTGCGGGTTCCTTTGCTTGGGTGTTGATGAAGTGTTGCCAGTATCCGGGTTCACCCTTGGATTGTGAAATTGCTTGTTTCAATCCGCGGCATCGCGAATTTCTATCTGCATCCGGCCCCGTCGCGGCGGCCCGTCCGGGCGTCCCGTGCCATCCGGGCCGGGCCTTCCGGCGGATTTCGGCCGGAAGGCGCTTCTGACACATTGGGCGTGCGGGAGGGCGCGGCACCGGGCGACGGTGCCGCGCCCCGCGCAAGGGTCCGGCGCCCGTTCTGCACGAACGGCCGCGCGGTCGTTCGATACTCCCCGTCCCACTGCCGCCATGAACCTCTTTTCCGGACGCGCCGCGTGCGCGCTGCTTGCCTGGTTCCGCGAGTTCGTCCCCGAGCGGCGATGCCTGCATCGGCTCTTGCGCCGTGCGGCCTGCATACTCGTGACCGTGTCGTGCGCCGCGCCGGCGCTGGCCCTCGATGAGTCCGCGCCGGCGGCGCCCGCAGCGGTGACGGCACCCGCCACCACGGCGACCGGGCTCGTGCAGATGCCCGACGGCCGGCTGCTCGCGCCGGAGTTCGCCCGCATCGTCACGCGCGGCACGCTCGTCGTCGCGGTGCTCGGCGTCGATCAGCCGCCGTTCTTCATGTCGCGCAACGGCGCATTGGCGGGCGTCGACATCGACCTCGCCGACGAGCTCGCCAAAAAGCTCGGCGTGCCGGTGCAGTTCGACCGCGATGCGCGCACGTTCGACGACGTCGTGCATCTGCTCGCAACCGGGCAGGCCGACGTCGCGATCAGCAAGCTGTCGCGTACGTTGCCGCGGGCGCAGGTGGTGCGCTTCAGCACACCGTACGTCAGCCTGCGGCGCGCGCTGCTGATCAACCGCGTCGGCTTCGCCGAACTCGCGAAAGGGCGGCCGCTGCCCGAAGTCGTGCGCGACTATCGCGGCACGATCGGCGTCGTCGCGGGGTCGGCCTACGCCGAATACGCGCGCAACGATTTCCCGGCCGCGCGGGTGCGCACCTATCCGAGCTGGCCGGCGACGCTCGACGCGCTGAACGCCGGCGCGGTCACGGCCGTGTATCGCGACGAGCTCGCGATCAAGCGCGTGATGCAGGACGACCCGACCGCGCCGATCCGGCTGCGCGTCGCGACCTTCGACGACCTCACCGACGCGCTTGCCGTCGGCGTGCCGGTGTCCATGCCGACGCTGCTTGCGTTCGTCAACCAGTTCCTGGCCGAGCGCAACAAGCGGCTCGACGTGAAATCCCTGCTCGATGCGATGGGTCACTGACATGAACATGAACGAGAACATCAGGATCACACCACGCATCGAGCGGCTGCATGCGCTCGCGATCCATCCGTTGACGGTCTTCGGCAGCCTCGCGCTCGGCATCATGGCGGGCGTGTTGTGGCCGGCGGCCGCACCGCAATTCGACTACGTGGGCCAGGTGTACGTCGGCCTGCTCAAGATGACGGCGCTGCCGTTCATGACGGCCGCGGTGATCTTCAGCCTGCAGCGGCTGCTGCGCGACGGCAACGCGTCGGATCTCGTGCTGCGCGTGATCACGATCTTCAGCTGCGTGTCGGTGTTCGTCGTCGCGGTCGGCGCGGTCGTGCTGGTCGCGATGCGGCCGGGCGAGCACCTGTCGACCGCGACGCTGAAGGCGTTCGGCGCGCTGGTCGGCAGCGACGGCGCGGCGAGCGATACCGTGATGACGCTGTACGGCAGCGATCCCGCGGAGAAGTCGTCGGGCCTCGCCGACATGCTGATCGCGCTGGTGCCCGGCAACTTCTTCGCGGCGCTCGCGAGCGGCGACACGCTGAAGGCGCTGGTGTTCTCGCTGTTCTTCGGGTTCGCGTCGGGGCGCGTGCCGGCCAGCATCTCGGCGGCGCTGAGCCAGACGCTGGAGACCGTCTATTGCACGTGCCAGAAGATCATGCACTGGCTCGCGTATCCGACGCCGATCGTGCTGTTCTGCGGCGGCGCCGCGCAGATCGGCACGTCGGGGTTCGGGCCGCTCGAGGCGATGGTCCGCTTCGTCGCCGCGTTCGCCGTCGTCGCGCTCGTGCTGATCGCGGCGGCGATCGTCGTGATCTGGAAGCGCTCGGGCGCGACGCTGGGCGGGACGCTCGCCGGCTTGCGCACGCCGTTCGCGATGGCACTCGCCACGCGCAGCAGCGTGGCCTGCATGCCGAGCATGATCGAGTGTCTGGCCGACGGCTTCGGCTTTGCCCGCGCGCGCGTCGAGCTGGTCGTGCCGCTCGCCGTGTCGCTGCTGCGCGTCGGGCCGATGGTCTATTACGCGAGTGCGACGCTGTTCGTCGCGCAACTCTACGAACGGTCGCTAGGCCCCGGCGAGCTGTGCGTCGTGCTGGTCGCGTCGGTGCTGGCCGGGTTCGCGTCGACGGGCACGTCGGGCGTCGTGACGGTGTCGCTCGCCGGCATGGTGTGCGCGGCGCTGCACCTGCCGTTCGAGGCCGCGTTCGTGCTGTTCGTGGCGGTCGATCCGTTCTGCGAGATGTTGCGGACGCTGTTGCTGGTGATCGGCAACTCGGCCGTCGTATCCGCGATCTGCGCGCGGCCGCCGCGCGCGTGAAGGAGACGTCATGGCACTCGTCGGCGTACTGGGCGGAATGGGGCCGCTGGCCACGGTCGACTTCATGCATCGCGTGATGCGCCTGACGCGTGCGCGCTGCGACCAGGAGCACCTGCCGATGGTCGTCGCGAACCTGACGCAGACGCCCGATCGTTCGCGCGCGATCATCGACGGCGGGCCCGATCCGCTGCCGGCGCTGCTCGATGGCGTCGCGCTGCTGAACCGCTGCGGTGTCGACGTGATTGCGATCCCGTGCAATTCGGCGCATCACTGGTATGCGCCGCTGCGCGAACGCAGCGCGGCGCCGATCCTGCATATCGTCGATGCGTCGGTGGCCGCGTTGCCGGCCGGCGTGCGGCGCGTCGCCGTGCTCGCCACGGGCGGCACGCTGGTGTCGGGCTTCTACCAGGCGGCGCTGCGTGCGCGCGGCTTCGAACCCGTAATGCCGGACGTGGCCGCGCAGCGCGACATCGCCGCGTGCATCGCGGCGGTCAAGGCGGGGAAGATCGATGCGTCGGTGCGGTGCCTGTCGCGCGCGCTCGCGACGCTGGCGCGACGGGACGTGGGCGTCGCGGTGATGGGCTGCACGGAAATCCCGATCGCCGCGCGGGCGGTGCGCGATGCGCCGTTTGCATTGATCGACAGCACGAACGAGCTGGCGCGCGCGACGGTCGCCTATGCGGCCGAGCGCGGATGGGGGCGGGCGGTGTGACGCGCGGCTGTCCGCCACGCATGACGGACGCCGCTCGCGCTAGATCTGATACGGCGCGCGGACGCCCGGTTCGGTGACGGGAAAATCCTTCGTGTTGCGCGATACGAGCAACAGGCCGTTCACTTGCGCCGATGCCCAGACGATCGCATCGGGCAGACGAATGCGACGTTCCTTGCGAATCGTTACGGCGCGGTTCGCCACCATGCTGTCGAGCGGGATGATGTCGAACGACGAAAGCCATGCGCGAATTGCCGCATCGTCGCGGGCCGTCGTGCCGACCATGACTTCCATCCAGGTCACCATGCTGATCGCCCGGTAGTCGTAGCGGGCCAGCTCCGCGCGCGCGGACTCCGCGCCGCCGAGATAGTCGATCAGGATGTTGGTATCGAAGAGGGCTCTTACCATTCCGCGCGCAATGCCTCCTGCCAGGCGAGCCCGTCGAGCGCACGCGCTTTCCAGACACCGAACACGGTGTGGGCATGGGGCGGCCGTTGCTGCACCTGCACGAGGCAGGCGTCGGCCGGAAGCGCGCGGCCCGCATACCCGGCCGCGCTTTGAGTGTCGATGTGTGCTTCTACCATTCCGAACGCAATGCCTCCTGATAGGTGAGCCCGTCGACCGCGCGATCCTTCCACAGGCCGAATACGTGATCGGCATGCGCGCGCTTGTGTTGCGCGATATACGCGTCGATCGCGTCGCGAATGATCGCGGCGCGAGGGCGTTGCTCAGTCTCGACGATGGCGGCCAGTTCGTCGAGCTGGCCATTCGACAGATCGATCAGGATACGGCTCATCGCAACCTCCGATATATGATATGCATATCATATATACGCGTGCGGACGTCCGCAAGTCACCGGCTTGCCCGGCAAGCGCGCCGTTGCGCCGGCAGGCGGCGCAACGGCGGCTCAGGCGGCGATCTTCCTCAGCCAGTCGGCGAGCCGTCTCGCCCCGTCCGGCATGTCCGCATCCTCGCGCGTGCACAGGTAGTAGTCGCGCCCGTCGTCGAGCGCGTGGTCGAACAGCTTCACGAGTTCGCCGCTGGCCAGTTCGCGCTCGACCAGCGGCGCGCGCAGCAGCGCCGCGCCGAGATCCGCGCGCGCCGCGCTCAGCGTCAGTTGCCCGTCCTCGAACATCGGCCCCACCGCATGCGACACGTGCCGCACGCCGGCGCCCTGCAGCCAGTTGACCCAGGTGCTGCGATCCTCGTCGTGCACGAGCGGCGCCTGCGCGAGATCGGCCGGCGTGCGGAACGGCCCGTGGCGCTTCAGGAACGACGGGCTGCACATCGGCACCATCGCGCCCGGCAGCAGCCGCTCGCAGCGGTAGCCGGGCCAGTCGCCGGTGCCGAAGCGGATCGACAGGTCGGACGCGTCGCTTCGATAGTTGCGGTGATGCGCGTACAGCACGGTCACGTCGACGTCGGTGTTCTCGGCGAGGAACGCATGCAGCCGCGGGATGAACCAGCCGATGCCGAGCAGCGGAATCAGGCTGATCGTGATCTGCCGCAGCGACGACCGGTCGCGCACGAAGCGCGTCGCGCTGCGCAGCACCGAGAACGCGGCGCTGATCGAGCGGTAGTAGTCGCGCCCCTCGTCGGTGAGCGCGAGCAGCCGGCCTTCGCGCACGGTCAGCGGCGTCTGGATGAACGCCTCGAGCAGCTGCAACTGGTGGCTGACCGCGGACGGCGTGATGTCGAGCTCGTGCGCGGCCGCGGTGACCGACCCGAGACGCGCGAATGCCTCGAACGCGCGGACGGCGCGTAACGGCGGATCGTGCGGCAATTGTTCGATATTTTTCATGTGTCGAATTTTATCGAAAAATCAGGGTAAGCGACAACGTAAAAATATCCTTTATTTACAGGCTATTGAGCTATTGTGTCGGGAATGGCATAAGCATCCAACAATTGAATATTTGGGGTGAGAGTGCCGAATATTTAATATTTTTCATGTTTTGATTCGAATCCCCGAGCCCCGCACATGAAAATCGCCTTTCTTCCCGCCAGCTTCGCATTCTCCGCGGCCGCGCTGATCGCCGCCGTTCCCGCCTTCGCGCAGTCCGCACCGCAGACGATCCTGATCGGTCTCGCCGCGCCGCTCACCGGCCCGTCCGCGCGGATCGGCAAGGATCTGCAGAACGGCGCGCAACTCGCGATCGACGACGCGAACGCGAAACATCCGAGCATCGGCGGCAAGCCGGTCGTCTACAAGCTCGTCGCGGCCGACGATCAATCCGACCCGCGCACGGCCGTCGCGGTCGCGCAGCAGCTCGTCGACCAGCACGTGATCGGCGTCGTCGGCCACTGGAACACCGGTTGCAGCGTGCCGGCGTCGCGCGTCTACCGCGATGCGGGCATTGCGCAGATCGCGCCGGCGTCCACCGGCCACCAATACACGCAGCAGGGCTACGCGACGGCGTTCCGCATCATGGGTCACGACGATGCGGGCGGCAATTTCACCGGTGCCTACGCGGTGAAGACGCTGAAGGCGCAACGCATCGCGGTGATCGACGATCGCACGTCGTTCGGTGCAGGCCTCGCCGACCAGTTCATCAAGGGCGTGCAGGCGAACGGCGGCACGATCGTCGATCGCCAGTACGTGAACGACAAGACGACCGACTTCAGCGGCGTGCTGACCGCGGTCAAGGGCAAGCGCGCGGATCTCGTGTTCTTCGGCGGGCTCGACGCGCAGGCCGCGCCGATCGCGCGCCGGATGCGCCAGCTCGGCGTGAACGCGCCGCTGCTCGGCGCCGGCGGCTTCGTGAGCCAGACCTTCCTGTCGCTCGCGGGCAAGGACGGCGACGGCGTGACGGCGCTCGAACCGGGCCTGCCGCTCGACCGGATGCCGGGCGGCAAGGCGTTCGACGCCCAGTACCGCGCCCGCTTCAACGCGCCGATCGAACTGCATGCGCCGTTCGCGTACGACGCGGCGGCCACGCTGATCGCGGCCGCGCAAAAGGCCGGCACGACGCAGCCGGCGAAGCTGGTCGCGGCCGTGCGCGCGATCGACCGGCCCGGCGTGACCGGCCGGGTCGCGTTCGACGGCGAAGGCAACCTGAAGGACCCGGCATTCACGATCTACCAGGTGCGCGGCGGCAAGTGGACCGTCGTCGACGTGCTCGGCGGCGCGCACCCGGCAACGAAATAACGACGGAGACGAACCCCATGACCGACACCACCCACGCATCCGCGGCGGCACCCGAGGACACGCGCCTCGGCATCCTCGCGCGGCGCCGCATCGAAGCGGAAATCATCAAGCCGATCTACGAGATCATGAAGCGCGAATTCGGCACCGAGCGCGCGCAGGCCGTGATCGCGGAGGCCGTGCGCGGCGCGGCCGTCGACGCGGGCCGCACGTTCGCCGCGCAGGAGCCCGACGGCACGAGCGTGCAGTCGTTCATCGCGCTGCAGGTGCTGTGGGAGAAGGACGATGCGCTCGACGTCGAGGTGCGCCGCGCGGACGACACGCACTACGACTACGACGTGCATCGCTGCAGCTACGCGGAGATGTATCACGCGATGGGGCTCGGCGAAATCGGCCACCTGCTGAGCTGCGCGCGCGACAGCTACTTCATCGAGGGTTACGACCCGCGCATCGCGCTGACGCGCACGAGCACGATCATGCAGGGCGGCAAGCGCTGCGATTTCCGCTATGCGCTGCAGGCGGCGCCGCGCGACGACACCCCGGAGGCCGGCAATGCGTGACGACCTCGCGACCGCACCGCGCGTCGACGGCGCGCGCCTGTGGGCATCGCTCGAACGCATGGCGCAGATCGGCGCGACGCCGAAGGGCGGCGTCTGCCGTCTCGCGCTGACCGATCTCGACCGCGAGTCGCGCGACCTGTTCGTGCAGTGGGCACGCGATGCCGGCTGCACGGTGCGGGTGGACCGGATGGGCAACGTGTTCGCGCGCCGCGCGGGCCGCAATCCCGACGCCGCGCCGGTGATGACCGGCTCGCACGCCGATTCGCAGCCGACGGGCGGCCGTTACGACGGCATCTACGGCGTGCTCGGCGGCCTCGAGGTCGTGCGCGCGCTGAACGACGCGGGCATCGAGACCGAGCGCCCGATCGACGTCGTGATCTGGACCAACGAGGAAGGTTCGCGCTTCGCGCCGGCGATGATCTCGGCCGGCGTGTTCTCGGGCGTCTATTCGCTCGAATACGGGCTGTCGCGCACCGACGGCGCGGGCAGGACGATCGGCGAGGAGCTCGCGCGGATCGGCTACGCGGGCGCCGAACCCGTCGGCGGCTATCCGGTGCATGCCGCGTACGAACTGCATATCGAGCAGGGTGCGATTCTCGAACGCGCGGGCAGGACGATCGGCGTCGTGACGGCCGGGCAGGGGCAGCGCTGGTACGAGGTGACGCTCACGGGCGTCGACGCGCACGCGGGCACGACGCCGATGGAATTCCGGCGCGACACGCTGGTGGGCGCCGCGCGGATGATCGAATTCATCGATGCGCTCGGCCGCCGCCATGCGCCGCACGCGCGTGCGACGGTCGGGATGATCGAGGCGCGGCCGAATTCGCGCAACACGGTGCCGGGCGGCTGCTTCTTCACGGTCGAGTTCCGCCATCCCGACGATGCGGTGCTCGACGAACTCGACGCGGCGCTGCGCGCGGAACTGGCGCGCGTCGCGGCCGACGCGGGGCTCGGCGCGCAGATCGAGCAGATCTTCACGTACCCGCCGGTGCCGTTCGCGCCGCGCTGCATCGACGCGGTGCGCGATGCGGCGCAGGCGCTCGGGCTGTCGCACATGGACATCGTGTCCGGCGCGGGCCACGACGCGTGCTACGTCGCGCGCGTCGCGCCGACCGGCATGATCTTCGTGCCGTGCGTCGACGGGCTGAGCCACAACGAAGCCGAGGCGATCACGCCGGAATGGTCGGCGGCGGGCGCCGACGTGCTGCTGCGTGCGGTGCTGCAAAGCGCGCAGGAACCGGGCGCGTGACGCGCACCTGACGGGCGCGGCTTACTTGCCGGCCTTGCGCCGCGCCATGTACGCGAGGTAGGCGACGATCTGGTCGAGTTCCCGGTCGCTCAACTGATCGGGCGGGAACGCCGGCATCGCGCGGCCCGGCCAGTCGCGCACCGATGCCGGGTTGCGGATGTAGCGGCGCAGCGCGGCGGGCTGGAAGTAGTCGACCGGATTCATCGGCGTGTTCAGGTCGGGGCCGGCCTGGCTGCTGCCCGCGCCGTCGACGCGGTGGCACGCGAGGCACTGCGTGACGAACAGCCTCTGGCCCGCCCGGGCCGCATCGTCCGCCGGCAACGCCGGATCCACGGCGAGCGACGGCCAGCGCGCGAGCGGCGACGATTCGATCGTGATGCGCACGATTTGATACGGCCACTGCTCGCCGCGCACCGACGACGCGTCCGGCCCGAGCCACACGAGATAGAACGGCCCCGCGCTGACCTGCTTGCCCGGCAGCTTCGGCCACGGGTGCGCGGGGTCCTCGATCGCGAGCCACGCGACGGCGCCGGCCGGCGCACGGCGGCGCGCGAGATCCAGCGGCAGTTGCGCGGCGAAACCGTCGGCCGCGCGCGTTTCGAGCACGCCGTCCGCCGGCAGCGGCGTGTCGCCGAGCAGCGCGGCGAACGGTACCGCGTGGAACGTCATCGGCCGGCCGTACGCGATGTCGCGCGGCACGCGGATGTCCGCCGCGTCGGCGCGCGCGAGCAGCGCCTGGCGCGTCAGGACGCGAGGCGTGCCGTCGGTTTCGAGTTCGAGCGAGCCCTGGGCGGACGCGCGCGTCGCGATCAGGCACACCGTCACCAGCAACAGCGAAAACCACCGGCGCTTCAGCATTCGTTCTCCGTGGGGGCGTTCCGGCGGCGGCAGAAAGGCGAGCGCCGCGGCCGAGGGATGGAATCGGGCGACAGTCTATCCGGTACGGGCGGCGCTGGCGACTTCGGCGCGGGAGCGGGGGCGGCACGAGGAAGCGGGCCGGGCTGCCGCTGCAAGTCCGACTACCGGGTGACGACCGGGTGCGGCCGATACGCGCGGGGGGATCGCACTGCGCGATTCGGGCAAAGGCGCGAACGCCCGGATCGAGCGCGTCGGGCCGGATCGACGTGCCGGGTTGCCGTCAATGCGTCGAACACTGCGCGTCGCCCTTCGGCAACGGCGTTTCCCGTGTCGTGTCGAAATCCGCTTCGCGTGCGCCGGACGGCGTCAGCGACACGAAATGCATCGTCCCGCCGCGTGCCGGGAACCCGGCGATGCCGGTCGAGCCCCACGGAATCGGCGAACGCTGCACGCCGCTCACCGACATGCCCGTCGGCGCAAGCGCGAGGGTCAGCAGCCGCCCGTCGCGGATCGGCACGTAGGCATGCGTGCCGTCGACACCGATCCCGGCCTCGCGCACCGACGCCGGCAGGCAGTCGAGCGTGGCCAGACGGCGGCCGTCGGGGTCGATCAGCATCGCGACGCCGCGATTGTCCGCGGTCGTCGTGACGACGACGAAGCGGTCGACCGCCGGCACATACGCGGACGAATAGACGTAGTACTGGATCGTGCCGTTCAGCGGCCCGAGCATGTCGAGTTTCGCCGTGACCGGATCGAACATCGCGTATTCGAGCGTCGCGTCCGTGCTGCCCTCGATGTATTTTTGCCAGACCAGCAGCGCGCGCCGCGGCGAACCCGCGACCACGGGCCACCATTCGCGGCGGTGCGGCGCGACCGGCACATGGTTCATCACGCGTCCTTCGGCATCGTAGGTTTTCACGTAGACGCCGTTGCCGGTGCCGAGGTTGTCGACGCCGCCGCCGTCGATCCAGTCGGCGGAATAGAACACGACGAAGCGTTCGCCCACCGCGGCGACGTGGCCCGAGTGGCCGCCTGCTTCGACGTCGTTCGGGTAGGGCTTGACCGGCTTCAGGTCGCGCCGATAGACGCCGTATCGCTGGCTGACCACCTGCGGCGTGTTCCAGCCGTCCTCGAACGTGACGAAGATGTCGCCGCGCGGGTTCTGCGCGATCGACACGGGCTCCTGCGCTTCCGGGCGGCTGATGAACGTATGGACGCGCAGCAGGCGCGGCTTGCCCGGCCGCCATTCACCGACGTACACGTCATGCGGCCAGTCGCCGTTGCGCAGCGCGCCGCGCGGCACGATGCCCGAGCTGCTGAAGAACACCCAGCGCCGGCCGTCGCCGGCGTCGGCCACGCCGATCCCGTGCATGAAGCGCCGCGGGTCGCCGCGCTCCTGCGGCGACTGAGGTGACGCCGGCGCCTCCACGGTGACGGTGTGCACGACCGGCGCGCCGGCAAACGCGCGCGACGGCGCGGCGAACGCGCAGCACGCGCCGCAGAGCACGGTCGCGACGCGCCACGCGGCGGCGCGCCCGAACGCATGCGGGCGCGCGCTGGCGACCTGCGCCGCGACCGGCCGCCGCATCATTCGACGGTGACCGATTTCGCGAGATTGCGCGGCTTGTCGACGTCGGCGCCGCGCGCGCAGCCGACGTGATACGCGAGCAGCTGCAACGGGATCACGTTGACGATCGGCGACAGCGCGTCGCCCGATTCGCGCACGCGGATCAGGTGCGTGTCGCGGTCGGCGTCGATCTCGAGATGATGGCCGGCGAGCACGTACAGCCGTCCGCCGCGCGCGCGCACCTCGGCCATGTTGGACTTCAGCTTCTGGAACAGGCGGTCGTCCGGCGCGATCGTGACGACCGGCATCGCGCTCGTGACGAGCGCGAGCGGGCCATGCTTCAGTTCGCCGGCCGGATAGCCTTCCGCATGGATGTACGACACTTCCTTGAGCTTCAGCGCGCCTTCGAGCGCGATCGGATAGTGAATGCCGCGCCCGAGGAACAGCGCGTTCTCGGTGCGCGCGAACTTCGCGGCCCAGCCCATGATCTGCGTTTCCAGCGCGAGTGCGTGACCGATGCGCTCCGGCAGTTCGTGCAGCTGCTTCAGGTGCATCGCGACCTGCGCGGCGTCGAGCCGGCCGCGCTGCTGCGCGAGCGCGAGCGTCAGCAGGAACAGCGCGACGAGCTGGGTCGTGAACGCCTTGGTCGACGCGACGCCGAGCTCGATGCCGGCGCGTGTCAGGAAGCTGAGCGGCGCGCTACGCGCGATCGAACTCGTCGCCACGTTGCAGATTGCCATCGACATGTCCTGGCCCATCGCGCGCGCGCGCTCGATCGCGCCGATCGTGTCGGCGGTCTCGCCGGACTGCGAAATGCCGACAACGAGCGTGCGCGGATCGGGCACGGTATCGCGATAGCGGTATTCGCTCGCGATCTCGACCTGCGCCGGGATGCCCGCGATGCCCTCGAGCCAGTATTTCGCGGTCAGGCCCGCGTAGTAGCTGGTGCCGCAGCCGAGCAGCAGCACGCTTCGGGTCTTCGACAGCAGCGCACGCGTGCTGTCGCTGCCGCCGAACAGCGCGGGCGAGACCGTGTCGATGCCGTCGATCGTGGCGGCGATTGCCTTCGGCTGTTCGAAGATCTCCTTCTGCATGAAGTGCTGGTACGGGCCGAGCGCGGCGTCGTCGTCGCGCGCCTTGACGAGGCACAGCGGACGCTGTGCTTCGCTCCCGACCGAGTCGACCACGGCGATCCGCTCCGGCGTGATCAGCGCGACGTCACCGTCTTCCAGGTAGACGAAACGGTCGGTCAGGTCGCCGAGTGCCGCGCAATCGGACGCGAGATAGTTCTGGTCCGCGCCGATGCCGATCACGAGCGGTGAGCCCGCGCGCGCGGCGACGAGCCGCTGCGGCTCGCGCGCGCTCAGCACGGCGATTGCGTACGCGCCGTGCAGCCGCTTGACCGCGCGAATCACCGCGTCGAACAGGTCGTCGCGATACATGCTGTGGATCAGGTGCGCGATCACCTCGGTGTCGGTCTCGCCGCGAAACGTATAGCCGCGCTCCCGCAGTTCGGCGCGCAGCGCATCGTGGTTTTCGATGATGCCGTTGTGCACGACCGCGATCGTGTCGCCCGACATGATCGGGTGCGCGTTCATTTCCGACGGTGCGCCGTGCGTCGCCCAGCGCGTGTGCGCGATGCACGTCTGCGCTTCGAGACCGAGCGTCAGCACGCGGTCCTGCAAGTCTGCCACGCGCCGCAACGTGCGTTCGCTGCGCAGGCAGCCGTCACGCAGCACGGCGATGCCGCACGAATCGTAGCCGCGATATTCGAGCCGGCTCAGTGCATTGACCAGTTGCGGGACCTGATTTTTCAGGCCGCTTGCTCCGACGATTCCGCACATGATTCACCTCGTCTACAGGAAGTTTTCCGGCCTGCGCGCGACGCGCGCCAGGACGATTTCAGGAGCGCCGTCGCGTCATGCGGCGTGCGTGGTGCGCAGTGCGCAGTGCGTTGCGGCACGGCGCCGGTGACCTACTCGCGGGGCTGCGGTCCCGCATGCGCGATCCATTCGATGCCCGAGATCGAGCCGTTCGCGTCGTGCGACGCGACGAGAATGCGCGTCGTGCGCCGCGCGCCGCGCCGGCGGGCGCCCGCGAGCGCGGTCGGCGGCATCGAGCGCATCTTCACGCTGGCCGAGCGCCGCAGCATCTTCGACACGCGCAACCGGTACGCGAGCGGATGCACGACGCGTCCCGCGATCAGCCACGTGACGATCGTGCCGGCGATCAGCGCGATGCTCGTCACGTAGAACACGATCTGCTCGATCGGCATCTCGGCCTCGTTGAACGGCAGCAGGTAGCGGTACGTGTAGATGCAGATCGATGCCCATACTCCTCCGACCAGCGCGGGCCGCACGAGGCGGAACCATGCGACGAGCACGGGCCCGACGACGACGCCGCGCTCGGCGATCATTTCGCGCGGCGCGCGCAGGGAAAGGTCAATAATCGGCGCGTTCTTCATGTTGAATGCCTCGGTCGGGACTGACCCAGACGGCGCGCTTGCCGCGGCCCCGCAGAACGACGGCGGGCAGGGCGACGACGGTGGTGATCATGCTGATCAGCCAGAACGCGACGGGGTACCAGACGGTGTCAAGGAAATACATCAGGAGTTTTTCGTCATAACGACGATCGATCATGCTGCCGATGATCAGCTGCAGGATGCAGGTCGCGACCAGCAGCATCCCGTGCCAGTGCGGCACCACGGACACATGCCAGTCGGGCGGAAGCGGGTAGACGACGTCGACGAGCGCGAGCAGCAGGATGAACGACATCGAATAGGCCCACGTGATGCCGATCAGGTACTCGACGAACAGCGGCCACATCATCATCTGGGTCGGCCGCGCGAGCGTGCCCGCGTACTTGATCAGCACCTGGATGCCGCCTTTCGCCCAGCGCAATCGCTGCCGGTAGAGACCCTTCAGCGTCTCGGGCATCAGGATCCAGCTGAGCGCGTGCGGCTCGTACACGACGCGCCAGTCGCGGCACTGCAGCTTCCAGCTGATGTCGATGTCCTCGGTCAGCATGTCCGAGCTCCAGTAGCCGACGTCGGCGAGCGCGGTCTTGCGGAACATCGTGATCACGCCCGACACCGTGAAGATGCGGCCGTACACTTGCTGCGTGCGCTTGATCAGGCCGACGATCGACGAGAATTCGCCGACCTGCATGCGTCCCAGCAGCGACGTGCGCGTGCGGATGCGCGGGTTGCCGGTGACCGCGCCGACGCCCGGGTCGGTCAGGAAGTGCTCGAGCATCCAGCCGATCGCGTCATGCGCGAGCAGCGCATCGCCGTCGATGCAGAGCAGGTATTCCGCGTTCGATACCGCCGCCGCGGTGGTGAGCCCGACCGCCTTGCCTTCGTTGCGCGCGTGATGGATGACGAGCAGCCGCGGGATCTCGACGGCCAGCTCGTTGAGGATGTCGCCCGTGCGGTCCCGGCTGCCGTCGTTGACCGCGATGATGTCGTAGTTCGGGTAGTCCATCGCGTTGAGGTGGCGGATCACGCTGCGTGCGTTGGCGGCCTCGTTGAAGCACGGCACGACGATCGAGATCTTCGGGATGCCGCTCGCGGCGATCGTGCGCGTCGACAGCTCGCGGCCTTCCTCGAGCAGGAAATAATGGACGACGCCGCCGATCATCCACAGATACGACATGAAGAACGGATAGTAGAAGACGAAGTCCTGCAGGCGCTGGATGATGCCGTGGGTGGTCATGGCGTCTTGGTCCCCTGTGCATGCTGCATCTGCATCAGCGCGTTGATGGAGGTCGGATCGAGGCGCGACTTCAGCGACATCACGTCGCGCATCGCGTCGAGTTCCGGCTGGCCGTTCAGGAAGTTGTCCGGGTAGTAGCCGAAATTCACGGCGCCCTCGCTGCGCAGTCGTCGCATCTGCGCAAGCAGCGTGCCGGCCGGCACCTGCTTCTGCGCGCGCCAGTCGTACGACTGCAGTTCGAACACGGTGCGCTGCAGCCCGCGCTGCTTGGCGCGGACGGCCCGCACGAGCTGGTCCAGCCAGCCCTCGGGATCCTTCGCCTGCTCCATGTACGGCATCGCCATCAGCGCGACGTAGTCGTAGGTGGCGAGGAAATCGTCGTAGTTCTGCGCGTACCACGCTTCCGATTCGGGCTTGAGCACCGGCAGCGCGTAGATGTTGCGCGCGGTCAGCACGTCGCCCACGTTCTGATGGGCCAGCACGATCTGTTCGAGCTGGCGGGTCAGGTCGATCAGGTAGCGCGACTTCTGGCGCGTCCAGCGTTTCAACAGGTCGGGATTTTCGCGGATCTTGCCGACGTCGGCCGGCAGCCCCCACTGCGAATAGGTGCGCAGCGCATGCCGGCCCGCATCCTCGTAGTCGTCGAGCACGGCGTCGTCGCTGAACAGGATGCCGCTGAACGACGCGTGCTTGCTGAGATCCTCGTAGATCTGCTGGATCATCAGCCGCGCCTCCGGATCGAACGGGCTCAGCCGGAACACGCGCGTGCCGTTTTCGCGGGCCGGCGCGCCGCCGAATGCGCTGACGGCCTCGAGCCCGCGTTGCTTGTCCGGCGGCGGCCGGAACGCGAGCACCGGCATCCACGCGTACACCTGCACGTTGGAGCGCGTGTTGAGCTGCCACGCGGCGCGCGAGAACAGGTCGGCGCGCATCGGCAGGTGCCGGTTCGGGAAATACACCGCTTCGGCCACGCCCGTGCCTTTCGGGTCGGCATACGCCTGCAGGTATACCGATTTCGGCTGCATCCGGTAGATGCGTTCGATCAGCTTGCCGAGATTCGCTTCCTGCCGCGCGGGATCCGGATCGTAGACCTGGTCGAGATCGACCTGCACGGTGCGCTCGGGCACGTCGACGTCGCCGCGGTTGGAGGCCGGCTCGCGCATCGAGCGTTCGAACCCGCCGATGTCGACGTCGTACATCATCAGGATCCGTCTCAGCCGGTCCAGCGGCACGTCCGGCGTATTCGGGCCGGCATCGAGGCTGAACTGGATGTCCATGCCGAGCGACGTCGATATCTGGCGCACGGGCTGGTTTTCCGCGCCGTATGGCCACACCATCGAGCGAGCAACGATGCCCGTGTGTTCGCGGATCTGGCGCACGCACGTCTGCAGGTCGTCGTGCACGCGTGCGTGGAATTCGGCGTCGGTTTCATAGCGTTTCTGGTCTTGCAGGTAGAGGTGCGACGTGGTCGCCGGCAACTCGTTGCCTTGCGGATTCGCGATCGCGCCGTGATGGAGGTTGTGGGTATGGCAGCCGAGCTCGACGAGGTCCGACTGGCCGAGCTTCTTCACCTCGTCCCACGACAGGAAGTAGTCGCGCGGCACCTGGACCTTGTCGCTGATGCGGATCGGCACATTCGGCGGTGCATCGATCCACGCGGTGACGATGCCCATCACGGCCGGATACTTGAAGCGCTCGAGCAGCGGCAGCACTTTCGTGTAGTGGCTGCGAAAGCCGTCGTCGAACGTGAGCAGCACGGCGCGCGGCGGCAGCGGCTTGCCGCCGTGCCGGGATGCCTCGATCTGCTTGACCGTGATGGTGTGGTAGTTGTTGGTCTGCAGCCACGAGAAGATCGCGGTCAGCGTGCCGGTATCGACCGCGAACGGATCGACCAGCGCCGACGGGGGCTTGAACGACTCCATCAGGTTGTCGCGCACGTCATGCAGGCAGATGACGCGAAACGTCTTGCCGTCGGCCGGATCGGATGGCGGCAGCAGGTCGATCATCTTGGCGTTCGTCACGCCCGGGAACAGCGAACAGGCGGTGAACGTGCCGAGGCATCCGCACATGAAGGTCCGTCTGGTTTGCATTGCGCGATCTCCTTGCTAGAACGGCAGGTTGAGCGACAGGAAGCCGGTTTCGGAGCGCTCGCGCTGGCCGTCGTACGCGTGGCTGCTGACCTCGACGCCATAGCTCAGCGTGATGTCGTGCTTGAACGTCCACGCGTGCTCGAGACGCGCGCTCCACAGCGGGCTGCTGCCGAAGCCGCGCTCGTTGTACACGCCGCCCGACGCCGAGACGCGCTGCTGCAGCGACATGTCGCCCTTCTTCCACAGCGTCAGCTGGTGCATGACGGTCGCCGCGGCCGCATAGTCGCGGCCCGGGCTGAAGTAGGGCGCGTCCCGGCGCGTGTTGCTGTCGGTGCCGAGTTCCAGCGAGACGTTGACGAGCTGTTTGGCGGACGTGTACACACGCTGCGTGGCGGTTGCCGCGATTTCCTGGTGCAGGTTCGAATCGCTGTAGCGGCTCACGCCGTAGCTCAGCTTGACCTCGCGGCGGTCGTTCTGGCGATACACGACCGACGCGTTCGCGGAGCGGCCCCAGATATGCGCGGCATACGCCTTCCACGGCAGCGAGTTGTCGTTGCTGTCGAGGCCGGCGCTGACCGTCCAGTAGTCGTTCAGCGCGTACGCGATCGACCCGCGGCCGCCGGTTCGGCCGTCCGAGCCGAACGAGCGCGTGACTTCGCCCTGCACGGTGAGCGGCCCGTGCCGGTAGTCGCCGCCGACGCCCGTGCGCGTGCGGCTGACGCTGCCGGAATCGGTTTGCGCGTGGCCGAAGAACGTATGCGAGAAGACGCGCCAGTTGTCGCCGAACGGTTGCGAATACACATAGCTGTCCGACGTGAAGCTGTTGTCGGCCAGTGCGCTGTTGCCGTGCTCGAAGCTCAGGTCGGTCGTGAACACGGGGCTGCGGTATGCCTTGTAGTCGCGCTTGAAGCTGCGCACGGCGCCGCTGTCCGGGAACGTGTTGTCGAGGGTCTGGTCGACGTTCTTCGCGGTTGCGTAGTCGTCTGCCGTCAGCGCCGCGCGGCCGAGGCCGGCGAGCATCTCGACGCTGTCCGGGTGGTCGGTCAGCGATGCGCGATACATCGCGATCGCCTGGCGGGGATGCGACTGGCCGGATACCGCGTCGGCGTGCGCGGCACGGACCTCCGCGTTGAACGGCACCTCCTTCTCGAGCTGTTCCAGCGCGGCGATCCCCTCGTCGGTGTGACCCGTGAAGATCAGGTATTGCGCGCGCAGCCGGTAGTAGCGCAGATAGTCGCTTTCTTCCGGACCGACGTTGCGCACTTCGTTGACCGGCGGCAGGGACTTGCCCATGTCGTCGAGCACCTGCTTCGCGTCCGCCGCGCGTGCCTGGTCGACATACGACCAGAACAGCCCTTCGCGAAGTTCGATCGGACGCGTGCGTGCGCCGTACTGGAAGCCGCGGGTCGCACGGTCCGTAGGCGACGCGGTTGCCTGGTTCAGCGCGCGCTGGTACACGCCGTTCGCCTTGGCCGGTTCGCTCAGGTACAGGTAGGCGTCGCCAACCGCCGCCAGCGCGTCAATCGAGATCTCCGCATTGGACGGGATCGTCTCGAACGTCGCGACGGCCGGCTTCATGTCGCCGCGTGCCGCGAGGGCGACCGTGCGGTCGCCCGCGAGCGCCGTCCTGACCGGCGCATAGTCGGGCGTGGCCGGCATCCGCTTGTCGAGGTCGTCGGCCGCGCGCAGCGCGTTGTCGATCCCGTCGAAGCGGTCCGGACTCGTCATCGAGCGCGACTTGTCGCGTCCGCCGCGCACCTGCTGGCGTATCGACAGCTCTTCCAGCTGCGCGACGTCGACGGCCGAGAACGCATCGGGCCGTGCCTTCGCTTCCTCGAGCGCCTGGATCGCGCCGCCGCTCGCCGCGAGGCCGAACACGTCGTTGCGCACGGTCGCGACATCGGCGGTACGGAGATTCGGTATCTGGGCATTCGGTGTCTGGACGTCGGGGCCTTGCGATCGCTGGATCGATTCGCCGGGTAGCTGGGCGCCGGGCGTCTGCGAATTCGGTGCCTGCGAGGACGGCGGCTGAGCGCCGGGCGTCTGGGTCACCGGCGCAGGCGAGGTCGGCATGGGGGTGCCGGATGCCTGCGCGGTTTGCGTCGGTGTCGTCGCTGTCGTCGCAGCATTCGGCGATGCGGCGGCAGCGGCCGGTGCGGGCTGGGTCGGCGCGTCCGATGCATGCGCGACCGGAGCCGATGTATTCGGTGGCGCGGTGTCGGGCGCCTGGGCAAGCGGCATTGGAGCATCCGACGATTGCGCAGCCGGAGCCGATGTATTCGGCGGCGCGGTGTCGGGCGCCTGGGTAAGCGGCATTGGAGCATCCGACGATTGCGCGGCTGGAGCCGATGTGTTCGGCGGCGCGGTGTCGGGTGCCTGGGCAAGCGGGATTGAAGCATCCGACGATTGCGCGGCTGGAGCCGATGTGTTCGGCGGCGCGGTGTCGGGTGCCTGGGCAAGCTGGATTGAAGCATCCGACGATTGCGCGGCTGGCGCTGACATATTCGGCGACGCGATGTCGGGCGCCTGGGCAAGCTGCTGCGTCTGCGCATCCGACGATCGCGCGTCCGGCGCCGGTTCACTCGGCTGCGCCGCGTCCGGCTCCACCACGACCGTGGTCGGCATCGCCTGCGGCTGCGGGTTCGACGCCTGCGCGATCTGCATCGATGCGTCCGATGCCTGCGCGATCGGCGTCGGCGCATGCGGGGGCAGGGCGTCCGGGCCCTGGGCGAGCCGCATCGACGCCTCCGTCGGCTGCATGCCGGGCGGCAGCGCATCCGGCGCGCCGTGGGTCCCTGCGACTTCCCTCGCGCTGCCCGGTTCCGCGTCGCCTTCGGCGGCAAGACAGGAGCCGGACGCGATGAGCAGCAACAGCAAGGGCGCGTGCAGGAGGATCCGCCGGTTGGGCGGAGCGACGGTGGTGCATTGTTGTTGACGATTGTTAGCCACGATGTCTCCTCACTCTGAAACGATCACATCGGTTGCACGCCCGACGACGCGCGTCGCCGGTCGTCGTGCTGCCGGGCAGTGAGGCCCGGCAGCGTCCGGCCGCTTCACAGGCGGTTGCGGATCGCTTGTCCAAGCAGCGCGCGCGATTCGCTGTTCTTCGGGTCGATGGCGAGGGCCCGGCTCGCGTTGTGCTCGACGCAGGTCCATTCGTCGATCCGTGCGCACCAGCGCGCCCTGGCGAGAGCGCGGGCGCCTTCCATCTCGTCGCGCGTGACGCTGGTGGTCTGCATGTGCGTCGTGTCGGCGATATCCGATTGCGGTTGCCGTGTCGGCGTGGGCTCGGGGTGTTGTCTCGTGCGTGCCAGCGCCTGCGAACGCGACGTCCGGTGCGTGTCAGCGGGGCGTGCCGCGCGAGCGCTGGCCGATGCGGCGTGTGCGCCGGCCGCGAGCGTCGTGGTCGGCACATGCGCGGGGCGCGGGTGTTTCGCGGCGGAGCGGGCGGTCGGTGGTGGCGGCACGGCCGGGGCGGTCGCGGCCGACCCGGCAGGCATTGCCGACGCAAACGGCGTACCCGGTACGGAAGGCGTCACCGGCTCGGCCTGCGCGGCCGTCGACGCCGCGCGGGAGGCGTCGGCCGTCGCGGCCACGATGGCCTGGCGATACTTCCCGACGGTGGTGCCGATCAAGCCGGCGATGTCGTGCGTCACGGTTGCATGGCTGCCCCCCACGTCTCGCTCGACGTACGCGAAGGCGCCGAAGATCGCGGCAAATGCAACGATGCTGAGCGCCGCATTCTTTCCCGGTCCCCAGGAGGGCTTCGGCTGACGGACGGGCGCGCCGTCCGGTCGCTCTGCACGAGTCATTCGATTCTCCTGTCGATGGATTGCAGTGCATGACGCGGGTGCGCGCCCTCGGCGCGCGGATTCGACTGACGTTCACCACCGCAACTGCGTGGTGAGTGCGCCAGTTTCGACCACCGCGAACTGGGTCGCTCCCTGATAGGTCCCTTCGACCCGGTAACTTGCATCGGGCACGCTGAACAGACAGCGCGAACCCGTCGCGTTGAATTCGACGAGGACGCGTCCATGCCGTCGCAGCCGCACCTGCACGTTCGACAGCGGTTGCCCGGTGGCGCCCGATACGAACGACACACCGAGGTTGTACGGCCGGCCATCGGGGGGAAGCGGCGCCGTACCGTCGATTCGCGCGTCGCCGCAGACGTACGAAATCACGTATCGCCCGGAGCCGGTATCGGACGAGGGTGTCGGGGCCTGGTTCGGAGTTTGGGCCGCGGCATGAATGCAGAGCGCGGATACGACAATGCCGAGGAGCCGGCGACCATGCTGTTCAAACGAGGAAGACATTGCAACCTCCATCCGGAATCGCTGGCAATGCACTTATTCCGATTTGAAAATTAGCGACGCTATTTCGTTTTGCGACAACGCTATTGATACACGATGGGTTTCGAACAAACAATCATGTGTGGCCCGAATGGGACAAGCTTTAAATGTCTTATTTAAATAGGATTGGCAATAATTCGACGAAATGGATCAGCTCTGAACAAAGGCGATATTGCCGAATATGAAATTTGCTCATCGGTAGCGATGACCATTTTGCAAATTTCCGACGTAAGTGGTACCGACGTTTGTACCGAAAAGTAACGACTGATAAAAGGAAGACTTTCCTCTTTCATCGAAGCATTACGGTGAATTTCGGAGTGCAGGTCAGGGAATCGAAAGAGGTGATATGGCCTTATCGATGAAAAATGCCATTGCATGAAAAGAGAAACTTTTAATTTGTTCTGTAACAGGTTATTTCTGTCGTATGAATCGGAAATTTATTCGGGGTCGATGTTTTCGATGTAAATTAAATGCAATTCGGCTCGCAAACGTTTGCCTGTTTTTACGGGTTTGATCGAGGTACGGAACGCATATCGAAGACGGAGCAGGAGCGGAAAATGCTCCGCGATTGCGCACGTCGAATAACCGCGCGCCGGGCGGATTGCATCCGCGCGGCGCGCTGGCGAGTCGGGTGACGAGGGACGGTGAAGGGCGCTACCGGCTGCCGCCGGCGCTGCGGCGCGCGATGCGCATGGCCGGCGCGATCGACTCCTCGGCCGCGCGCGCGCCGTCGGCCGCGGTGCGCGGCCGGTTCATGATGTAGGTCCACAGCTGCTCGGCCGCGAGCCCGCGCTTGCGCGCGGACCGGTACAGGCGGATCTCGAGTTCGGTGATCCAGTCCGCCGAGCCCGCGCGGACGAGCGAGCCCTCCGCGAGTTCCTTCGCCACGCAGCTTTCGGGCAGCCAGCCGATCCCGTGCCCGGCCACGACCATCCCCTTCAGCGCCTCGGACATGTGCGTCTCGAAGCACCGGTGCAGCGCGTACGGTTCGGCCGCGTTCAGCAGCAGCATTTCGACCACGTTCCCGAGGAACGCGCCCGACGAATACGCGAGCAGCGGCAGCGGCGCGTCCGGCGTGCCGGGCAGTTCGAATACCGGTTTGCCGCGCGCGTCGGGCGTCGACACCGGCAGGATCCGTTCGACGCCGAGCGTGACGAACGGGAAGTGGTTCGGATCGAGCACGATCGGCAGTTGCGGATGGTGATAGCCGAGCAGCAGGTCGCATTCACCTTCGACGAGCTGCTGCACGCCTTCGGGCACGTTCACCGCGTTGACGCGCGCGGTCACGTGGCCGACTTCGCCGTTCAGCTGCTTGAGCCATTCGGGGAACAGCGTGAACACGAGCGTATGCGCGACCGCGAAGCGCACCACCTGGTCGCTTGCCGCGAACTGGTCATAGCCGTTCACGAGGTTGCGTGCCGCATACATGCTGCGCAGGATGTCCGCGGCCAGCCCGCGGAACATCTGCCCGGCCGGCGTCAGCGCGATCGGGTTGATGCTGCGGTCGACCAGCTTCGCGTCCATCCACGTTTCGAGCGCGGCGATGCGCCGGCTGAACGCCGACTGCGTGAGGTGCCGATGACGCGCGGCCCGGGAAAAGCTCTTGGTATCCGCAAGGCTCAGGAAATCTTCCAGCCACTTTGCTTCCATGTTGATCTTCGCTGTTTATAGTCGGCGCCGGGAGGAGCGGCACCATTTCACTGAACCGGTTTGGTAGCGTACCGCGCCTCGCGCATGGGGGCCGATGTTTTTTTTCGATCGGTGTCAGTCGAAATATGCATGGGCGTTGTCGGCGGGATTACGGCTGCATAAGTTCGAGGTGCCGGACCCGGCTAACCGGTTAGTTCACCGCGTCGAACTGCCCGACCTGCCGCAGACGGTACTTCCCCCAGGGCCGGCCTCGTGCCGGCCCGCCTTTCCGCCATTCCGCCCGGTAACCGAAGGATGCGGCGCCATTCCCGTCCGCGGTGCAGGACGGGCCGCCGCGACGGGCCGCCGCCGCCGCGACGCGGTTCGCTGCGATGCGGCAAGACCGGCCGAGGAGGTGGCGGGACGCGGCCGAGTGCACGGCGGCGGGAAGCCGTGCCGGTACGGGCTCGGAGCTGCTGCCGGCGAGCAGCGCGGCAACGGGCAGGCGTGCGGGCAGGGGAAGTATTGGTGCAGTGCAGCTTGCACAGTCGTGACACGCAGGGGAACTATGTTTCACAGACGCGGCGCAGCAGCGGCCGTGCACGGGCATGGCACGCCGCTGGCGCGTCCCGCGCCGTGCGTCGCACCATCATGGTGCGGCATGCTGCGGGGGCGTGCCGGCCGCGCGACAAAAAGGGGGACCTGAGGGGTCATAGCAAGGCACGTTCCTTGCAAGGCAGTTAGTACGCCGGTCCGGCATGCGCAATGCCGGGGAAAACGATCGATGGAGAAAAAGATCGATGAAGCCATTCGATGAAATGCTGCAATCCGGCGATATGGTGAGGGCGCCTTACGCGCGCCTCAAGCAGTGGCTCGACACGCAGAACCCTGCAAGCCTCGCCCAGAAGGCCCACGACGCGGAAGGCGTGTTCCGCAGGACCGGCATCACGTTCGCCGTGTACGGCGACGCACAGGCCGCCGAGCGGCTGATTCCGTTCGACATCGTGCCGCGC
>NZ_CAJPHA010000023.1:0-149660 GCF_905339895.1 Burkholderia sp. BCC1988
CGCACACGCCGATCTCGGTGCCTTTCTCGGCGGCCAGCTGCTTGAGCCGGATCGCGGCCGACAGTCCGGCCGGGCCGCCGCCGACGATCACGACGTCGTATTCCATCGATTCGCGCGGGCCGTATGGTGCGACAAACGAAGCGTGTGACATGAGCAGGTAGGCGGGCAGGGATTAGCGTTCGACCGACTCGATTGCGATCGAGATCAGGCGGGCGTCAAGTGCATCGGACTGCAGATCGATTTCTTCGCTGCGGCCGTCGAGCCACAGGCCATGCATCGGCAGCAGGGTCTGGGTACTGAGCGACGCGCTGCTGAAGCGCCATTGGCCGGCCGCGCAAATCAGCAGATGCGTCGGCGCCGGCGTTACGCGGCGTGAATGCGTCGCCACGCTCACGGTGGCCCGGCAGGCGGCGCGGCGCGTCATCACGTTGAGTACGTGCGTGGGTCGCACGATATCGGTCGTCCACACCGGCAAATCGCCGGGAAAGCATGCTGGCACGATCGGGTGCGCGACGAGATGCCCGTCCTGCGCGCGGAGTTCGACGCTCGAGTTGTCGACCGGCACGAGTATCCGGTCGACGCCCGGAAACTGCGAGAAGCGGGCCGGTCCGTCGAGCGTCGCGAGACTGATACGCCAGTCTACATTGCCGTCGGCGTCGATGCGGTTGGCGATCGTTCGCGTGACGCCGGCGCCGTTCGCCCAGGCTTCAGGCTCGACTTGCGCGCAATCGACAAACCTGACGGACGGGTAGTGCGATGCCGACGATGCACTCCCGCTGGAGGAACGTGGTGCAGGTACGCGCGGGACGCCGCCCTGCCCGGAATCCGGGTGCGTCATGCGCCACCCCCGGCGTCGATGTGACGTTCGAGGGCAGCCATCACGTCGAACAGGTCCCCCACGAAGCCCACGTCCGCGAACGAGAAGATGGGCGCATCCGGATCCTTGTTGACGGCGACGATCAGCTTCGAATCCTTCATGCCGGCCAGGTGCTGAATGGCCCCGGAGATCCCGAATGCGAGATAGGCGTCGGGGGCGACGGTTTTGCCTGTCTGGCCCACCTGAATGGCGTTCGGTGCATAGCCGGCGTCGACCGCGGCGCGCGATGCGCCGAGGGCTGCGCCGAAACGCGATGCGAGTGTGCCGAGTCGCACCATGTTCTCGCCGGACGCGAGCCCGCGTCCGCCTGACACGACGATCGGCGCATTCGCGAGATCGACGCCGGCTGTCTGAGTGCTGTTGCGTTCGACGAGCGTCGTCGCGGCGAATGCGGGCGGCGCATCCACGGAATCGATCGGTGCCGGTTCCGCACGCGCGCCTGCCGCCGCGAACGACGACGCGCGCACGGTCGCAAAGCTGGTCTCTCGCGCGCTTTCGACGGTCGCGACGATGCTTCCCGCATACAGGCCGCGCACGAAGCGCCCGTCGTCCGTGATGCCGGTCACGTCCGCGACGAACGCCGCGCCGGCGAGGGCCGCGGCCCGCGGCAACGCGTTCCGGCCCAGCGTGCGATGGGCGGCCGCGATCAGCGTGTAGCGTGGCGCCAGTCCGGCAAGCAGCACGGCGAGGCTTTCCGGCGTGACGGCGCCGGCCGTGCCGGGCAGATCGGGCCGGAGTACACGGTCGACGCCGTCGATCAGCGCGGCTTGCGCGGCCGCCGCGGGATCGAGCACCAGCACGTCGACAGGATGCCGGCGTGCCGTTGCGGCAGTCACGACGCGCCGGACCGTATCCGGCAGCGTATGGTCGGCCGTGGTTTCGGCGATGACGAGCGTTCTCATGCGGAGGTTCCTGTATGAGCAAAGACGCGGTGTGCGGCGAGCGCGGCGATCAACGCATCGATGTCGGCAACGCGGTGGCCTGTGCGCTGCGCCATCGGCTCGTCGAGCTGCACCGCGCGCGACGACGGCACGAGATCGACCGGGAACCGGGCGGCATGAATGACGGCAAGCGGCTTCTGTTTCGCCTTGACGATGCTGGGCAGCGTCACGCGTCGCGGTTCGGCCAGGCGCAGGTCGGCGCTCACGACGGCGCGGCCGGTCAGCCGCCAGGTTGCGGTGCCGCTGTCGTCGCCGCACGTGACGCGCCAGCCGTCGCCTTCGGGCGCGAGAGCGGTCGCGTCGAGACCTTGCGGCCAGCCGAGCAGGCCGGCGAGCATCGGCGCGACGCCGCCGGTGTCGTCGTCGATCGCCTGCTTGCCGCAAAGCACGAGGTCGTAAGGCGACGTGCCGAGGTACGCGTGGAGCAACCGTGCGACGCCCAGCGAGTCGAGCGACGCGGCGACGTCGCCGGTGTCGATCAGGATCGCGTCGTCGGCGCCCATGGCCAGGCCGGTGCGCAGCACGTCCTGGCAAGCGGCCGCGCCGCACGTGACGACGCTCACCTGGGCGGCATGGCCGGCCTCGCGCAGGCGCAGCGCCATCTCGAGCGCGCATTCGTCGAACGGGTTGATGGACATCTTGAGGCCGGTCGTCTCGATCGAACCGGTTGAACCGACCCGCACGCGCACGTTCGGATCGACGACGCGCTTGACGGGCACCAGTATCTTCAGGGGCATGGGAATGTCTCGTCGAAAGGATGAAGATCAGGACACGGCGCCGAGGCCATACTTGCCGGTGAGCAACGCGCCGGTCGCGAAGCGTTCGAGCGAGTAAGGGGCGAGCGACACGTCGGTCGGCTGTCCGAGCGCATGCTGTGCGAGCAGTTTGCCGATGCCGGGCGACAGCTTGAAGCCGTGGCCCGAGAAACCGAAGCCAACCACGAGTCCGTCGATGTCGCCGACGTTGCCAAGCACCGGGTTCCAGTCGGGGGTCACGTCGTAGACGCCGGTCCATGACGACGCGAGCCCGGCTGTCTCGTAGGCGGGAAAGCGTTCGGCGACCTGCGCACCGACTTCGGCGACGTAATCCAGCGAAATGTCGCCCTGTTCGGTTTCCGGCGCATTCAGCGTCTCGCCGACGACGCCCTCGGAGACCAGCATCTGGCTGCCGCCATAGCTGCGGTAATAGAGCATGCCGGGCGAGCCCAGGTCCTTGAACGCCGGCATCTGGAACGAATATCGTGCGTCGCACTCGAGCGCCAGCACGGTGTGCCGTTCCGGTTTCACGGGTAGCGGGACGTCGATCCAGCCGGACAGTTCCGGCGTCCAGATGTTCTGCGTACTGATCAGCGTGCCGCACATGAAGCGGCCGGCACTCGTGTCGACGCCGACGATGCGGCGGCCGTCACGCACGACCCCCGTGACGGTCGTGCCTTCGAGAATCTTCACGCCGCGCCGGCGTGCCGATTTCGCGAAGCTAGTCGCGACGAGATAGGCGTCGGCGAAGCCCGCTTCCGGCTCGAAGCCGATCAGCGCCGCGTCGTCGAACCGTGCGATCGGCAGGCGGGCACGTGCGTCGTCCCGATCGAGCAACTGCACCTCGATGTCCATCGCGCGTTGCGCGTCGAGCGACGCGCGCAGCGGCTCGAGCTTCGCCCCGTCCGGCGCGCAGATCATGTAGCCGCACTTGACGAGCCCGCACGACGCCTCGTCGTCGCCGACGTATTCGGCGAAGTTGTTGAAGGCCGACCACGACGCGCGCGCCAGCTCGACGTTCTGGCGGACCGAATAATGCGTGCGCAGCAGGCCGGACGATTGCGACGTGGTGCCGGCGCCGATCATGCCGCGTTCGATGACGAGCACGTTGCGTGCGCCGAGCGACGCAAGATGATGCGCGACCGACGTGCCGATCACGCCGGCACCGATCACGATGAAGTCGAAGTGGCTCATGGCTTCCCTCTGGATGGACGACGTGCCGATTCTAGGGAGCCGCGGTGCCGCCGAATTTTGTATTAGGCAAACTTATGCAACGTGCCCGGAAGTCCTCATCCTGCGTCCGGGCTGGCCGAATCGGCGCACCATGCGTTCCGTATGCCGGAATGGACGCCGCCGCCACTGGAGCCTCTATGCGACGCACCCTATCGCCTATCGACCTGCGTGCCCTGCAGGCCTTCGTCGCCGTGTGCGAGACCGGTTCGATGACCGCCGCGGCCAGGCGGATCGGTGTCAGCCAGAGCGCGATCAGCCAGGCGATTTCCGCCCTCGAGCGCGAACAGGGGACGGTGCTGTTCGATCGGGACAGCCGCCCGCCGCGCCCCAATATCGCCGGCCGGGCATTGCTGGAACTGGCCGGCCCGCTGCTCGAGCATGCGCAGATGGTCAGCACGCGCGTCGGCGATGCGTCGGACGCGGGCCGGGTGCCCGTGCGGCTCGGCTGCGTCGACTCGTTCGCGGCGACGGTCGGCCCGGAACTGATTCGCGCGGTGTCGGGCACGTCGCGACAGATTTCGATGTGGTCCGGGATCACGCCGGGTTTGAGCAAGCAATTGCATGACCGGGAGATCGACGTCGCCGTATGTACGCAGACCACGCTCAGCGACGCGCGTATCGTCGAAGTCCCGTTGTTCTCCGAAGCATTCGTCGCGGTCGTCGCGCGCGCGCATCTGGCCGGGCGCCCGCAGGCCGACTGGCGAACGCTGGCCGCCGAACTGCCGTTGATCCGTTACACCGCACGTTCCGTGATCGGCCAGCAGGTCGAGCGGTTCGCGCGCCATCTCGGCATTGATAGCCCGAGGCGCTTCGAATTCGACGCGACGGATCCGCTGCTGAGCCTGGTTGCCGCCCGGCTCGGCTTCGCGATCTCGACGCCGCTGTGCCTGTGGCAGGCGCGCCATTACCTCGGCGACGTCGTGGTCGTGCCGCTGCCGGGCGGCCGGCTCGGCCGGCGCGATTTCTTTCTCCTGCACCGACAGGGCGAGTGGGAGGACTTCGTCACGGAGATCATCGAGCTGACGCGCGGCGTGCTCGACCATTCGATCCGGCCGGCGCTCGCGCGCGCCGTGCCGCAGTTACCCGAAGATGCATTGCTTTGATTCGTACGGAGTGCTCGATGAGTGACCTATACACGCTGCAACGCGGCGATGCGCCGCTGCTGATTTCGATTCCGCACCTGGGAACGGCTGTACCCGCGCCGCTGCGCGATGCGTACACCGACCGCGCGCTGACACTCGCCGATACCGACTGGCACCTCGACCGACTGTACGCGTTCGCGACCACGCTCGGCGCGACGATGCTCGGTGCGACGGTTTCGCGTTACGTGATCGACCTCAATCGTCCGTCGGACGACGAGAGCCTGTACCCCGGCCAGACGACGACGGGCTTGTGTCCGACCGAAACGTTTCGGGGCGAGCCCGTCTATCGCGAAGGATGCGAACCGGATGCGGCGGAGAAAGGTCGCCGCGTCGACGCATACTGGCAGCCGTACCACATGGCGCTGGCGGCCGAGCTGGCGCGGCTGCGCGAGCGTCACGGGCACGTGCTGCTTTGGGAAGCGCACTCGATCGCGAGCCTGCTGCCGCGGCTGTTCGACGGCAAGCTGCCCGACCTGAACATCGGCACGCAGGACGGCAGGACCGTTGCGCCGTCCGTGCAGGCCGCGGTCGAGCGCGAGGCTGCCGCAAGCCCGTTCACGTGGGTCGCCAACGGTCGCTTCAAGGGCGGCTTCATCACCCGCTCGTCCGGCCGGCCGTCACACGGCGTGCACGCGATCCAGCTGGAGATGTGCCAGTCGACCTACATGGACGAAGCTTTCCCGTTCGCCTACGACACCGAACGCGCGGCCCACGTGCAGCCGACCGTGCGCCGGATGATCTGCGCGGCGCTGGATGCGCTGGCGGCACTGCCGCGGCTCGCAGCATAAGGAACGCTGATACATCTTCGTAATCAGGGTTCCCGTATCAGTGCGACGTTGCACCGAAGTTGGCGTGGCGCTGCACCCGCAGCACGCAGGGAGCGGGTTCTCACCCGCTGACGCACGGGTGCCATCTCGCCCGAAGTGTTTATTCACGGGAATCTTTGATTCCTGTAGATAAACCTGGCACGAGGCTTGCATTATCTCTCGCGACGGGAGGGTCATTCGTCGGCAGGGGGGCCGTAGACGAAGATCGACAGGAACTGGATCGGGGTCTTGACCAGGCGTTCCGGGCCGTGCGGTACGTCGGCGCGGAACGTCAGGGTGTCGCCTGGATGCAGGATGTAGGTCTGCTGACCGTGCCGGTATTCGATCACGCCCTTGAGCATGTGGATGAACTCGGTGCCGGGATGCTCGAAGACGGGAAAGCGTTCCGCCTGGTCCTCCATCGTGATCAGGAACGGCTCGAAGGTTTTACGCGGACCCTGGTCGTAGGCGAGCAGATGGTAGGTGTGGCCGCTTTTCGTGCCTTTCCGGACGACTTCCATGCCAGCGCCCTTCTTTACGAGCTGGGCGCCGCCCTGCGGGACGTCGAAGTTGCGGAACAGCACGGCCATGGAGACGCCGAGCGCCTGGGCAATGCGGTGGAGTACGTCGAGACCGGTCGAGGTCTGTGCGTTTTCGATCTTCGACAGCATGCCGCGGCTGATGCCGGCCTGTTCGGCGACCTGGGCGATGGTCAGGCCGTGGCTCTGGCGAAGCTCGCGGATGGTCGACCCGAGATAGCGTTCGAGCGGGGTCTTGCTGTCGTCAGCGGTATGCATCGTCGACCTCGGCAAAAGGGGCAAGGGTAGCAGATTGCGGCGTGCGCGCCGGCACGGTCGGGACCGCCGGCGTGCGCACCGCAAGTTTCATATAGGGAATTATTGTTTCACAACAATAAATCCCTTCGCATGCAGAAGGCGTGATCGCAGCGTACCGGACGCGGTGCTTGCCTCATGTCGCGCAATTGGGCCGCTCGCCAGCCGGGCGGATTCCACAAACCAGTGAACGCAGCAGTTGCAAGGAGAGACGATGAACCTGAACGATGCGAGCCCGTTGCCAGTCAACGCACTCGGAAGCGTACCGCGCTTCGATTCGGTGGACGAAGCGCAGACATACCTTGCGCAACACGGTGTGAAGTATGTGCTCGCGCAATTCGTCGACATTCACGGCGTGGCCAAGGCGAAATCGGTGCCGGTCGCGCATCTGGGCAGCGTGCTGACCGCGGGCGCGGGTTTCGCGGGCTTTGCGATCTGGGGTGTCGGCATCGAGCCGAACGGGCCGGACTACATGGCGGTCGGCGATCTCGCGACGCTGACGCCGGTGCCGTGGCAGTCCGGGCTCGCGCGCATCGCGTGCGACGGTCACGTCGACGGCGTACCGTGGGCGTTCGATTCACGCGTGACGCTGAAGAAGCAGGTTGCCCGCCTGACCGAGCGCGGATGGACGCTTTTTACGGGCCTCGAGCCCGAATTTTCGCTGCTGAAGCGCTCCGCGTCGGGCACGCTCGAGCCTTGCGATCCGAGCGATACGCTGGCGAAGCCCTGCTACGACTACAAGGGGCTGTCCCGCACGCGCGTGTTCCTGGAAAAGCTCACCGAATCGCTGCGCGCGGTCGGCATCGACGTCTACCAGATCGACCACGAGGACGCGAACGGGCAGTTCGAGATCAACTACACGTATACCGACTGCCTGACGTCGTGCGATCACTACGTGTTCTTCAAGATGGCCGCGTCGGAAATCGCGAACGAGCTCGGAATGATCTGTTCGTTCATGCCGAAACCGTTCGCGAACCGCCCGGGCAACGGCATGCACATGCACATGTCGATCGGCGACGGCAAGCGCAACCTGTTCGCCGACGCCGACGATACGCTCGGCATGGGCCTGTCGGCACTCGGCTACCGGTTCACGGCGGGCCTGCTCGCGCATGCGTCCGCGCTGGCGGCGCTCTGCAACCCGACGGTGAATTCGTACAAGCGCCTCGTCGTCGGGCGCTCGCTGACCGGCGCGACCTGGGCGCCGGCCTACATCAGCTACGGCGACAACAATCGCTCGACCATGGTGCGGATGCCAGGCGGCCGGATCGAACTGCGTCTGCCGGACGGCGCATGCAACCCGTATCTCGCGACGGCGGCCGTGATCGCCGCCGGGCTCGACGGCATCGACCGCGACCTGTCGCCGGGTGCGCCGGCGAACGAGAACCTGTACGAGTGGCCTGCGCAGAAACTTCGCGACCACGGCATCGGCGTGCTGCCGCAGAACCTTGGCGAGGCGCTCGACGCGCTCGAGGCCGACCGGACGATCTGTGATGCGCTCGGGCCGGTGGTCGACGAGTTCATCAAGCTCAAGCGAATGGAGTGGCTGGAATACATGCGCCACGTATCGGACTGGGAAATCAAGCAGTACGTCGAATTTTTCTGAGGAGCAGGCAACATGTGTGGAATCGTAGGATTGCTGGTCAAGACACCGGCGTTGCGCGACCGGCTCGGCGAGCTGATGGTGCCGATGCTGATCGGCATGACCGAACGCGGCCCGGATTCGGCCGGTCTCGCGGTGTTCGGCGACGCGGTCGAGCCGAACCAGCGCAAGCTGAGCCTGTACTCGGGCTTTACGGATGAAGGCGAGCATTTTCCGTGGGACGTGATGCTCGATCGGCTGAAGGCGTCCGTCGACGCCGCGGCGCGTGTCGATGCGAAGGGAAACCACGCGGTGCTGACCGTCCACGCGCAGGCCGACACGGTCAGGCACTGGCTGAACGAGCATTACCCGCGCGTGTACCTGCTGTCGGCCGGGCGCTCGATCGACCTGTACAAGGACATCGGCCTGCCCGCGGAGATCGCCGCGCGTTACGCGTTCAGCGGCCTCAAGGGCTCTCACCTGGTCGGCCATACGCGGATGGCGACCGAGTCCGCGGTGACGCCGGATCGCGCACATCCGTTTACGGCCGGCGAGGACTTCTGCCTGGTCCACAACGGCTCGCTGTCGAACCCTTACGGCGTGCGCCGGAAGCTGGAGCCGAAGGGCATTCACTTCGATACCGACAACGACACGGAGGCGGCGTGCCGCTTCCTCGAATGGCGACTGCGCGAGGGCGACACGCTGCCGGTGGCACTGCAGAAGGGTTTCGAGGAGCTGGATGGCTTCTACACGTTCCTGATGGGGACGCCCACCGAGCTGGCGCTGATTCGCGACCCGTTCGCATGCAAGCCGGCCGTCGTCGCCGAGAACGACGACTATGTCGCGATCGCGTCGGAGTTCCGCTCGCTCGCGCATCTGCCGGACATCAGGAACGCCAAGGTATTCGAACCCGCACCCGAGGAGATGTACGTATGGAACGCATGACATTCGACCTTGAGCACGCAACCGTCAGGGACGTCAACCAGTACCTGCACGGCAGCGCGGACGTGCTCGACGGGCAGGCGATCGTCGTGGCCTCGCCGAACGGTGCGCACAACATCGCGGTCGGCGTGGACGCCGACGTGACCGTGACGATCGATGGTCACGCCGGCTATTACGCCGGCGGCATGAACCAGCGCGCGACGATCGTCATCGAGGGCAGCGCCGGGACCGGCGTCGCGGAAAACATGATGAGCGGCAAGGTGCACGTGAAGGGCTTCGCGTCGAACGGCGCGGGCGCATCCGCGCACGGCGGGCTGCTCGTGATCGATGGCGATGCCGGGTTGCGTTGCGGCATCTCGCTGAAGGGCGGCGACATCGTCGTCGGCGGGTCGGTCGGCAGCTTCTCCGCATTCATGGCCCAAGCGGGCCGAATGGTGATTTGCGGCGACGCGGGCGACGCACTTGGTGATTCGCTGTACGAAGCAGTGCTCTACGTGAAGGGCGATGTGAAGTCGCTTGGCGCGGACGCGCAATTCGAGCCGATGGCCGACGCGGACTTCAGCGCCGTCGCGGCGCTCCTCGACGCGGCCGGGCTCGACCACGATCCGCGTGCATTCAAGCGCATCGCTTCGGCCCGCACGCTCTACCACTGGAACGCCGACGCGAACCAGGAATATTGAATCCACGCTCCATCGAGGCAACGCCATGGAAGTCAAACCCATTCATTTCGCCCGCTTGCAGCAGGAAGAGTCGTACGGCTACGACCGCAAGACGATCGACTACATCCACACGGCCGCCCAACGCGGCCTGTACGAGATTCGCGGCCTCGGGGCGAAGCGTCACGTACCGCACTTCGACGATCTGCTGTTCCTCGGTGCTTCGCTTTCGCGTTACCCGCTCGAAGGATATCGCGAGAAGTGCACGACGCAGACCGTGCTCGGCACGCGCTTCGCGAAGAAGCCCATCGTGCTCGACATCCCGATCACGGTGGCCGGGATGAGCTTCGGCGCGCTGTCGGCGAACGTCAAGGAAGCGCTCGGCCGCGCGGCGACGGCGGCCGGCACGTCGACGACGACCGGCGACGGCGGGATGACGCAGGAGGAGCGCCGTTCGTCGAAGACGCTCGTCTACCAGTGCCTGCCGTCGCGCTACGGCTTCAATCCCGACGACGTGCGCCGCGCCGATGCGATCGAGGTCGTGATCGGGCAGGGTGCGAAGCCGGGCGGCGGCGGCATGCTGCTCGGACAGAAGGTCAATCCGCGCGTGGCGTCGATGCGCACGCTCCCGGCGGGCGTCGACCAGCGTTCGGCAAGCCGCCATCCGGACTGGACCGGCCCGGACGATCTCGCGATCAAGATCCAGGAACTGCGCGAGATCACCGACTGGGAAAAGCCGATCTACGTGAAGGTCGGGGCAACGCGCACGTTCAATGACGTGAAGCTCGCGGTGCATGCGGGCGCGGATGTCGTCGTGGTCGACGGGATGCAGGGCGGCACGGCGGCAACCCAGACCTGCTTCATCGAGAACGTGGGCATTCCGACGCTCGCGGCGGTCCGTCAGGCCGTCGCCGCGCTCGAGGACCTGAACATGAAGGGGCAGGTTCAACTGATCGTGTCGGGCGGCATTCGCACCGGTGCGGACGTCGCCAAGGCGCTCGCGCTCGGCGCGGATGCCGTCGCGATCGGCCAGGGGGTGCTGATGGCGCTCGGCTGCAACAGCGAATCGTACTTCCAGGACGGCATGCTGCATTCGGCTGCGGCAGATTACGCGGCGCTGCATACGTCGCCGGGTTTCTGCCACCACTGTCATACCGGCAAGTGTCCGGTGGGCGTGACGACGCAGGACGCGGTGCTCGAAAAGCGTCTCGAGCCGGAAGAGGGTGCGCGTCGTGTGCGCAATTACCTGAAGACGCTGAACATGGAGCTGACCACCATCGCGCGCGCCTGCGGCAAGCAGAACGTTCATCACCTGGAGCCGGAAGATCTCGTCGCGCTGACGGTCGAGGCGGCCGCGATGGCGCGCGTGCCGCTGGCCGGCACGTCGTGGATTCCGGGCGAGCGGTCATGACCGCGGTGTGACGGTGCGCGCGACATGGCGCCGCGCAGTAGCGGGCGGCGTCATGTCGTCGGTCGCTTCAGACGCCGCGACCCGCTCGGTGCCTCCGTGCGGTGTCGCGGTCATTCCCGATTTTGCTGGTTCGTCATCGGTTATCGCGTGCATCGCGGGGCGGTGCATGCCTTGCTTCGAGGAAACGACATGAAAAAGACGATTGGCTGGATTCTGTGCGCGTGGCTCGCATTGCTGGCGCTACCCGTGTTCGCGGACGACAAGGTGGCGGCGGTGCCGGTGCCGAACAAGGGCGACACCGCGTGGATGATCGTCGCGACGCTGCTCGTCGTGATGATGGCGGCACCCGGGCTCGGCCTTTTCTACGGCGGAATGGTGCGGGCGAAGAACATGCTGTCGATCCTGATGCAGACACTCGTGGTGTTCTGCCTGCTCGGCGTTCTGTGGGCGGTATACGGTTACAGCATTGCGTTCACCGAAGGCAACGCGTTCTTCGGCGGGCTCTCGAAGGCGTTCCTGGTCGGCATCACGCCGGATTCGACCGCCGCGACCTTCAGCAAGGGTGTCGTCATTCCGGAGTTCATCTACGTGTCGTTCCAGCTGACGTTCGCCGCGATCACGCCCGCGCTGATCGTGGGGGGCATCGCCGAACGCGCGAAATTTTCCGCGGTGCTGGCGTTCATGGTGCTGTGGTTCACCTTCTCGTACCTGCCGATTGCGCACATGGTCTGGTACTGGGCGGGCCCGGATGCTTACACGAGCGCCGCGGCGGCCGACAAGGCCGGCGCGACGGCCGGCTTCTTGTTCCAGAAGGGCGCGATCGATTTCGCAGGCGGCACCGTGGTGCATATCAATGCAGGCATCGCGGCGCTGGTCGGCGCGATCATGATCGGCAAGCGGGCGGGGTTCGGCAGGGAGACGATGGCGCCGCACAATCTGACGATGACGATGATCGGCGGGTCGCTGCTGTGGGTCGGCTGGTTCGGATTCAATGTGGGCTCCGCGCTCGAGGCAAGCGGCGCGGCGACGCTCGCATTCGTCACGACGCTTTTGGCAACCTGTGCGGCGACGGTGTCGTGGACCTTCGTCGAATGGTCGCTGAAGAAGAAGCCGTCCATGCTCGGCGCGGTGTCCGGCGCGATCGCGGGGCTGGTCGTGATCACCCCGGCATGCGGATTCGTCGGGCCGATGGGCGCGATCGCGATGGGGTTGATCGCGGGCATCGTCTGCTATTGGGGCGTCAACGGGCTCAAGCGCCTGCTCGGCGTCGACGATTCGCTCGACGTATTCGGGGTCCACTGCATCGGCGGCATCGCGGGTGCGCTGCTCACCGGGGTATTCGCGTCGCCGTCGCTGGGCGGAACCGGGATCTACGACTACGTGGCAAACAAGGTCGCCGACTACCACATCGGCGAGCAACTGATTGCGCAGTGCTGGGGCGTCGGGACCTCGCTCGTGTGGTCGGCGGTCGTGTCGGTTGCCGCATTCAAGCTGGTCGACATGACGATCGGTCTGCGCGTCGACGGTGAGCGCGAACGTGAGGGTCTCGACGTCAGTTCGCACGGGGAGACGGCTTACCATTCGTGACGATCGGCGTAGCCGCAAACGCGCATTGTGTGCCGGTTCGGCCGCCCCTATCCGGGGCGGCCGAACTGCATCGATTGTAAAGCGGGGCGGCGAGATTGATTAAGGGAGCGCATCGACGGATGACTGAATTCGGCGGCAATTCGTCGTTCATCTGTCTGCCCGACGAACGCTTCGATTGCCAGCGCTCCAGTGCGGAAGTTACTTGCCGTGCTCCTCCCATACCTTCGACCATGAACGAATCGCCTCGAGATTCGTACGGATATCACACAGTACGCCGTCGGCACCCTGGGGATGAAATTGATGTCTGCGAACGCTGTAGAAGTCCTGGGCGAGGATCCTGATGTGACCTACCCTGTCGGCGCAGTAACCGCAGCGAGCGCGAATGCGACCATGCAGAAGCTCAAGTTGTTCCAGGGCCGAAGGGTTTGGAGCAGCGAGATCGTTTTCGCGAAAAATTGCTTCTATCTCGGCTGCGACGTCGCGAATGATTTCAGATGTCTTCATGGAAAACTTTATCCATAACACCGTAGGCGATAGCGATGTCAGATAGGTGCAAATGGGATTTAACAAATTATAATGTTTCGGTCGCGCAATTTTCTTGTTTTTCAAAAATAAATCACTAGTGGTGCAAGTTTTCGTGGGCACTCCCGGTGGCGTCTAATGCGAGTTATTTGGCGCATTTCGATAATGATTAAATGCAATGCAAATCACATAATGAAGTAAGGGAATTTATGAAAACCGCGCCATGGGGAATTTCATCGGCAAGCGAGTCGTCATTGCCGGTGGGTCCCGGTGGCTTCAGCGTCGGCGCGGCCAGGTGTCGTGATGAACCTGACAATGGGAGAGAAGGGTGATGGACCCGATAACCGCATTGCGCTTTTCGCGACGCAGCACCGCGGAGCAGGTCACCGAGGGCCTGGATCTCTCCGGCCGGACGATCCTGATCACGGGCTGTAATTCTGGTATCGGTCTTGAAACGACGCGGGTTTTGGCAATGCGCGGCGCCCGCATCATTGCCGTCGCGAGGGATGAAGACAAGGCGCGCGCCGCCCTGGCGATCGCCGACGCCGCAGATGGCATGGCCGTTGGAGCCGAACTGAGCGATCTCGCTTCCGTTGCCCGCGCCGCCGACCGCATTCTCGCGTGCGGCATCACCCTCGATGCCGTCGTCACCAATGCCGCGATAATGGCGCTGCCAAAGCTGGAGACGGTGAACGGCGTGGAAAAGCAGTTCTTCGTCAACCATGTCGCCCATCATTTGCTGGTGACGCGGTTGCTGCCTTCCATCAACCGCTCGCGCCCGGGCCGGATCGTCATTGTGGGCAGTCATTCCCATCGCTTTGCTCCAGGCGGGAAAGGCATTGATTTCGACAATCTCGACGGTAGCAACGGCTATCGCGGTTTTCCGTTCTATGGCCAGGCGAAGCTCGCCAACATCCTGTTCGCGAACGAGCTTTCACGCAGAGTGGGTCATGTCGGAATCACTGCAAACGCACTCCATCCGGGACTGATCGGCGCCACGGGGCTGCATCGGCATATGCGCGGGCCGTTCAACTGGATCGTCTCGGCTGCGATGCTGTTCGGCAAAACGGTGCCGCAGGGCGCCGCGACAACGTGCCTGCTGGCCGCGCATCCTGCGCTGAACGGCGTCACCGGCCGTTATTTCGCGGATTGCCGCCCTGCCGAATCCTCGGCCTTTGCCCGGGACGCCGATCTCGCCCGGCGCCTCTGGGACCGCACCGAGGAAATCATCGCATCCCACGGGATGACCTGATCCCGAACGCTTCGGTTGCCTGCAGGTGTGTGCAAGGGGCAATCGCATCCGCTAGCCGCGCACGCGCGCCTTCTCCGGATCGTAAAAGATCGGGGCGGTCACCCGCGCGTCGATGCGCTTCTGCTGGCCGTCGAGCTTGCCGACGTGGAGCACGTTGCCCGGCTCCGTGTGGTGAACGTCGATTCGCGCGAGCGCGATGCTCCTGCCGAGGATCGGCGAGCGCATGCCGCTCGTGACGACGCCGACCTGTGCCCGCCCGTTGTGCACGCAATCGCCGTGACGGGCCGGTTCGTTGCCGGCGAGTTCGAGCCCGACGAGCCGGCGGTGCGGATGCGCGCTGCGGCGAAGCAGCGCGTCGCGCCCGACGAAGTCATCGGTCTTCGTCGCGAGCGGAACGCTGAAGCCGATGCCGGCCTCGAACGGATCGGTTTCGTCGGAGAATTCGTAGCCGGCAAACACGAGCCCGGCTTCGATCCGCAACAGGTCGAGCGCGTCGAGACCGAGCGGCACGAGTCCGTGCGGCTGGCCCGCCGCCCAGATCGCGTCCCATACGGCTTGCGCGTCGCGCGGATGGCACCAGACCTCATAGCCGAGCTCGCCGGTGTAGCCGGTCCTGCTGACGATGACGGGGCAGCCGTCGTCGCCGCCGAGGCGGCCGATCAGGAAGCGGAACCAGCCGAGGCTGTCGAGCGACGGCTGGGTCGCGGGCGTGCGGATCAGCGCGCGCAGGATCTCGCGGCTGCGCGGCCCTTGCAGCGCGACATTGTGGATCTGGTCGGACGACGACTTGACCCAGGCCTTCATGCCGAGCCTGTTCGCCTGCTCCCGCAGCCAGATACCCGCGAAATCGTCGCCGCAGATCCAGCGGAACGTATCGGGGCCGAGCCGCATCAGCGTGCCGTCGTCGAGCATTCCGCCGTGCGGATGGCACATCGCCGAGTAGACGACCTGTCCGACCGCGAGCCTGCGCACGTCGCGCGTCAGGCAGTATTGCAACAGGGCCTCGGCGTCGGGGCCGGTGACGTCGAACTTGCGCAACGCGGACAGATCGACGATCGCCGCGCGCTCGCGGCAGCCGTAGTATTCGTCGATCGCGCCGTAGCCGTCGAACCGCGCCGGCAGGTGCCAGCCGCGGTAGTCGGCAAAGTGGCGCGTGAGCGCCGACGTGCGGGCGTGGAAGCCCGACTGGCGCGTCAGCACGGGCGGGGCGTCGGGGGTGGGTCTGATGGCGGTGGACATGGTGAAGCGCGCCTCGCTCGAATAGGTTCGGATCCGGATGTCGGTCGGTTGCCACGCGTTCGCGGGGTCGATGTCGTCGGGGCACGACGTGCTGACGCACAGCAGCGGCTTCAGCGCGCGCAGCAGCACGTAGTCGCCCGGGCGCGACCACGGCTCGTCGATCGTCATCTGGCCGTGCGCGTCGATCGAGGTGTTGAAGAAGAAATTGATCGCCGGCCAGCCGGGACGCGCGGCGATGCCGTATTCGGCGAGCGCCGCACTGATGTTGTCGCTGCAGTTCGCATGGCCCGGGTAACCCTGCGTGTCGTAATAGCGCGCGGTGCACGCGAGCGCGAACGTGTCGTGCCGGCCGACGGTATCGTGCACGACTTCGAGCATCGGCTGCATGAGCTGATCGAAGAACCGCGAGTACAGACCGGGCATGGGATACGCATGACCGTTCAGCGTGCGGGTGACGGTCGGATCGAGACCGACTTCCCGGTGCCCACCGAGCGCGTCGAGATCGAATGCGACGAAATCGGAGCATTGCCTGCCGTCGACGTCGACGATCTGCAGGTACTCGCCGGCCGCGACCGTGTACGCGACGGCCGTTCCGGGACGGATGAGGAAATCCGCGAGCGGATCGGCGAGCGGCACGCTCGTCTGCGTGGCAGCGGACGCGCCCGCGCGCACGACGGACAGCTGAAGCTCCGTCGCCGGCTGGCCGGCCCGGTCCACGGGCACGGGGCCGCCGGGCGCCGCGACGATCGCGACGATCGGCTCCGTCGCGACGAACGTGCGCATGGTGCCGGCGCGGGTGTCGCCGGACCAGAGGACGGCGCCGTCGGGCAACGGCTTGCCCGTCAGCCCGTGCCGTTCGAGCAGGATGGCGAGATCCGCTTGTGCTGCGGAAGCGCCGTTCAGGCATTCGGCGATGAAGCGTGCGCTGTCGTCGGGCGTCAGGGCGAGCGCGGCCAGCGCACTGCCGCCGTCGCGCACGCGCAATGCGAGCAGCTCCGCGCGCTGCCGGCCTTCGACGTCGATCACCTGCAGCGCATCGCCGGCATCGAGCTTGACGGCGGCGAGCCCCGCACCGGCGACACGATGGCGTTCGCGGCCGGCCGCATGCGCGGACAACGCAGGTTCGTGCGGCCGCGACACGGTCGGTGGTCGAATGAGCATGGACGTTCCTTGAATGAGTGGACGGGCGCGGCCCGCGATGCGCGCGGCCGCGAACGGCACGTCGGGTGTCGCGGCACCCGGGGCCCGGTCGGGTGACGCGACAGCGCAGTGCCGCGACAGTCAGCCGGCGCGAACGCGCGGCTCGGGCGCACGCTCGCCGAGGTACGCGTCCATCGAATCGTCGAGCGCGTCGAGCCACGGCGTGTGATGCGGCGGCGACTGGGTGCCGGTCATCAGCGAGCGATACGATTTGTCGCGATAGCCCATGATGTTCTCGTGCTTGTCGTGTTTCCACGCGAGGAACGTGCGATTGACGCCGGCGATGTCGAAGCTCGGATAGTCGGTCGCATCGATCAGGTCCTGGATATAGCTGCCCTGATACTCGAACATCTGCTGGTTGGTGACCAGCGTTTCCTCGCGCGCGCGCCACGCGAGACTGTCGGCGTGCATCGCGTCGAAACCGGGCAGCGCGATGCGGCCGAGGATGACGTCGCGTGCGTACCAGGCTTGCGCGTCGAACATGTTGAACGAGTACCAGAGGTCCTGCATGCCGAGATAGATCAATTTCGGATTGCGTTCCCAGAAGATGCCTTTGTACAGGTCGAGCGGCCAAAGCCGGTTGTTCGTCTTCAGGCGCAGGCTGTCGGGCAGGAACGGGAAATGGTGCTGGTATCCGGTGCAGAGGATGATCGCGTGGATCTTCTTGCTGCTGCCGTCGGCGAAAAACGCGACGTTGCCGCGCACGCGCTCGAGCAACGGCTTTTCCTCCCAGTTCGCCGGCCAGTGATAACCCATCGGCGCCGTGCGATAGCAGCTCGTGATGCTGCGCGCGCCATACTTGTAGCATTGCGACCCGATGTCCTCGGCCGAATAGCTGCTGCCGACGAGCAGGATGTCCTTGTCCTTGAATTCGAGCGCGTCGCGAAAGTCGT
The DNA here is from genome assembly GCF_905339895.1 of Burkholderia sp. BCC1988. NCBI lineage: Bacteria > Pseudomonadati > Pseudomonadota > Betaproteobacteria > Burkholderiales > Burkholderiaceae > Burkholderia > Burkholderia sp. BCC1988. The sequence goes on from NZ_CAJPHA010000023.1 coordinate 17,869, forward strand.
GCGCATGCAGGATGCGTCCGCCGAAGCTGTCGAAGCCGGGAAAGCTCGGCATGTTCGGGGTCGAGAAATGGCCGCACGCATTCACGACGTAGTCGAAGTCTTCCGCGTACACGACGTCCTTGTCGAGATCGTGAGCGGTCACCGTGAAGCGGCCGCTCGCGCCGTCGAACGCAACCTGGCGCACGACGGTGCTGAAGCGGATGTCCTTGCGCACGCCGGCCTTCTCGACGCGTCCCTTGATGTAGTCCCACAGCACTTCGCGCGGCGGATACGACGCGATCGGCTTGCCGAAGTGTTCCTCGAACGTGTAGTCGGCGAACTCCAGGCATTCCTTCGGGCCGTTCGACCACAGATAGCGGTACATGCTGCCGTGGATTGGCTCGCCATGCTCGTCGGTGCCGGTGCGCCACGTGTAGTTCCACATGCCGCCCCAGTCGCGCTGCTTCTCGAAGCAGACGAGCTGGGGGATGTCCGCGCCCTTCGCCTGGGCCGACTGGAAGGCGCGAAGCTGGGCCATGCCGGACGGGCCGGCACCGATGATTGCAACACGTTGTGTCATCGCGTTCTACCTCGTTGGAAGTGGTTAGCCGTGGTTCGGCGAACGGCGCGTGCCGTTCGTGCGCGGACGCGGGTCACGTCGCGCGCTGCCGCCGCGCCGCGAGCGCGGTGTTCTTCATCAGGAAGGCGATCGTCAGCGGACCGACGCCGCCCGGAACCGGCGTCAACGCGGCGGCGACGCGCGCCACGCTGTCGTGGTCGACATCGCCGACGAGCCGCGTCGCGCCGCCGGATTCGATGCGGTTGATGCCGACATCCACGACGACCGCGCCCGGCTTGATCCAGTCCGCATCGACGAGCCCCGGCTTGCCGGCCGCCGCGACGACGATGTCCGCCTGGCGGCACAGTTCGGCGGCGTTCGCGCTGCGCGAGTGGACGGTCGTCACCGAGCAGTCGGACTGGAGCAGCAGCGCGGCCATCGGCTTGCCGACGATGTTCGAGCGCCCGACGACGACTGCATGCTTGCCGCGCAAGTCGCCGACGATCTCCCGCAGCAGATGCATGCAGCCCGACGGCGTGCACGGCACGAGCGAGTCCTGGCCGAGCGCGAGCCCGCCGACGTTGTCGCGATGGAAGCCGTCGACGTCCTTGCGCGGATCGATCGCGTCGATCACGGCCGCGGCGTCGAGCGGCGCGGGCAGCGGCATCTGCACGAGAATCCCGTGGACGTCGGGGTCGGCGTTCAGCTCGGCGACGAGCGCGAGCAAGTCGGACGCGGCGGTGTCGGCGGGCAGCCGATGCTCGATCGAACGGATGCCGACCTGCTGCGCGCGCAGCATCTTGTTGCGCACATAGACGTGGCTCGCCGGGTCGTCGCCGACGAGTACGACCGCGAGGCCGGGCAGCACGCCGTCGCCGCGCAGCCGCGCGACGTCGTGCCGGACGGATTCCAGCAGCGCGTCGGCGATCGCCTTGCCGTCGATGATCGTCGCGCCGCTCATCGGAAGATCACCGTGCGGTTCTGGTTCAGGAACACGCGGTGCTCGGTGTGATACTTGACCGCACGCGACAGTGCGACCGTCTCGGTGTCGCGTCCGATCGCGACGAGATCGGACGGCTGCAGCACGTGGTCGACGCGCTGCACCTCCTGCTCGATGATCGGCCCTTCGTCGAGGTCGGACGTCACGTAGTGGGCGGTCGCGCCGATCAGCTTCACGCCGCGCTCGAACGCCTGGTGGTACGGCTTCGCGCCCTTGAACCCCGGCAGGAACGAGTGGTGGATATTGATCGCGCGGCCGGCGAGCCGCTCGCACAGGTCGTTCGACAGGATCTGCATGTAGCGGGCCAGCACGACGAGTTCGGTGCCGGTTTCGTCGACGATGCGCATCAGCTCCGCCTCCTGCCGCGTTCGGGTGTCCGGCGTGATCGGCAGGTAGATGAAGCGGATGCCCTCGCGCTCGGCCATCGGCCGCAGATCCAGATGGTTCGACACGACCGCGGTGATCTGCATGCGCAGCTCGCCCTTGCGGAAGCGGTACAGCAGGTCGGACAGGCAGTGGTCGAACTTGCTGACCATCAGCAGCACCTTCATCGGTTCGCCGGCGCTTTTCAGTTGCCACTGCATCGAGAAATCCCGGGCGACGCCCGCGAAATCGCGCTGCAGCTGCTCGACGTTGCCGTTCGCACCGGTGTTGAAGCGGAACACGGCGCGCATGAAGAACGTGCCGCTGACCTCGTCGTCGTATTGCGCCAGCTCGCCGATGTAGCAGTTCGATGCGGCGAGATGGGCGGTGACGGCAGCCACGATGCCGGACGTGGCCGGGCAGCTGATCGTCAGGATGTAGTTCGGATTCACGTCGTGTGTCCTCGAAACGGATCGGAATGCGGGAAAGGCCGGCCGTCGCCGGTCATGCATGGTCGTCAACGCGTCAGCCGACGGCCGTGCGCTTTTTCTTGTCGGGATCGTCGAACGGCAACAGCGCGGTGGTCGCGCGCGTCTCGACGCTGCCCTTCACCACGAGCGGCACGCCCGCACGGGCATGCCGGACGTCGAGGCGGGCGAGCGCGAGCGAGCGCCCCGTCAGCCGCGAATACATCGCGCACGTGATCACGCCGGCCGCCTTGCCGTCGTGCCACAGCGTGTCGCCGGCCTGCGCGGCCTTCGCGGCCTCGAGCTCGACGCCGAAGATCCGGAACCGCTCCTTGCCGGCGAGCCGGAAGTGCTCGGCCGCGCCGCAGAATTCGGTCTTGCCGGGCGACACCGTGAAATCGAGGCCGAGTTCCCACAGCGTGTCGCCGGCGCGCTCGTCGGCAAACGGGTACATCTCGGAGTTGTCGTACGGGTAGAACAGCAGGTAGCTCTCGACGCGCAGCCAGTCGAGCGCGGTGAATGCGCAGGGGACGACGCCCATCGCCCGGCCCTTGTCGAGGATCGTGTCCCAGATGAACGGCGCGTCGGCGGCCTTGCAGAAGATCTCGTAGCCGCGCTCGCCGGTGTAGCCGGTGCGCGAGATCATCGCCGGCCGGCCGAACAGGCGCGTCTGCACATGGTGGAAGTACGGCAGGTTGCGGATGTCCGGCACGTATTCGGCAAGGAAGTCGACCGCGACCGGCCCCTGCAGCGACAGGTCGTGCAGGTCGTCGTCGAACAGCACGGCGACCTGCCGGCCATACGCGGAGCGCACAAGGCGCTCGTACCCCGCGCCCGCGCCATGGACGACCATGAACGCATTGGGGCCGGTGCGGTAGACGATGCAGTCGTCGATGAACTTGCCGCTCTCGTCGAGCAGCGTCGCGTACACCGACTTGCCGGGATACAGTTTGCCGATGTCGCGCGTCGTCGCCCAGTTCAGCAGGCTTTCGGCGTGCGGGCCGACATAGTGCACCTTCTTCAGCCCCGATACGTCCATCAGGCCGGCACGGGTGCGAATGGCCTCGTGGTGGTCGGCGAGATCGGTCGCATAGGTCCATGCGGTGCCCATGCCGTTCCAGTCCTCGAGATTCGAGCCGAGTGCGCGATGCCGGTCCGCGAGGGCGGAGATGCGCCAGGAGTTCGCCATCTTGAATGCTCCAAACGAAAGTGAAGGTCGATTACGGAAAACGCCGGGTCAGGCGTGGACGTCGAACCGGCTGAGCCATTCGACGAGCGTGTGCCGGTAGCGGGTCATGCCCTTGTATTCGGCGATCGGGTCGGGCAGGTCGCGCAGCACGCGGTGCAGCCGGCGCGCCCACACCGGGTTGCCGACGAGGTCGGCCATGCTGCACAGGTAGGTGCGGATGCCGAACATCAGCGCATTGCTGCGCGCAAGCCGTGCCATCAATTGCAGCTCGACGCGCAGGTGCACGGCTTCGCCGACGTTGTCGGGCGTCACGCGCCCGCGGTCCGCGCCCCACTGGTGATAGGTCTCGGGCGACGTGTCGAGGCGCGGATGAATGGTCAGCGTCCAGTTCAGGCGGCGCACGGGGTGGCCTGCCTGCACGCCGAGCAGGTATTTCAGCGCGCGGTCGAATACGCCCGCCTGGTGCGCGAGCGGCACCGGCGCGTGCCATTGTTTGAAACTCATGCCCGCATCGAACGCGAGCGACCAGTCGGCCGGGCCGGTGACGACGCCGGCGTCCATGTACAGGTCGCCGTCGCGCTGGTCGAGCAGCGCGATGTCGCCTTGCGTCTGCCGCATGACGTATTCGAGCGGGCCGTACGGCAGCGTGCGCGCGTCGCCGAACACGAAGGCCTGGTCGAGGTCGAGCGCGTGGTTTCGCCAGCGCCAGCGATCACCGTCGCGCTCGAGCGCGAACCACGCCGGATAGTCGTGCGCGAGATGCGTCATGATCATCTCCAGCGTGTCCCAGCACGCGGTCTCCATGTGCGGCATCACGATCGCGCGGCGCGGATCGGCGTCGAGCACGCGTGCGCGTTCGGCGATCTCGGAACGGTAGTGCTCGTCGATGTCGAAGTGGTGCGCGAAGACCGAGCCGGGATCGCGCGGCGTCGCGGGCTCGAGGTTGACCGAATACATGTACCGGTCCTCGGGGAACGGAAACGGAAAGCGCGCGATCGCCGCCGGGCTGTTGCGGAACGAGAAGTCGTCGCGATAGGTTTGCGCGGGCTTGATGAATACGCTCATGGCTCGGATCTCACAGGTCGAGGGTCAATGCGGCGCCGCACGCGCGCGATACGCAGGGCATCAGATGGGTGGCGCGCGCGTCGGCGTCCAGGAACGCATCGCGATGCTCGACCGTGCCGTCGAGATAGCGCGTCGCGCACTGGCCGCATGCGCCGCCGCGGCACAGGTTCGGCACGTCGATGCCGGCCGATTCGAGCGCCTCGAGCAGGCTCTGCTCGGCGCCGACCGCGATGCGGCGGCCGCTGCGGCGCAGGTCGACCGCGAACGGCTGGCCCGGCGCCGGCGCCACGAAGGCTTCCCAGTGCACGCGGCCGGCCGGCCAGCCGAGCGCGGCGGCCGCGGCGCGCACCGCGTCCAGCAGGCTTGCGGGGCCGCACACGTAGACGTGCGTGCCGAGCGGCTGCCTTTGCAGCATCGCGATCGCATCGAAGCGTGCGTGCACGCCGTCATAGCCGTGAAAGCGCGCGCCGAGCCGCGCATCGAGCGACGCGCGATAGGCATCCGTCAGGCCCGCGCGGTACGCATGGTGCAACTCGTGGCTCGCTTGCCGGCGCTCGAGTTCCGCGAGATGCGCGATGAACGGCGTGATACCGATGCCGCCCGCGACGAGAACGTGATGGCGCGCGGCGGTGTTCAACGCGAACAGGTTCGCCGGTGCGGTGATGCGCAGGCGCGCGCCGGGTTCCAGACGGTCGTGCACGAACGCGGAGCCGCCGCGTGACGACGCGTGACGGCGCACGGCGATCCGGTAGAGGTTTCGTTCGGCCGGATCGCCCGCCAGCGAATAGGCATTGCGATAGGTGCGGCCGCCGTCGTTCAGCACGACTTGCACGTGGCTGCCGGACGAGAACGCCGGAAGGGGGCCGTCGAGCGCCGTCAGCACCAGTTCGCGCACGACGGGTGTGAGCATGCGGGCTTCGGCCACGCGAACGTCGAGCAGGCTCATGCGCGGTCTCCCGCGCAGGGCTGGTCGGCATCCGCGCAGACGCCGAGATAGGCGCCGAGTCGCGCGGAGAAATGCTGGCGGACACTCAGGCGGACGTCGCATGACGGGCAGGTGACCTCGTCGGGCTCGTCATGCCCGTCGTGCCCGTCGTGCGCATGCGCGGTCCCGCAATGCACGCAGTACACGGTGCGCCGCGTGCCGGACACGGCCGCGGCCACCTCCTCGGGCAGCAGGCCGGCCGCCTGCGCGATACGCCGAATGTGCCAGACGAACGTCTCGTCGCCGCACACATAAAGACGCACGCCGACCGTGCTTTCATCCAGCCGGTGCCGCACCTCGTCTTCTAGCGTGTCGAGCGACGCGTGAAACACGGTCGGCAGGCCGATTGCCTGCAGCTTGCCGAGCGTGACGAGCAGCGCGCTGCCCGGCAGCCCGGCGAGCGCGTTGATGAACGCCGGCAGCGCGTGGAGCGCGTCGCCTTGCGCGACCACGAGATGCGAGCGGGCGTCGGCGCAGGGCTGCAGCGGCGCATAGTGCGGCAAACTCGGCGGCACGAACGGCGTATGGGCCGGTTGCCGGCTGCGGGCTGCGAACGGTTCAATTGAGTGCATCGATCGGCTCCCAAAATGGGGCGTTTGCATCATGAATGGGCGTACGCTCGGCGACGGTCGTGGCGTCACGTTTGCGTTCCTGTTGTTCAACATAGTTTCTTGCCAGTAATTGCCGTTCAATCCTGAAGAGGAGGTACGCCCTAAGAGGTAGCGCGCCGGAACGGCGTCGAAAGGCATGGAACTTGCGTCGTGGTTCGATCCTGGTTTGTCCGTGCCGAACGACCGTGACTCCTGACGACAGCCTGACCGACCGATGCATGCGGCCCGCCGGCGGCGCGTCGTTGCCGACGCGCATGCGTGACGCGCTGCTCGCGTTTCTGGCCGGATACGTCAATGGCGCGCCACGCCACGTGGCGTTTCACGCGTTCTTCACGGGGCTCGCGCGCGAATTGCCGGACGCGCGGATCGTGCTCGCGCTCGATGGCGGCGCGGGCTACGAATCCGCGCCGGACACGCTGGTGCGATGCACGCAGGGGCATCGCTGCAAGCTGCGGCACGGGGCAAGCGACGGCGCATGCGAACTGTGTCCGGACTGCGTCGGGCAGGGTCACGGGCGCGCGGTGCGCGCGCTCGGCGACGCGGTGCTGGTGCTGGACGTCGCGCTGCCGGCGGCGCCGACGCTGCTGATGGACCTCGAGATCGTCGCGATCACGATCCGCGCGGCGCTGATGCGTCGCGCGCCCGCCGACGCGCACGGGCGCGACGCGACGAACCCGTCGGAGGCGCTGACACGCGAGTTGCACGACTCGGTCGCGCAGCAACTGGGCTTCATGTCGTTCCTGGTCGCTCGCCTGCAGCAACAGGACACGACCGGCAACCCGCTGTTGGCCGAACTGCGCACGATGACGACGCGCCTGCAGCGCCAGGTGCGCGAGCTCATCACCAGCGCGCGGCTGACGCTCGACGGGCGCTCGCTGCAGCAGGCGCTGGCCGAGTCGGTCGCGGAATTCTCGCGCCGCTGCGATGTGGTGTTCGAACTCGACAATCGCGTGCCCGACCTGCGGATCGATCCGCGCATCGCGCTGCATATCCTGCAGATCGTCCGTGAAGCGCTGTCGAACGTCGTGCGTCATGCGCAGGCCGGCCATGCGTGGATCACGCTGCGGACCGACGGCGACGGTTTGCAGGTATCCGTCGTCGACGACGGAATCGGGCTCAGCGAGGGATCGGCCGACCTGAACCACTACGGCCTCGACATCTTGCGCGAACGCGCGGCGGCGATCGGCGGACGCATCGCGATCGACAGCGGCGCCTGCCGCGGGACGCGCGTGATACTTGTCGTGCCGGACGGCGCGACATTCGGAGAGACATCCTGATGGAACCGACGACGCTGCTGTTGATCGACGATCACCCGCTGTTTCGCCGCGGCGTGGCCGAATTTTTTGGTGCGACCGGAGAATTTCGCGTGGTCGGCGAATCGTCGAACGGCGCGCAGGGGATTTCGCTCGCGGGCATGCTGCGCCCGGAGCTGGTGCTGATCGATCTGCACATGCCGGGGCTCGGCGGGCTGCAGGTGCTCGACGGGCTCAGGCGCAAGGAAGTCGATTGCGTGAAGGTGCTGCTGACGGCGTCGATGGAGCGCGACGAGCTGCGGGCGGCCGTGCGGCTCGGCGCCGACGGCTACGTGCTGAAGGAGTCGGAGCCGCAAGCGCTGCTCGCCTACGTGCGTAGTTGCATGCGGGGGCTCGTGGTGCTCGACGACGAACTCGCCGACGAAGACGGCGTCGCCGGCGCGCATGCCGACGCGCGGCCGGCCGACCTGACCGCGCGCGAAACCCAGACGCTGACGCTGATCGCCGACGGCATGAGCAACAAGCAGATCGCGCGCGTGCTCGGCATCAGCGAGGGCACGGTGAAGGTCTACGTGAAGAACCTGCTGCGGAAACTGGACGCGCGAACGCGGCTCGAGCTGGCGGCATCGGTGCACCGGCGCGCGATCGGCGCATCGACGCGGGAACGGGGGGCGTGATGAAGGACGGCGCGCGCCTGACTCAGTCTGTTCAGCCAACGCAGCCGTCGAGCGGCGCGTTCGACGTGGACGATTGCCCGCTCGCGCTGCTGAAGCTGGACGGCGCGGGACGGATCGCCGGCTTCAACGTCGCGTGGACCGACGCGATGGAACGGCCCGCGGCCGGTCGGCGCTTTGTCGATTACGTGCATCCGGAGGACCGGCGCATCTGGAGCGGCATGCTGCAGCGTGCGCGGGCGATCTCGCGCGGCGGGGTCCGCGAGCGTCTGCGCTGCGTGCGTCCGGACGGCGAACTGCGCTGGTTCGAGGTGTCGTTGAAGAGAAATGCCGGCGGCTCGTCCGTTGCGCTGTCCGACGTGACGCTCGACCGCCGTCGCGAGACTTCGACGCAGGCACACCTGAGAAGCGTCGCGGGGCTGCTCGACAGCATTCCGGGCCTCGTCTACCGCGGCCGCAACAACCGGCTGTGGACGATGGAGTACGTGAGCGCCGGATGCGAGGGCTTGACCGGCTATCCGCGGCAGTGGTTTCTCGACGGGCATGCGCATGCATTCGGGCAGCTGATCGTGCCCGAGGATGCCGATTACGTGTGGACGGGTGTACAGCAGGCGCTGGCGGTGCGCGGCGTCTTCGATCTGCGGTATCGGATCAGGTGCGCCGACGGACGGATCAAGCCGGTGTGGGAGAACGGCGTCGGGATTTATTCGGCGAGCGGCGAGGTGTTGGGCGTCGAGGGCGCGATCTTCGAAGTGCGGCCGGGCGACCGGTCGGGCGCCTGAGCGGCCGACGCATTCGCGCGGCCAGCCGCGCCCGCGCCGGATTGCCGGCGCGAAAGCGCGACGCCCGGTCGTGAACCGGGCGTCGTTTCGATTCGCGCGTAACCGCGACGGCGCGCTTATGGCGCGAACCAGTGCGTCGCAACGACGACCGCCACGCCGAGCAGCAGCGTCAGGTACGGCAGATAGCCGGCCTTGCGCGGCTGCATGCTGCCGGACAACGCCATGTCTTCCCGCATCTGGTCCGGGAAGCGGCCCTTGTCGGTCACGTAATGCCGCCAGGCGAACACCGGCAGGATCAGCGCGGCGAACATGAGGCCCGAGACCAGCGTGCCCTTGCCCCACACGTCGGCGCCGAACCCCATCAGCGCGAGGTTGACGAACGACAGCAGCGTGCCGAGCGCGAGCAGCCAGCGCGGCGCCCTGAAGGGGCGCGGCCAGTTCGCGCGGTCGAGGCGGTGGATCCAGGCCGCGTTCAGGTTGAGGAAGTTGAAGATGATGTACCCGACGTTCGACATCGCGAGCACGACGGTGTAGTCGGACATCAGCAGCAGAAACAGGTTGAAGCCGAGATCGGTCCACATCGCGCGGGTCGGCGCGCCGTTCTCGTTCACGTGCGACAGGTACTTCGGCAGCCATCCGTCGACCGATGCCTGATACAGCGTGCGCGACGATCCGGCCATCGACGTCATGATCGCGAGCACCAGCGCGAATACCAGCATCGGTTTCAGGATGTACTCGCCCCGGTTGCCGACGTGCACGATCTGCGTCATGGCTTCGGCGACGCCCATGCCGCTGAAGATGCCCGGCGACAGCACGCCGTCGTAGACGGCCGCCTGCGTGACGTTGCCGGCCGCATCCTTCACTTCGGGCGTGACGAGCTGGCCGAGGCCCAGCGCGCCCTGGAACGCGAGCGGGACCATCGTGAAGAACACGATGCACAGCAGGCCGGAATAGACGATGGCCTTGACCGTGTCGCGGCGCGGATCGCGAAACTCGCGCGTGTAGCAGACCGCCGTCTCGAAGCCGTAGGTCGACCATGCGGCGATGAACAGGCCGCCCGCCATCAGCTGCAGGCCCGCCAGATTCCATGTGCCGTCGATGACGCGGCCGGCCGCATCCTTCGCGAGCGGGTAGAGCGGCAGCAGGTGCGACTTGGGCAGGTCGCCGTTCAGGATCGGATAGACGCCGACGAGCAGCAGCGGCAGCAGCGCGGCGATCGCGAGAATCATCTGGAGTTTTGCGGCCTGCAGGATGCCGCGATGCTGGACCGCGAAGGTCGCGAGCAGGATGATCGCGCCGATCACGAAGGTCGCGTTGATGCGCAGCGACAGGCCGCTCGCGAGCCAGCCGAGATCGAGCAGCGTGATTTGCCAGGTGTTGATCGCAGCCGTGGCCGGGAACAGCATGTTCAGCACATAGCCGGCGCCCATGCCCGAGCCGATCGCCAGCACCGGCGACCACGCGAACCAGTTGCACCACACGGACAGCGGCGCGAGCAGCTTGCTGTAGCGCACCCACGCGATCGCACCGTACACCGATGCGCCGCCCGACTTGTGCGGAAAGAGTCCTGCAATCTCCGCGTAAGAAAACGCCTGGACGAAGCCGAACAGGATCGAGATCATCCATACGATCCACGACGGCTTGCCGACGGTGGCCGCGATGGAGCCGATCGAGAAGAGCACGAGCGCGGGCACGCCGCTCGCGACCCAGAACGCGCCGGTCCAGCTTATCTTGCGCTGAAGTCCGGCCGTCTCGCCATGCGCGGCGGGGAAATCCGCCGGTGCGCTGTCAGGGAGGGAACTCATGGGGGTCTCCGTCAAGTCGGGTTGGGTACGATGCGATCAACGATCGTTGGCCAATAACGCGCAAACAACTCTCTTGAAGAGGTACTCCTTCCGAGAGAGAACCGGCGTCGCACGGCGACGGAGGGGCGATGCCGGCACGCGCTCGGGCGCGCATGTGCGGAAATCGCGCAGGCGAAGCGGGGTGCGCTTCGTTAGGTTGACGAAGAAACTGGAACGAAGGGATGGTGTCCGGTGAGTGGTGCGCCGCGACCCGAGCATGGGCGGATCATTCGAAACGTTCGTTGCCCACGCGTCGTCGCCTGTCCGGGTAGTTCCGCCGGCCGCCGCGCTCTGGCGTGACCCGCACGCTGTTGCGCGCGTTGATCGCGATTTCCTCGTGGTTCGCGTTCGAGACGAACACCGACGACAGCCGGTCCAACGTCAGCTTGCCGTCCGGCTTCGAATACTCGACCGGCGCGCATCAGCGCGGCGTCACTGACGGTTGTCTGAATCGTCGCGAGCAGGCCGCGTTCGGCCTCTGCCCGGATTACGCGTCCCAAGTTGTCGCATTAGTTCGCCCGCGCCGCAGGACGGTTGTAAGCAATTGCGGCGGCACGGCGCCACGCGAGCCGGCACCCGGGACCCGCCGGGCCTTTCATCGCGCCCCACAAAAAAGTCTTGACTATCTATCTACGAGTAGATAAAGTTCGATCCATGGAAACGAAGACAACCGTCCGCGAACAGATTCTCGACCACGCGATCACGCTGATGATGCTGCGCGGTTACAACGGCTTCAGCTATCGAGACCTGTCCGATCTGGTTGGCGTGAAGACGTCGAGCATCCACTACTACTTCCCGTCGAAAGACGATCTCGTTCTGGAAGCGGTGGCGGCGTACAGCGACGAAGTGCTCGCGGCGATGCGTGCGATCGATCCGGCATTGCCGGCCGACGTCAAGCTGAGCCTCTACACGAAGCTGTTCGGCAGAACGCTCGGCGACGGCAATCAGATCTGTCTGTGCGGCATGCTCGCGGCGGACATCGAATCGTTGCCGGAGCGCGTGCGGCAGGCGGTTCAGGCCTTTTTCAAGGCCAACGAGAACTGGCTCGCCGAGTTGCTGGCGCAGGGCGCGAAGGAGCGCACGCTGCAGTTCAGCGGCACGCCGGAAACGGCGGCGCGCACGTTGTACGCGGCGTTCCAGGGCAGCGTGCTGGCCAGTCGGCTGTTTCATACGCGGGCGCGTCTCGAGGATGTCGAGGCCGTCTGGAAAACCCGGTCCTGACGGACGGGGCAGGCAGTCAGGCGGTTCGCCGCCTTTTGTTGGGGTTAGTTATCTATCTCGTAGTAGATAGATGATCGGGCGGATGGATTCGATCATCCGCATTTTTTGGGGATATATGTCTATCTATGAGTAGATAAACAGGCGTGATGCCGGCGGCCAGGCCGTCGGCGCGCGATCCCGGGTTGGAAGGCTGTTTCACTCACTCATCATTGAAAAGGAGTCTGTCATGTCGATCGAAAAAGTGCTGTACCGCGCTCATGCAAAAGCCACCGGCGGCCGCGACGGCCGTGCCACGGTGCCCGAAAGCGGTCTCGACCTGAAGCTGACCACGCCGCGCGAACTCGGCGGTGCAGGCGGCGCCGGCGCGAACCCCGAGCAACTTTTCGCGGCCGGCTACAGCGCGTGCTTCATCGGTGCGATGAAGTTCGTCGCGGCCCGCGACAAGATCGCGATTCCCGCGGATGCCGCGATCGAAGGCAGCGTCGGCATCGGCGCGATCCCGAACGGCTTCGGCATCGAAGTCGAACTGAAGATCTCGCTGCCGGGCCTCGACCGTGAAACCGCGCAAACGCTGATCGACCGCGCGCACATCGTCTGCCCGTACTCGAACGCGACGCGCGGCAACATCGACGTCACGCTGACGCTCGTCTGATCGCACGCACTACGAAGTAATCCGTCGTCATTCATTGCATACACCGGTTGAGCCAAGGAGTCTCATCATGAAGATCGTCAAGCCGCTGCTGATCGCCGCTGCCGTTGCGGCCGCGTTGTTCACCGCCCCCGCCGCCTTTGCCGCCGGCAGCGACGGCGTCCGTCCCGATACGGCGACCAGCGGGTTGCTCGCCGTGCTGAACGGCCAGAAGGGGCCGGGCCTCGAAACGCTGAGCCCCGCGAAGGCGCGTCAGGTGCTGGTCGATGCCCAGCGCGGCGCGAAGGTCGACCTGTCCGGCATCGACGTGTCGAACCGCACGATCGAGCAGGACGGCCTGTCGGTGCCGATCACGATCGTGCGTCCGCAAGGAGTGGCGGGCACGCCGCCGGTGTTCATGTTCTTCCATGGAGGCGGCTGGATTCTCGGCGACTTCCCGACGCATGAGCGCCTGGTGCGCGATCTGGTGGTGCAATCGGGCGCCGTCGCGGTGTTCGTGAACTACACGCCGTCGCCGGAAGCGCATTACCCGGTCGCGATCAACCAGGCGTATGCGGCGACGAAGTGGGTCGCCGCGCACGGCGCGGAAATCGGCGTCGACGGCAGCCGCCTCGCGGTGGTCGGCAACAGCGTCGGCGGGAACATGGCGGCCGTCGTCGCGCTGATGGCGAAGGACAAGGGCGGCCCGGCGATCCGCTTCCAGGGCCTGTTGTGGCCCGTGACGGACCACGACTTCAATACCGGTTCGTACAACGCGTATCAGCAGGGGCACTTCCTGACCCGGCCGATGATGAAGTGGTTCTGGGACGCCTATACGAAGAACGAAGCGCAACGCAACGAGATCTACGCGTCGCCGCTGCGTGCGAGCACCGCGCAGTTGAAGGGATTGCCGCCCGCGCTGATCCAGGTCGCGCAGTTCGACGTGCTGCGCGACGAAGGCGAAGCGTACGGCCGCAAGCTCGACGCAGCCGGCGTCGATGCGACGACCACGCGCTACGACGGTACGATTCACGACTTCGGTCTGCTGAACGCGCTGGCCGAGGATGCGCCGACCAAGGCGGCGATGAAGGCGATGGCCAACGAAATCGCCACGCGCCTGAAGTAGGGCTGCGAGCGGCATTCGAACGGGTTCGAATGCGAACGGCGGAGCGGCGGGCTCGGGTCCGCCGCTTTCGCGTGGGGGGCGGGGCGACAGGTGCGTCGAAACGCGAGCCCGGCGGCCGGATCGAAGCGGCCCGATGCCGATGCCGATCGCGTGATGGCCCGCGGTGCCCGCCGCGCCCATTGTTGGTACGATCGCGCGTATCGTCCACGCCGGCGTCGCATGCCGCCGGCCCATCGGCTGCACGGTCACGCGGCCACGTTCGGGAGAAGCGCTTCATGCTGCAGGCGTTCGCGGTCTTGCTGACCTTCCAGTGTCTCGGGGAAGGGGTGTCCTACCTGTTCGGCCTGCCGGTGCCGGGCCCCGTGATCGGCATGCTGCTGCTGTTCGGTTTCGTGATGCTGCGCCCGCGGGTGGCCGACGCAATCGAGCCGACCGCGCTCGAGCTGCTGCGCCATCTGTCGCTGCTGTTCGTGCCGGCCGGCGTCGGCATCATGGTGTCGGCCGACCGCGTGCGCGGCGATGCGCTGGCGGTCGTCGTCGCGCTGGCGGTGAGCACGTCGCTCGCGATCGCCGTGACGGCGCTCGTCACGCGCGCGTTGCTGCGGCGCCAGCGGCGCGCGGACGGCGCGGCGGAGGGCACGCAATGACGGCCTTCCCGAAACTCGGCGCGATCTGGGTCTACCTCGCCGCGACCCCGCTGCTCGGCCTGACGATCACGCTGATTGCCTACCTGATTGCGCAGGCCGTCTATGCGCGGGCGCGCTTCAACCCGCTCGCGAACCCGGTGCTGATCGCGGTCGCGCTGATCGTCGTGCTGCTGACGATCACGCACACGCCGTATCCGACGTATTTCGAGGGCGCGCAGTTCGTCCACTTCCTGCTCGGCCCGGCGACCGTCGCGCTGGCGCTGCCGCTGTACCGCCAGTGGTCGAAGCTGCGGCGCGCCGCGGTGCCGCTGCTCGTCGGGCTGCTGGCGGGCTCGCTGACCGCGATCGTGTCGGCGGTCGGCATCGCCGCGCTGTTCGGCGCGTCGCACCAGACGATCGCGTCGCTCGCGCCGAAATCCGCGACCACGCCGATCGCGATGGCCGTCGCGCAGGAAATCGGCGGGATTCCGTCGCTGACCGCCGTGCTGGTGATCTCGACCGGCATCTTCGGCGCCGTGTGCGCCCGCGCGATCCTGAACGCGCTGCGCATCGACGAGCCGGCCGTGCGCGGTTTCGCGCTCGGCGTCGCGTCGCACGGGATCGGCACCGCGCGCGCGTTCCAGGTCAGCGAGGAGGCCGGCGCGTTCGCGGGCCTCGGGATGGGGCTGAACGGCGTGCTGACCGCATTCGTCGTGCCGATCCTGCTGCCGGTGCTGTCGCGCTGGATCTGAGCGGCGCAGGGCAGCGGCGGCGCGCGATGCTATCGGTTTCCCTGATGGCCGAGCCCCCCGCGCCGGCCCGCCGGGCGCCTGCCGCGGATGTATCGTGGCCGTTATCGGGAGAATTCAGGAACCGGCACGGACATTTGTGCAGCGATCGGCTAACGTTGCATCGGCGCCGTGGCGGCACGCCGACGTCCGTCGCGTGCGGGCCGGCGTTCGACCCACATCCAACAATCGACAAGGAGAACCGGTCATGACGAAGTCTCGCGTGGTTTCGGTGGCAGTGGCAGTAACGGCGTCGTTCGGTCTGCTGTTGACCGCGGCGCCGGCGGCATATGCGCAGGATCCGGCGTCCGCGCCCATTGAGAATCCGGCATCCGCACCGACGCAGAAGCAACTCGACAAGGCGCAGAAGAAAGCTGCCCGCAAGGCAGCGCGCGCGCGTCACGCGAAGGACCTGAAGGCGATCGGCACGGGCACCGGCTACCGGCTCACCAACGACCAGAGCAACTATCCGCAGAACGCGGTGGAGAAGGCGCCCGCGACGAAGGCGGCGCCGGCGCCGGCCGCGCCTGCATCGGGCCAGTAACGGCCGCAAACGGCTGCAAACGGCCGCAGGCGGCCGGCAAGGGCCGACGTTGGTTCAATGAAAAACGGCGCCGGGTTCGACCGGCGCCGTTCGCTCGTGTGTGTGCCGCGCAAGCGCCACGCGCCGCGGCCCCGGGGCCCCGGGGCTTCCCGGCACGCGCGGCATTCGTTCGCGTTACGACGCGAGCTTCGCGGCGAGTTCCGCGACGTGCTTGCCCTGGTAGCGGGCGATGTCGAGTTCGTTCGCGCTCGGCTGGCGGCTGCCGTCTGCGCCCGCGAGCGTGGTCGCGCCGTACGGCGTGCCGCCCGTGATCTCGTTCATGTTGACGAGCCCGCTGCATGCATAGGGCACGCCGACGATCACCATCCCGTGGTGCAGCAGCGTCGTGTGGAACGACGTGATGGTGGTTTCCTGGCCGCCGTGCTGCGTGCCGGTCGACGCGAACACGCTGCCGATCTTGCCGACGAGCGAGCCCTTCATCCACAGGCCGCCGGTCTGGTCGAGGAACGTGCGCATCTGGCCGGCCATGTTGCCGAAGCGGGTCGGCGTGCCGAAGATGATCGCGTCGTAACCGGCGAGTTCGTCCACGGTGGCGACGGGGGCGGCCTGGTCGACCTTGACGCCGATCGCCTTCGCCTGGTCGGCGGGAATGGTTTCCGGCACGCGCTTGAGCGTGACCTCGACGCCGGGCACCGATTGCGCGCCCTCCGCGACGTGCTGCGCCATCGTTTCGATGTGCCCGTAGGACGAGTAGTAAAGAACGAGTACCTTGGCCATGTTGCGAATCTCCGATTAAGAAGGCCCCGCCTTCAGCGGGGCCCGAGGTTCCAAGCAGGCGTCACGCCCACTCGGCCGTCACTTCGACCGGACGCAGGTCGAATACCAGCACTTCGGCATCCTTGCCGTCGGCGAACGTCAGCGCCTGTTCGTCGCGGATGCGCGCGCCGTCGCCTTCGCCGAGCGTCACGCCGTTGACCGTCACGCTGCCGCTTGCGACATGCACGTAGGCGAAGCGGCCCGGTGCCAGTTCGAGCGTGGCGCGCTCGTCGCCGTCGAACAGGCCCGCGTAGATCCGCGTGTCCTGGCGGATCTTCAGCGAACCGCCGCTGCCGTCGGGCGACACGATCGGCGTGAGCTTGCCGCGCTTGTCGGCTTCCGCGATGTTCGTCTGCTGATAGCGCGGCTCGGCACCCTTCTCGGACGGTCCGACCCAGATCTGCAGGAAGTGGACGGGCGTCTCGTGCGAGTGGTTGAACTCGCTGTGACGCACGCCGGTACCCGCGCTCATCAACTGGACGTCGCCCGGCACGATCACCGACCCGGTGCCCATCGAATCCTTGTGCTCCAGCGCACCGTCGAGCACGTACGACAGGATTTCCATGTCGCGGTGCGGGTGCGTGCCGAAGCCGCGGCCCGGCGCGACGCGGTCGTCGTTGATCACCAGCAGGTCGGAGAAGCCGACTTGCTTAGGATCGTAGTAGTTCGCGAAAGAAAACGTGTGACGGGAGCTGAGCCAGCCATGCTCGGCACGGCCACGTTGGTTTGCTGCACGAGTCTCGATCATGATTTTTCCTGGATGTCGCCGGACCTCGGAAGTGGGCCCGGCCGTTCGTTGAGATGAATCTTAGGTCAATCTATTTGACAAATAAATGGCCGTGGAGATAATGACTGTCGCTATGGAGTGGACAATATGGAACTCAACGACCTGAGGATCTTCGTCGCGACCGTCGATGCAGGCAGCTTCACGGCGGCGGCCGACCAGCTGATGCTGTCCAAGCAGTTCGTGAGCCGGCGCACGATGGCGCTCGAGGCGTCGCTCGGCGTGCGTCTGCTGCATCGCAACACGCGCAATCTCGCGGTCACGGAATCGGGGCAGGAGTTCTATGCGCGCGCGCAGCGGATCCTCGCCGAGGTCGCCGACGCCGAGCAGGCGATGTCGGTGCGCAGCACCGAGCTGCACGGCTCGCTGAAGATCAGCGCGCCGCTGTCGTTCGGGATCACGCACGTGTCGCCGCTGATCGCGGAATTCCTGTCCGCGCATCCGGCCGTGCGGCTGAACGTCGACCTGACCGACCGGCGCGTCGACCTGATCGGCGAGGGCTTCGATCTCGTGCTGCGGATCGGCACGCTCGAGGATTCGACGCTGATCGCGCGAGCGCTCGGCGCGTGGCAGATGATCGCGTGCGCGAGCCCCGCTTACCTGAAGCGGCACGGCGCGCCCGCGACGCCGGCCGACCTCGCCGGCCATACGTGCCTGATGTACGGGCGCGAGCGGCGCGTCGGCTGGGAATTCCGGGTCGACGGGATGGCGCGCACCTTCGACGTGCAGGGGCCGCTCGTCGCGAACAACGGCGAAGTCGTGCGCGACGCGGCGATCGCGGGGCTCGGCATCGCGCTGCTGCCGCATTTCATCGTCGGCGCGGCGCTCGACAGCGGCGCGCTCGTGCCGGTGCTCGACGCGTACGCGCCGCCGCCGATCACGCTGAACGCGGTGTTTCCGCAGCACCGTGAAGGGTTCGTCACGCTGCGGACGTTCATCGGGTTTCTGGCCGAGCGGCTGGGGAAGGCCGTGCCGGCGGCGAACGGCGGCGCGGACCGGCGGCGGTAGAGGCGCGGGCGTGCGGCGCGTGCGGTGAATCGAAGCGTAATCTCCGCAGGATTTGCGGAGATTGTTGGGTCATGCGGAGAATCGGTGGGATAATCTCCGCATCATGAGCGGAGATTACACCTTCATCTGGCAGTCGTCCGACTGGCCCGCCTGGCGCTTCGACCTCCCGGCACTCGCGACGTCACTGGCCGATGTCAGCCGTGCGCAAGGTGCGCTGGCCGGGAGGCTGGCGGATGTCGGCCTTGCACTGCGCGATGAGGCCAGCCTGGCCGCATTGACGGAGGATGTCGTCAAGACCAGCGCCATCGAGGGCGACAACCTGAATGTCGCATCGGTCCGATCATCGATTGCGCGCCGGCTCGGCGTCGATATTGGGGCGCTGGCGCCGGTTGATCGCCATGTCGAGGGCGTGGTCGACATGGTGCTGGACGCGACGGCCCGTTCGGCGGAGGCGGTGACCGAAGCCCGGCTGCGCGGGTGGCATGCGGCGCTTTTTCCGACCGGCTATGCCGGGATGTCGCGGATCACCGTCGGCGCGTGGCGTACGGATGCGAGCGGGCCGATGCAGGTGGTGTCCGGGCCGATCGGCCGGCAACGCATGCATTTCGAAGCGCCGCCTGCCGCGCGCCTGCCGAACGAGATCGAGCGCTTCCTGCGGTGGTTCAATGCGACGCCGGTCGAGCCCTTGCTGATCCGGGCCGGCCTGGCCCACCTCTGGTTCGTCACGCTCCACCCGTTCGACGACGGCAACGGCCGTATCGCACGCGCGCTTGGGGATCTGGTTCTGGCGCGCGCTGATCGGAGCCCGCAGCGCTTCTATAGCCTGTCGGCGCAAATCCAGCGCGAGCGCAATGCGTATTACGACGTGCTGGAGCGCACGCAGCGCGGTGCGCTGGACGTCACGGCATGGCTCGCGTGGTTTCTGGATGCGCTGGGTCGGGCCGTCGATCACGCGCACACGACGCTCGATGCGGTTCTGGTCAAGGCGCGCTTCTGGCAGCGATGTGCGGGCCTCGCGATGAACGAACGTCAGGTCAAGGTGATGAATCGCCTGCTCGATGGTTTCGAAGGGAAGCTGACGACCAGCAAGTGGGCCGCCCTCGCGAAGTGCTCGCAAGACACGGCGCTTCGCGATATCGAGCAACTCGTCGCGCGCGGTGTGCTGCATCGCTCGTCGTCCGGTGGCCGGAGCACGAGTTACGAACTGGTGCCATTTGACGGCTGACGGCTGACGCGTGCTTGCGCTGCCGGCGTTCGCGCGTGTCGCCATCAGAGCGCGGACAGGCAAGGCATCGTGCGCTTGATCTGTGTGGATGGCGCGCCCGGTTCGGGTTACGCTTCGGCGGGCGGGGCGAGTGCCGCATGCCGCGCCGGGCATTTTTACCTCGAACGTTGCGGGCATGGCGTTTCTACAGGCCCGTGAACCAGCGACGATCCAGGCCATGACAACCCAGAACCGATCGAGTGCTCGCGCCGGCGAGCGAGGGCAAGCCGCGCTTCGCGGCCGGCATGCGTGGAGCGTGAGCCCGCGAGCCGCCATGATGTTGGCAATACTGACGATCGCGCCGATGGCCGCGCATGCGGCCGGCTTCGACTGCGCGAAAGCCGCTTCGCCGACCGAGAAGGCGATCTGCGCGGACGCCGGGCTGTCGAAGCTCGACGGCCAGCTGGCGGCGGCGTGGAAGAAGACGCTCGCGAAAGGCGGCGATACCGCCGCGCTGAAGGCGGCGCAGTTGAAATGGCTCAAGCAGCGCGATCGTTGCGGCAACGATGCATCGTGCCTTGGCGATCGCTATCGCGAGCGGCTCGCGAGCCTGAACGGCGCGCCGCTTGCGGCCGACCGCTGGCAACAGACGTGGTATCGCGACAGCGACAACCCGTCGTTCGGCGGCGTGCTGACGTTCACCGGCACGGCACCGCGTCTGCACTTCGAACTGAGCGGCAACAACGGCGCGAATACCGGCGGACTCGGCGGCGATATCGACCTGCACGGCGAGCGCGGCACGTTTCGCCAGGATCGATGCCGGCTCGATTTCAGCCGCAAGGGCGGCCGCGTCCAGGTCGCGCAGCAGGGCGGCGATGCCGATTGCGGCGCCGGTGCGGGCGTCGTGTATTCGGGCGAGTACGTGACGGCGTCGAAGGCGCAGGCGAGCCAGGCGGCTGACCTCGTGACGCTGAAGGTGCTGGCCGACGCGCACCAGAACGCGATCGCACACACGCTGCTCGGCGCCGACTATCAGACGCTCGTCGATACGATCAACACCAGCGCGGACGAGCAGGATCTTGACGGCCTGAACGCCGACGTGAAGTCGTACTGGGTGCGCGGCATCGCGACGACGAACGCCGCGATCGTGATGCGTCGGGACACAGAATTGTGGATCGGGCTGCTCGTGTTCGATGCCCATGACAAGGTGCGCATGCGCTACTACTCGAACGTGCCGGCGTGGAAAAAGACCGTGCCGAAGACCATTCGCGCCTGGCACGACAATCTCGACAAGACGCTGCCGATCGATTTGATGTGATCCGGCGGGCGGATGCGCCGGGCGTGACAAGGCCCTGGTCTTGGGCCAACGCGCTTCGCGATCGACGGCCGGCCATCCTGGCGACTGTCTTCAAGCTCGGCCGTGATGCGAGCGGCATCCGGCAAGATGTGCGCACCGGAAGCGATCTACCTCGCTGTCTCGGGGTGGGGCAAATTCGGCGGCGAACCGTGGGTTCACGATTCGCTGATCGCTGACAGCTGCCCGTCATTCGAGCGTATACGTCAGCGTGCCATATCCCAGTTGATCGAAGCCGCCGCTGTTGGGACCATAGTCGCCACCGCCGCCTTCCGGCGCGACCTTGCGGGCAAAGGCCTCGACGTCCGGCGCGGAGAGCCCTTTCAGCACGACGTAGTGGTTATAGACGAGTGCCCATACAGGGCGCTCGTTTCCGCGCGAATTCGGCGAGATGACGGGCTGCGTGACGTCGCTGTTCGTGTATTGCGTGTAAGGCACGTCCTTCCCGAGGTTGTATCGAGCGGCGTATTCCGCTGCGCGCAGGAACCGGTTGTCGTCATATCCGTAAAGATCGTCTCCCTGGCTCCAGGCCATCTGGCAGAACGCCCCGAGCAGCGCAATATCGAGCATGGCATGCCCCTGGTCGCGCCCGCTTTCCTGCAGCTGACCCAGCCCGTCCGGATACAACTTCCACACCACGTGTTCGATCGAGCCGTTGCCGGCGCCATGCCTGAAATAGTCGACCGCTTCGGCGTAGATGTCGTGGCGATCGGTCAGGATCCCGATCGCCAGCATGGACGCCATGTTGGCGAGATCCCAGTTGGCCCAGTAGTGGTCGATCCTTGCGCCGTTGTGCCGAACCAGGAAGTCGTGGTTCATCGGATAGAACACGCCGAGCATCATCGACTGGAAGCGCCGGAAATCGTCGGCGCGCCACAGCGGAGACGTGCGCAGGATTTCGCCCGCGTTCGCCAACTGGTAGCCGTAGATACCGGAAGCCAGGAACTTGTCGGAACTGCCGCCGATCGTCGTCAGCGTGCGCGACCACGCGTTCAGGACTCCTATCGCGTGTTGCGCATAGGCGTCGTCGCCGGTGATCTTCCACCGAAGTGCCAGCGCGTAGGCCGCGGCGGCATCATTGAAGAGCGTCGCGTAATTTTCCGGGTGGTCGGGGTTTCGGCCGCGATAGATGGCCGGCTGCGGATTCGGCTTCCAGTCGAGCGAAGCATGCCGATTGGCAACCAGGCGTTGCCAGCCGTCGAACCAGGGCTGCCGCCGCGCGGCGACGTTCTCACGCATGCGCGTGAAATCGCTCGCCGTATGCAGCAGGCCGGGGTGCACAAAAGGCGCGCCGGCCATCCGGGCGCCGGGCACGGTCTTCAGCTGCGTGCCGGTGTGCGATCGAGATGAAACGGTCGCGTCGGCAGGGTGCTGCGCCACGGCGGCGCACGCGCCCAGCATCGCCACGCAAAGAACGCAAAGCGTGGCTGCTGTTCGCAAGGACGGACGAAATGCCATATGGCTCCGATGATGGTCGCGCGGTCTTGCCGAAAAGAACCGGCATGGATTCGAACAGCGACCGTCGCACGATGAACGGGCCGCCGGGAGAAAGCCGCGTTGCCGAGTATGAACGGTCATCGCGACGCGACGGTTGACAGTAAGCATGCCGTAAAGAATCGTTTGGATTCTTCGCATGCCTTGCGCCCGGCCGCTATCTCTTGTGCAACTGCCGCCCCCCTCGAATGTCACATCCTGCGATCGATTTGGCGCGCATTGCATGTATCCGATCGCGGTTCAACAGCTAAGCTGTTACCGCACACCGGACCCCGTCCGGCCATCATCGACTTTTGGTGCACACCCATGGCACGCAACCTCACTTTCTCTCTGGATATCGCATGGCGCACGCTGCTGAAGGACTTCGGCGTGCAGCCCGACCACGTGCTGCGCAGGGCGCGTCTGCCTGAAGACCTGTTTCACCGCGCAGATCGCGGGCTAGACACCGACGAGTACTTCCGCTTCTGGCGCGCGCTGGAGCTGGAAGCGAACGACCCCATGTTTCCGTTGCGCCTCGTCGAGATGGTCTCGGCCGAGGTATTCGATCCGCCGCTGTTCGCCGCCCTGTGCAGTGCCAACCTGATGCAGGCGGTGCAGCGCCTGGCCAAATACAAGCAACTTGTGGCGCCCATGAGGCTCGAGGTCGACGTGGATGAGGCCGGATCGCTGACGGTGTCGCCGCGCTGGTTGTCGGTGCAGACCGAGTTGCCCTATTCGCTGCAGGTCGCCGAGGTCGCGTTCTTCCTGCGGCTGGCTCGCCTGGCCACACGCGAGCCCGTGCAGGCATTGCGGGTGGCCCTGCCACAGCTTCCGCCCGCTAGCTGTGCGCCGCGCTACCAGCGCTTCTTCGGCGTGCCCGTTCAACGTGGCGAGCGTCCGGCCATTACCTTTGGCGCCGCCGATGCCCTGCGCCCGTTCCTGACCGTGAACGAAGGCATGTGGCGCGTGTTCGAGCCCGAACTGCGCCGTCGGCTCAGCGAACTGGACGCCACAGCCACGATGGCCGAGCGCGTGCGTGCGGTGCTGCTGGAGCTGCTGCCCGGCAACACGGCCACCATCGAGAAAGCCGCCGAGCGCCTGGGGCTCAGCAAGCGCACGCTACAGCGCCGCCTCGAAGACGAAGGGGAGAGTTTCCGCTCGCTGGTGAACACCACCCGGGAAAGTCTTGCCCGCCACTACCTCGGGAGCACGACGATGACTGCCGGCGAAATCGCCTTCCTGCTCGGTTTCGAAGATCCCAACTCCTTTTACCGCGCCTTCCTGGAATGGACCGGGCAGACGCCGGATACCGCGCGCAATGCCATGCGCCTGAACTGAGAACGACACTCATGACCCTGCAAGAGAAACAACGCAAAGTGCTGCTGGCAGGTGCCACCGGACTCGTGGGCGGCCTGATGCTGAAGGCCCTGCTGGCCGACCGGACTGTCTCGGAGGTCCATGCGCTGAGCCGCCGCCCGCTGGCTGTGCGCGACCCCAGGCTCCAGGTCCACCAGGTGGATTTCGGCCGCTTGCCCACGCTGGCGCAGGTCGACGAGGTGTACCTGTCCATGGGCACGACGATCAAGGTGGCGGGCAGCAAGGCGGCCTTCCGAGCGGTGGACTTCGATGCCAACCTGGCCGTGGCGCAGGCCGCATTTGCGGCGGGGGCGCGGCGCGTGGGGCTGGTCAGCGCCGCAGGGGCGAATGCCCGGTCGTCCATGTTCTATACCCGCGTCAAGGGCGAACTGGAAGATGCGCTCAAGGCCATGCCCTTCACGGCGCTGGTCATCGCGCAACCTTCGCTGCTGCTGGACTACCGGGACGGCCTGGGCCAGGCCACGCGGTACGGCGAGATCATCGCGATCCCCGTCGCCAGACTGCTCGCGCCGATCCTCCCCGGCGCCTACAAGCCCGTACACGCCGAGGCCGTTGCCCAGGCGCTGGTACGAACCGTTCCCACGTCCCGGGGCGTGGTGGTCCTACCTTCTGCCGAGCTGGCCCGGCTGGGCGCCGCGCAGAATTGAGCGAGATGGGAACGCGTCGGCTGCGCGCAGGCCTGCCTTTGATGCTGGCGATCGACGTGCTGATCGCTCCACCGATCGCGCCCGCGGGCATGGACGATGCCGAGGGCCGGGAAACGGCGCGGCACCTGGGCTACGAGGCTGTCGTCGCGCAATTGCCTGCCATCCGGTCGGTCTTGCAGCGCCACGGCCTTGCAGCCCAGGTTGCACAGGCGCGAACGAAATCGCCCTGAGCCACGTTCAGGCTGGCGCCGATCGCCATCCCTCTGGCGCGCGTGGCGAGTTCGCTGCGCAGCGTGGCCCTCTATGGTGAAGGCATCTTCACTCCATGAGGTTTCGCGATGATCGCCCGACGCAATCTTCTTTCCGCCGCCCTGCTGATTGGGCTGCTGGCCAGCCAGACGACCTTCGCGCAGGACGGCTGGTCGCTCGCCAGGCAGGCCGATGGCATCAGGGTCTACGTGCGCAACGTCGACGGATCGCCGCTGCGCGAATTCCGCGGCGAGGTGCAGATCCGGGCTACCCCCGATGACGTCGTCAAGGTGCTGCGTGACGCCGATGCCTACCGTCAATGGATGCCCGACGTGGCCGCTTCCGAACTGCTCAAGGCCACCGACACCGAGCAGTTCCATTACCTGGACAACAAGGCGCCCTGGCCGGTCTCCAACCGCGACGGCATCTATCACTTCACCTACACGAAGGCCGGCGACGGCGCGGTCACCGTGCGCGTGGAGGCGGTCCCCGACTACCTGCCGTTGCGCGAGGGCAAGGTGCGGATTCCGCAGGCCAAAGGTCAGTGGAAGCTGGTGCCCGACGCGGAGGGTGTGAAAGTCACCTATCAGATGCATGCATCCCCCGGCGGCGCCATTCCCGACTGGCTGGCCAACCGGACAGTGGTGGACACGCCCTACGGGACGCTCAAGGCACTGCGCAGCCGTGTGCAGGAGGCCGGCCGATGAACATCGCGCCCCGTGCGGCGGCGCGGATCGCAAGCCGTTTGGCACATGACGCGAGGCAAGCGGCCTGCTTTTCCTGAAAAGCTAGCGGCAACTCAACAAACGAGGTGCGGCATGTCCACCACAGGAAAGAGAAAAACGGCTTTGGTCACCGGCGCATCGTCAGGCATGGGCAAGGCCATTGCGCAGCGTCTGATCGAGGACGGCTATCAGGTCTATGTCGCTGCGCGCAGTGTCGACAAGATGGACGACCTGGCGCGACTCGGCGCCGAGCCTCTGCGCATGGACCTCTCCAGGGACGACGAGATCGTCGATGGCGTCAAGTTCATCCTGTCCCGGACGGGCGGGGTGGACGTGCTGGTCAACAACGCGGGCTTCGGCCTGTATGGGCCGGTCGAGGAAATCGGCATCGACGAGGCGCGCTACCAGTTCGAGGTCAATCTGTTCGGCGCTGCGCGGCTCACGCAACTCCTGCTGCCGGCCATGCGGGCCAGGCGCTCGGGATACGTCGTCAACATCACCTCGATGGGCGGCAAGATGTACAGCATCCTGGGGGCCTGGTACCACGCGACCAAACACGCACTGGAAGGCTGGTCGGACTGCCTGCGCCTCGAAGTGGCCGAGTTTGGCATCAAGGTCGTGATCGTCGAACCCGGCGTGATCGAGACGGGCTTCGGTGATGCCGCCACCGACAGCATCGTCAAGCGCTCGGCCAGCGGCCCGTATGGCCGCCTGGTGCAGATGGTGGCCAAGTCGATCAAGAAGACATACGGACACGGCACCGGTAGCGATCCGCGCGTGATCGCGGACGTGGTCTCCAAGGCCGTCTCCAGTCGCAAGCCGCGCACGCGCTATGCGGCCGGCAAGTTCGCCAAGATGCTGATCCGCATGCGCGTCTGGCTGGGCGACCGCATGTTCGACCGCATCATCCTCAGTCAGACGCGCTGACAGACCGTACGGCTTTTTTCCCCAACATGGAGGTATGCGATATGACATCGAAAGTCTGGTTCATCACGGGCGCCGCACGCGGATTCGGGCGCATCTGGGCAGAAGCCGCGCTGGCGCGCGGCGACAGGGTGGCTGCAACGGCCCGCAACGCGGGCTCACTGGACGTGCTTGCGGAGCGCCATGGCGACCGCGTACTTCCCCTGGCCCTGGACGTGACCGATGCGCAGCAGGTTGCGGACGCAGTCACGCAGGCGCACCAGCATTTCGAGCGGCTCGACGTGGTGCTGAACAACGCCGGCTACGCGTTGGTCGCCGCGATCGAAGAAGCCACGGTCGACGACGTGAAAGCCGAATTCGAGACGAATTTCTTCGGTGCGCTGCGCGTCATCCAGGCGGCGCTGCCTGTCCTGCGCAGCCAGGGCAGCGGGCATATCCTGGGCGTCTCCAGCGTAGCGGGCATCGTGGCCGGTCCCATTTCCGGCTTCTACAACGCCTCCAAGTGGGCGCTGGAAGCCCTGCACGACAGCCTGGCGCAGGAAGTCGCCAACTTCGGCATCAAAGTGACGCTGATCGAGCCCGGTGCCTACGCGACCGACTTCGCGAGTCCCGCGTCCCTGAAGATCTCCCAGGGGCTGGAGGCCTACGCCGCGCTGCGTCAGCAAGCGTTCGCGCGGGGTGCGGCCATGGAATTCGGCGAACCGCAGGCCACGGCGCAGGCCGTGCTGCAGGTGGTCGATACGGACAAGCCGCCGTTGCGTCTGTTCCTGGGCACCGAGGGCATGCCCGTCGTGCGCGCGGCCTACGCGGCGCGACTGGCCGAGTGGGAGCAATGGGAGGCCGTATCGAATGCGGCCCAGGGCGTCTCGATCCGCCAGGCCATCGTCAGCTGAGGTCATGCGGTGGCCGGTGGTATCGGCATGTCCGGTGCGTGCGGTTCGGCGTGTTCGCGGGCCGAGGGGCTGCGCAACTGCGCTGGCCGGCCCACCGCCGACCGCCGGCTGCCTTTGCATGGAAGGGAAAGCCGCGATAGCCCTTTCGTGTGCGATGCCTCCGCCGGCCGCCTATGACGCGTTTGTTACGTGACAATTGTCCACTAAACCGAGACAGCCAATCTTGTTATGGCGGATTGATGATTTCCGGTGAGACAGTAGACTGCACCCGTGCTTCGCCAGAACCGTTCCGCAGCGCGCCACGACGGCGCGACCGGACGGATTCTTCGGCAGCGGGCCGGCCGGCCCGCGGTTCGATCGTGCGAGGCGGGTTCGTTGTCGATCCGTGAGTTCGCCGTTGCGGCGGACGTCGGCACCGAATGCGTCAAACCGTCAAATCAAGGTGATTGCTATGCGTTACGTTTCGCTGGAGTCGAAGAAGGACGAGCTGCTGCTGGCGGCTCGCGTGCTGCTGATGATCCTGTTCGTGCTGTTCGGCTGGCAGAAGCTGAACGGCTTCTCGGGCACGGTCGCGTACATGGCGTCGACGGGTGCGCCGTCGCCGGAGCTGTCGGCGGTGATCGCGGTGGCGGTCGAGCTGGTCGGCGGTGCGCTGATCGCGGTCGGGTTCTATACGCGTCCGCTCGCGCTGGTGTTCGCGGTCTATACGCTCGCGACCGCGTTGATCGGGCATCGCTACTGGGCGCTGCAGGGCATGGACCAGTACCTCGCGATGATCAACTTCTACAAGAACATCAGCATCATCGGCGGGCTGCTGTTGCTCGCGGTGAGCGGGCCGGGGCGGTATTCGTTCGACCGGAAGTAAGCGGCGCGAGAATTCGTGCTGCACGACGGGCCCGGTGCGTGGAAGCGCACCGGGCCCGTGTTTCATCATCCGCGCGTCGTCGAGGTGCGCGCGAAATCGACATCGGTTGCCGGTTCTCGTATAGATTGGGGCCCCTCATCCGCTTTCATCGTTGGCTACCGTGTCGCACCCGACCATCCTTCTCATCGGCGCGTCCGGCCTGCTCGGCCGTGCGGTTGCCGCATCGTTGTCCCGCGCAGCGTCGCTGACGCTCGTCGCAACCATCCGGAACCCGGACGCCGCGGGCGCGCGGCGCCTCGCATTGCCGCCGGACAACATCGTCCGACTCGACGTGCTCGATCAGCCGGCACTCGAACGTCTGTTCGACACGCGCCGCCCGGCCGCCGTGATCATCTGCGCGGCCGAGCGCCGCCCGGACGTCTGCGAACGCGACCCCGCGGCCGCGCGCGCGATCAACGTCGACGCGCCGGCCCGCATCGGCGCGCTTGCCGCGCGCTACGGCGCGTGGACGCTCGGCATCTCCAGCGACTACGTGTTCGACGGCAAGGCCGCACCGTACCGCGAAGATGCCACGCCGAACCCGCTGAACATCTACGGCCGCACCAAGCTGGAAGGCGAGGCCGCGTTGCTCGCCGCGTCGCCGCTTGCCTGCGTGCTGCGCCTGCCGTTGCTCTACGGCCCGATCGCCGACTGGCGCGAGTCGGCCGTCACGAGCCTCGTGCCGGCGATCGTCGCGTCCGCGCGAGCGGGCGCGGATGCGGTCGGCATGGACGCGTGGGCGATCCGCTATCCGACCTACACGCCGGACGTGGCGGACGTGATCCGCGACCTGACGCTGCGCCGGCTCGCGGGTTCGCCGGTCACGGGTATCCGTCATTGGTCGGGTGAGGAACCGATGACGAAGTACGACATCGCGCAACGGATCGCGGCCGCGCTCGGCATCGACGCCGCGCTCGCGCGGATCGACACGCCGGCCGATGCGACGCCGCGTCCGTACGACTGCCATCTGGATGCATCGCGCGTGCGCGCACTCGGGATCGATCATGCGACGCCGTTCGCGACGGGGCTGCAAGCCGTGTTGCGCGACGCGCCGCCGCTGCCGTAAGCGCGGCGCGCCGCAATGCCGGAACGTGTGGCAGCGGTCGGCGCCGGGGCGCGGCTGGACGTTACACTGCGCAACATTCCCGTTTGGCGGGAAGCGTCCGGGCCGCGAGGCGGCCCGTCCGGTTCGCCGATACCCTGGCGCATTCGAAAAATCACGAGAGCAGGAGAGAGCCGATCGTGGCGTGTCTTCGTATCGGATGCGATCGCGCGCGCGACCTCGTGCGTGCCAGTTCCCGGCCCGGCCGACTGCTTTCTGGCCGCGTTGCCGGACGAAGCGGAACGTTACGTCATCCATATCGATATCGACGCGTTCCATGCGCCGTGGCTCGGGACGAGCCGGGCTGAATCGGGGTTGATCGTGTCACCCGTCACCGTGGTTGCATCCGCAACTGTGGGTTGCGGACGCAATCGTGGATCGATTCAGCAATGTCGGCGACGTGCAGAGGATTTCGCGCTTACGACCCTACTGCGATTCGAGCCATGTGGCGACCGCATTGGCGTCGTCGGCATCCAGCGTATGAGCAACGGCTGTCATGACGGGGGAATTGGCACGTGTCTCGTTCTTGAAGAACTCGATCTGCCGAAGCAGATAGTTCACGTGTTGTCCGGCAAGCCGCGGGAACGCGCCGGCACCCTGGCCCTGCGGGCCATGGCACGACGCGCATGCCGGGGTCCCCCGGTGCGGTACGCCATGCTCGAAAATATCTTTCCCCCTGGCCATCAGCGCGGCGTTGCCTGCCTTGCCATGCACCGGTTCCTGATGCGAGTAATAGGCTGCAAGCGATGCAATCGTCGCATCGTCGAGCCGCGACGCAATACCCCACATATACTCGCGCGCATGCGTCTCGCCCCGCGTGTGCTCGCGGAAGCCCTTGAGCTGCACAGTGAGATATTCCGGTGTCTGGGCGCTTAAGCGCGGGAACATGGGTGATTCGCTGTGTCCCCGTGCACCGTGGCAAGTGGCACAGACCTGCCGAGCCAGTTGCTCCCCGTCCTCGGCGCGTGCGTGCGACGGGACGCCGCCGATCGCGATGACGATCGGTAGCAGTGACATTGGCAAGAAAAACATCTTGTTCATCTTTCTTTGCTTCCAGTCGAACCGCGGTACAGCCAAACAGCCGGTATCGGTCGCTTGCGTTGGTATCGATGTCTTCCCTGGCGGCCTCATGCTTGCGTAGCGATACTGAATACAGTGTGAGAGCGCCGGAGACGGGTATCTTGATTGAAGTCAAATACGAGTGTATTTCGCCGCTCGCCGCGGGTGTTTCGCCGGTCCATCGCTGTCGTCCGTCTTTCACACGATCGCGCTGACGGCAGAGCGCATCCGGACCTCGAAAACCAGGTGCCGGATCGATGACACGCACGAGCGATTCAGTCGGCAGGGCGCCCGTTCGAATCGGCCGACGCATGCCGACTTCGCGCGTTGCCGGGCCGGCACACTCTTTGATCTCCCTCAAAGCCGTCGCGTCGGCACACTTTGATGTCGAGCCGCAGCCGACCAAGATGGAAATTGTGGGCACTGGCTGACGGGCTCGCCGAGCAAGCGAGTCGATCGAGCGATCGCCAGTGCGTTCCGCCTGTTTCCGTGAGGTCTGGTATGTCGTCGTTGGGGCCGCGGGCCGCGATCACCGTTATCCTCCGTGAGCACGAGCGGCTGTCTGCCGTCGTCGAGGGCATGCGGCGCTATGTCCATCTGCTTGCGGCTGGCAAGCCCGTTCCGGGTCTCATGGTGTTCCGGGCGATGCTCTATTACATTCGAGAGTACCCCGAGCAGATACATCATCCGAAAGAGGAGCGCTACCTGTTTGCCCCATTGCGGGATGTGGCTTCCGAATTCGACGGCGTGATCGACGAACTGGAGACTCAGCACGCGCGAGGTGACGGGATGTTGACCAATCTCGAACACGCGCTGACCCGGTACGAGTTGAAGGGGGCGCCCGCATTAGCGGCACTGGTGGCGCTGGTGGATGAATATGCCGAGTTCTATTCGGATCACCGGTTTACCGAGGAGACGCTGATTTTGCCGGCCGCGAGACGTTTGCTGTCAAACGAGGACTGGGCGGAACTTGATCTCGCCTTCGGAGCCAATCGCGATCCATTCGACGGGGTCAAGCTCGAAGCCGATCTCGGCAAGCTGTTCTCGATGATCGTCAATGCGATTCCGGAAACGGAAGATTAGCGGTTCGCGCGTCAGTCTCGGCCGAGCTCTCGACCGAGCCAGGATGCCGGCTCCGTGTGTGCGACGCGCTCAGCGTGCGTCGTCTGCAAACAGCCGGTGCTCGGGTTCGGCCTGCTCGGTATCGAGACATTGCACGCGCCAGCGACCGGCATCCGGCGCGTGATGGGCATGCGGGTACCAGCGTGCCATGCCGGATGCGCCGACACTTGGCGCTTTGGCATTGCCGGACGCGAAGCCGTCAAGGACGATGAGCGGACGGCTTGCATCGGGCACGGCAAGCCGGATGCCGTCGGCGGTCCGGGCAAGCGTCCCCCATGAGGGCATTGCCATCGCGTAGTGGCCTTCGCACGACCACTTTTGCTCGTCGAAATCAAGCCAGACGATCGCATACGCCGACGGGCCGGCATGCGCGAACGTGTCGAGATGAACGGTGATGCGCATGGTGGATTCCTGTGACGAGTGACTGCCGACATCCGGTGAGAGGGCATGGGTCCAGTCTAGGTTTGGCCGTGCGCCTAGCCTTGACGCACGTCAACCGGTCAAGCGGCATGACGGCCGTCGGCGATCGCTGGCTCGACGACTTCCGTCGTGGTTTTCTCGTGACGCTGACGACAAGCGTCGCGGCTGCTGCCGCCTGGTCCTGACCAACTGCATTCGCCACGGGCCGGCGTCGCGGAACCGCGCTGCGCATCCGGATTTCCGCCGACATCTGGCCGGACGCGTCGCCCACGCGAGCGCGCCGAACGCCGCGCGCGGTGCGAAACTGCATGCGCGGATCGCGCGGGACGGGTGCCGCTTCGGCACGTGAAACGCCGTGCCGGCGTCGAGGCTCGTGGGCCAAGGCCGGCGAGTGTGCGCCGGACCGCAAAAGTCCTCGAACATGACGGATGCGCACTGCTATCATTCGCGCCATGCCGCGCCTGTGCCAGGGTGCGGCGCCAGGCGGCGAGGAGGTCGCCGCCGAAGGCTCGCCGCGCGTTCGAACGCGGCGCGCCAGGTGTTGCGTGCCGATGTCATGCGGTTTTCGACGATGGTGTTGCGTTCGGCACACTTCGAAAGCCTTACAGATCGAGGCAAACGATTCACACATCGCAACACAGATTGGCGGAACTTCGTGATAGGTTCTGCCATCGGAGGTTTTTTGAATAAAAACATGCCCAAAGAGGATGAATACATGACCCAGGCTCTGCAGGAACTCGAAGCACAACTTCGGGACCTGAACATCAAGCTGTCGGAAGCCAAGCAGAAGGAGAAGCAAGCCGCACTGGCGGCATTCAGGGAGCAGGTCCAGCTGTTGGGCATCTCGCAGCAGGAAGTGCTGAGCGCCCTCGGCTACATCGTCCAGCGAAAACGCAAGGCGCCTGCCAAGTATTACGATCCGACGACCGGCCGCTCGTGGTCGGGCCGCGGTCCGCGACCCAAATGGCTCGAAGGCCGGGATCTCGATACGCTGCTCGTCGACCGCGAGGCCAAAACCTGGTGGCCCGGGGACGATCAGGGCTGAGGCAGCACCGCACCGGCACCGCGCCGGTGCCGTTCGACCCGCGCCGGCCTCACCACTCCCGCTTCATCCCGTTCTTTCGGTGTCCCGGCCTGACTGCGGGATCGCCGGCTTCAACATCTTTCAAATTTATTACCGCCGCTGCCCGCTTCCGTTCCCGGAAGCGGGCAGCGCGGCGCTTTCTGCGTGCGCCCGTGCACGGGCCCGTCATGCGCGGGAACAGGCTTTAGAATGTCGCCCGGACATTTCCGGCGGGACACCATGGCAGCAAACATGAAATCTTCGGCGCTCGACGATCCGGCGGCGCCGCGCGGCGGGCAGGTCGGGGCGTACGCGTGGAAGGCGCTGGCCGGCTCGGCGATCGGCTACGCGATGGACGGCTTCGACCTGCTGATCCTCGGCTTCATGCTGCCGGCGATCACCGCGGCTTTGCAGCTGACGCCCGGGCAGGGCGGCGCGCTCGTCACGTGGACGCTGATCGGCGCCGTCGCGGGCGGCATTCTGTTCGGTGCCCTGAGCGACCGCTACGGCCGCGTGCGCGTGCTGACCTGGACGATCATGCTGTTTGCGGTCTTCACCGGCCTGTGCGCGTTCGCGCAGGGCTTCCGGGACCTGCTCGTGTATCGCACCATCGCGGGCATCGGCCTCGGCGGCGAATTCGGCATCGGCATGGCGCTCGCGGCCGAAGCGTGGCCGGCGAGCAAGCGGGCGCGCGCGTCGTGCTACGTCGCGCTCGGCTGGCAGGCC
This sequence comes from Burkholderia sp. BCC1988, assembly GCF_905339895.1. Lineage (NCBI taxonomy): Bacteria > Pseudomonadati > Pseudomonadota > Betaproteobacteria > Burkholderiales > Burkholderiaceae > Burkholderia > Burkholderia sp. BCC1988. The sequence continues at coordinate 51,423 of NZ_CAJPHA010000023.1, forward strand.
GGCGTGCTGCTGGCCGCGCTGCTGACGCCGCTGCTGCTGCTCCATATCGGCTGGCGCGGGATGTTCGTGGTCGGCGTGTTGCCCGCGCTGCTCGCGTGGGTGCTGCGCAACCGGCTGCACGAGCCGGAAGTCTTCGTGCAGCGCGCGACGCGGCCGCGCGCCAACGCGTTCCGGATGCTCGTCGCCGACGCGCGCACCGCGCGCACGAGCCTCGGCATCGTGATCCTGTGCTCGGTCCAGAACTTCGGCTACTACGGGATCATGATCTGGCTGCCGACCTTCCTGTCGAAACAGATGGGCTTCTCGCTGACGAAGTCGGGGCTGTGGACCGCGGCGACCGTCGTCGGGATGATGATCGGCGTCTGGACCTTCGGGCAGCTCGCCGATCGCATCGGCCGCAAGCCGACGTTCCTCCTGTACCAGCTCGGCTCGGTCGTAACGGTCATCGCCTACGCGCGCCTGTCGGACCCGACGGCGATGCTGTGGGCCGGCGCGCTGATGGGGATGTTCGTCAACGGGATGGTCGGCGGCTACGGCACGCTGATGTCCGAAGGCTATCCGACCGCCGCGCGCGCGACCGCGCAGAACGTGCTGTGGAATATCGGCCGTGCGGTCGGCGGCTTCGGGCCGGTGGCGGTCGGCGCGCTGGCCGCGCGCTACTCGTTCCAGACGGCGATCGCGCTGCTCGCCGGCCTCTACGTGCTCGACATGGTCGCGACGCTGTTCCTGATCCCCGAGCTCAAGGGCGTCGAACTCGAATGACGATGCATGACGATGCGCGGCGCGCGGCCGGGTTTCGCAGTCCGCTGCCGCGCCGCGGTTCAATTCAACGATTCATCACATCACCGGAATACACGATGCAACGCAACCACCGAACGATCGGCGTGATGGGCTCGGGCAAGGAACCGTGGCTCGCGTTCTCCGAGCCCCTCGGCGCATGGCTCGCGCAGGCCGGCTTCAACCTGCTGACGGGCGGCGGCCAGGGCGTGATGCAGGCGGTCGCGCGCGCGTTCGCCGGCGTGCCGGGGCGGGCCGGCCGGTCGATCGGCATCCTGCCGACGCAGGCCGATCCGCATGCGGGCTTCGTGCCGCTCGACGGCTACCCGCATCCGTTCGTCGAGATCCCGATCCTCACGCCGCTGCCGCGCCGCGAACCGGGCGCCGATCCGCACACCATCAACCGGAACTACGTGAACGTGCTGAGCAGCGACCTGATCGTCGCGCTGCCCGGCGGGCATGGGACCGCCGAGGAGATCGCGCTCGCGCAGCGCTGGCGCAAGCCGCTCATCTGCCTCGGGCCCGACGGCGCGTTTCGTGAGCTCGCCGCGGGCGCGACGTGCACGTCGTCGCTCGACGACGTGATCCGCTTCATCGACGCAGCGTTCGCGGCGGCGTTGCCGCATGCGGAGCCGGCGCAGCGATAGTGCGGCCGCGGCCGGGCGTCAGTCGCCGGGTGCGGGTGCCGACGGCGGCTGGCCGTGCAGCCGGTCGAGCGCGGCGCGTTTGGATCGGCGCGTCGCGCGTCCGCGGCCGTTTCCCGAAAAGTGGGTGATCGTCGCGGGAGCGCGTCGGCGCGTGCTGGCGATCTGTCGGTGCGGCTCGACTGGCCGTCCCGCGCTGGTCAGCGCCCCGTCTTCAGTTGCGCCCACAACCGGTTCTGAAGCCGGCGAATCTCGGGCGGCATCGGCTTGAGCAGCGTCATCTTGCTCAGCACCTCGTCGGCCGGATAGACCGACGGATCGCGCGCGATCGCGGGCTTCACGAACTGGCGCGCGGCCTTGTTCGCGGTCGGGTAGAACACCGCGTTGGTGATCCCCGCGTTGACCTTCGGGTCCTGCAGGTAGTTGATCCACTTCAGCGCGGCATCGCGGTTCGGCGCGTCCTTCGGGATCACCATCATGTCGAACCACAGCAGCCCGCCTTCCCGCGGATTCGCGAAGCGGACCTCGTACGGACGCTTCGCTTCCGCCGCACGGCGATGCGCGATGCCGACGTCGCCGGAATAGCCGAACGACACGCACAGGTCGTTGTTCGCGAGATCGTTGATGTAACCCGACGAGTTGAACTGCGTGATGTACGGGCGCACCTTCTTGAGCACCTCGTATGCGGCGCGGTAATCGGCCGGATTCGTGCTGTTCGGATCCTTGCCCATGTATTGCAGCGTCGCGGCGAACACGTCGACGGCCTGGTCGAGGAACGATACGCCGCAGCTCTTCAGCTTTGACATGTTGGCCGGGTCGAACACCAGCGCCCAGCTGTCGACCGGCGCCTTGTCGCCGAGCGCCTTCTTCACCGCCTGCACGTTGTAGCCGATGCCGTCGGTGCCATACGCCCACGGCACGCCGTACTGGTTGCCCGGATCGGCGTCGGCGACCATCTTCATCAGCAGCGGATCGAGGTTCGACAGGTTCGGCAGCTTCGTCTTGTCCAGCGGCTGGTAGACGTTTGCCTGGATCTGCTTGGCCATGTAGTTCGACGTCGGCACGACGATGTCGTAGCCGGAGTTGCCCGACAGCAGTTTCGCCTGCAGCGTGTCGTCGCTGTCGTAGTTGTCGTAGCGCACGTGCAGGCCGGTCTGCTTCTGGAAATTCGGGATCGTGTCCGGCGCGATGTAGTCGGACCAGTTGTAGATGTTCAGCTCGCCGGCGGCCTGGGCGTGTGGGGTGACGACGGCGGCGATGCCCGCGACGGACATCATGGCGGCGGTTGCGATGGTGCGGCGAAGGGTGCGGAGTTGCATGGCTTGTCGTTCGTATCGGGGGGCTCGGCGGTTGGCTGCTCGCCGCGCCACGGTTCAAGGGATGGACGTGTGCAACCGGCCGGCGCGCGAAACGAACGCTGGCGGCGCATGATGATCAGGAGTCCGTTCGGTCTACGCAGCGAATCGTGCCGACGCGCAACGCGAGCCGATCCTGTCGTGAGTCACGCGACACGATGCGCAGTTCGAACGGAACGGAGGGGGGGCGCTAAGGCAGCAGCGACGCCACGTCGTCGGTGTGGATCGCGACGTATGCGCGCGCGGCGACGGCGTTGTGACGGCGGACGGAACGGCGGGACAGGATGGTGTAGATCGACAGATGCAGGCGAGGACTTTGCCGGCGGTCACTGTCGCCGGTGGACGAGATCGATGCACGCACGTTGCGCGCATCGCCTCGTCTCCACCGCACCAGCGGGCCACGGATTCTCACGATTGCTCTCGACCGGGTTGTTGAAAGTATTGAACACCTGGCGACTCGCGGACGCTGGCCGTTTCACGTGTCGATCGTCGCATTTGCCGCGCGGGGGCATCGGGACCGTCAAGCAAAACGAAAGCATGATGCAAAGCGAAATCGCCGAAACATCGCGTTCCTGTGAATCATCAGGTAAATCGCTGTAAGGATGTCTCCGGATTTTCCCTAGTGATTCGCATGTCGATGGATCGGGGCCGTCGAGCGTGAGTGCCAAGGCGCGCGTGACGTGTGCCGGTCGGAATGCGGCTGAAGTGATGAGAATATTCGACAGATTGCCGGCAGCACATGCGACATGCGCGGTTCGCGGCCGGCGTCGCGCATGTCGGCCGCGGGGCGAAGCAACGCGCGTGCGGTCGTCAGGCGACCCGGATCCCCAGATTCTCGATCAACATCGCGGCCTGGTCATACGAGATGGTCGCGCCGCGCAGCACGCCCGACGCGAGCAGCTTCGGCGTGCCGCCGAGCTCCACGTCGCGCAGGTCGGCCCCGTCGAACCGGGCGTCGTTCAGATGCGCGTTGCGCAGGCTGCCGCCTTCGAACACGGCGTCGCGAAAGTCCGTGCCGGCGAGATCGGCATCCGAGAAGTCGAGCGCCACGAGCCGCGTTTTTCGAAACGAGAAGCGGCGCAGGCTCGCGCCGACCAGCAACGTGTTCGCGAATTCGATGCCGAGCGACTTGCATTCCTCGAAGTCGGCGCCGGTCAGCCTGCATTCGTCGAAGCGCGCCGAACCGAGCTTGCTGCGGCGCCAGCTCGTGTTGTTGAGATCGCAGGACTGAAACTGCGCGTCCTCGAGGTCGGCCGACGCGAAGCTCGTCTGGCGCGCGCGGCAGCGAATCCACGCGGTCTGCGCGAGCGTCGCGCCGACGAACGACGCTTCCGCGAGCGCACAGCGCTCGAATCGCGCGCCGCGTAAATCGAGCCGCGACAGGTCCGCACCTTCGAGATCGCAGTCTTCGAGACGAAGCGGCGCAGGCGAGCCTTCGACGAGAAGCAGCAGGTCGGCGCGATCGAGCGTTCGGCCGGAGACGGAAACTCCGCAGGTCGTCATGGGGTAGTCCGGTGTGAGTTGAAATGTTCGAGGCCGGTATCGGATGGTATCGGCCGGGCTGCGCGACATCGCGCGGGCGCCGCCGCTCAGCGCGCGGCCTTGATCCGGGCCGCGACCGGCTTGCCGGCCGGCTCGCGCTGGAACGTCCACAGGATGCGCATCTGCGCGCGCATCGCCTGCTCGTCAGCCGGAACCAGGCAGTACGCGAGCCCGATACGGCTGATCAGCGCGATGATGTCGTCGAGCGCGGGCACCCGAGCGCCGTGCATGGCGACATATTCACGGTACGGCTTTTCGAGCACGCGCTGCCACATCGGCGCGATGTTCTCGACGATGTAGCCGAACACGTCGGTGGACAGGCTCGTGGCCAGATAGTTGTGGTGAAAGCCGCCGTGATGACGATCGCGATAGCGCACCGCGAAGCACACGCTCTCTTCGCAGTAGGCCTCGAAGTCGTGCTCGAAGGCGGTGAGCGCGCGCTGCATCTCGTCGAAGAACTCGGCGTTCTGGATGCCGATCACGCCCTGGATCAGCTCTTTTTTCGTGCCGAAGTAGCGGTACAGCGTGCGCCGCGAAATGTTCGCGCGGCGTGCGACGTCGTCGATCGACAAACGGTCGATCCCGTGCTCGATCATCGCGTCGAGCGTGGCGCGCAGGATCGCGCTTCGCCCGTCATTGACGCTGTCCATCCTGCTGGCGTCGCCCCAGCGCAGTTGCCGATCCATACCTTTCCTCGTTGCCGTGCGTCGCGCGGCGTGTGCCGATGAGCCGACCGAATACCTCGGTTCGGAATTTTCGCACACGTTGTCACAAAAATGGAATTTGTGCCATTATGCGTCACAAAATAAGCAGTTTGTGACATAGCGCCGGGTGCATCGACCTGCCCGGTGTGTTCCCGGCACGGTCCGCCAGGCAGTGCAGGGCTGCGCCTTTCGACTGGAAGGAGACGATCCATGACCGAATCATCCGCGCCGGCCACCCGGCATCCCGTTCACCGGATTCATGCCGCACCCATCGACGCGCGCTACGCGCGCGGCTGGCATTGCCTCGGGCTCGCCGACGACTACCGCGACGGCCGTGCGCACGGCCTGTCGATCTTCGGCACGCGCGTGGCGGTGTTCCAGGGCGAGGACGGGCAGTTGCGAATCCTCGACGGCTACTGCCCGCACATGGGCGCCGACCTCGGGCGCGGCCACGTCGACGGCAACGCGCTCGTGTGTCCGTTTCACGGCTGGTCGTGGGCCGGCGACGGCACCTGCACTGCGATTCCGTATTCGCAGCGCATCCCGCCGAAGGCGCGCATCAAGTCGTGGCCGGTGATGGAGCAGAACCGCCTGCTGTTCGTGTGGAACGATCCGGAGGGCAATGGGCCCGATCCGGCGGTCGAGATTCCGCGCATCGACGCGTGTTTCTCCGATGCGTGGAGCGACTGGGCGATCGTCAAGTGGGTGATCGACACGAACTGCCGCGAGCTGATCGACAACCAGTCCGACATGGCGCACTTCGGCCCGGTGCATGGCGCGCCGATCGACTACTTCTGCAACACGTTCGCGGGCCCGGTGGCCTACCAGAAGCTGCGCGGCGGCAGCACGCGGCTGGCCGGCAGTGGCGGGTTGACGGCCGACTCGGCCTACTTCGGCCCGGCATACCACGTCACGCTGATGACGGGTGAAGCGCAGGGGCAGCCGCTCAGGTCGATCCTGCTCAACAGCCACGTGCCGATCGATACGAACAGCTTCGAGCTGCGCTTCGGCGTGATGGTCGAGAAGAATCCGGCGCTGACGGAAGAACAGAATCGCGCGATGGTCGACGGCTACGTGCTGGCCGCGCAGTCGGCATTCCGCGAGGACGTCGCGATCTGGGACCACAAGACGCGCGTCGACAATCCGCTGCTGTGCGACGGCGACGGCCCGATCTATCGGCTGCGCCAGTGGTACCAGCAGTTCTACACGGACGTGGGCGAGCTGCCCGCGCGGCACGCGAGCGTCGAGGTGCACGAATACCGCGGCGAGCACGGCGCCTGGCGCCAGCTCGCCGACGTGCCGGCCGATGCGGCAAGCTGCCTTGCCACGATCTGAGCGGAGGCGATCATGTACGACGATCGACACGATTCGTTCGGCGACGCCACGTACGACGTGGTGGTGGTCGGTTCCGGCGCGGGCGCGATGACGGCGGCGCTGCGCGCGCACGACCAGGGGCTGTCGGTACTGGTGGTCGAGAAGAGCACCGTCTATGGCGGCACCACGGCGGTGTCCGGCGGCGGCATCTGGATTCCGTGCAACGACCAGATCGCCGCGCTCGGCGGCAGCGATTCGTACGACGAAGCAATCATGTATTTGCGCGACGTGGTCGGCGAGGATTTCGACGCGCAGCGCATCGATGCGTATCTCGACAATGGCCCGAAGATGGTCGCGTATCTCGCGAAGCACGCGCACACGCGGTTCAATGCGGTGCCGCGTTATCCCGACTACTACCCGGACCGCAAGGGCGGCAAGCCCGGCTACCGGACGATGGAGCCGGCGGCGTTCGATGCCGCGCGTCTCGGCGCGCATTTCGACACGTTGCGCGCGCCTTCGCCGGCGACGCTGATCGGCGGGCGCGTCGCGATGACGCAGATCGAGGCGCACACGATCCTCACAAAGGAGCGCGGCTGGCTGCGGCTCGCCGCGCGCCTGATGCTGCGCTATGCCACCGATTTCAAATGGCGGCGCCGCACGCCGCGCGACCGGCGCCTGACGCTCGGCAATGCGCTCGTCGCGAGCCTGCGCGCAGCGCTCGAGCAGCGCGGCATCGCGCTGTGGCTCGCAACGCCGATGCGCTCGCTGCACACCGACGGCGTACGCGTGAACGGTGTGGTCGTCGAGCGCGACGGCCGGCCGTTCGGCATCCGTGCGACGCATGGCGTCGTGCTCGCGTGCGGCGGATTCGAGGCGAACCAGGCGATGCGCGACCAATACCTGCCGAAGCCGACGCGCGCCGAGTGGAGCGCGGCGCCGCCGATCAACACCGGCGACGGCATCCGCGCGGGGCTCGCGCTCGGGGCCGACGTCGCGCTGATGGACTTCGTCTGGGGCGTGCCGACGGTGCGCGTGCCGGGCGAGGAGAAGCAGCGCGGGCTGTTCGTCGAGCGCTCGGCGCCGCGCTGCGTGATGGTCAACCGGCTCGGGCGGCGCTTCGTCAACGAATCGGCGCCGTATCCGGACGTGATCCACGCGATGTATGCGGACCATGCGAACACGCAGGCCAACGTGCCCGCGTGGCTGATCTTCGATGCCGAATATCGCAAGCGTTATCCATGCGGCGTGCTGCTGCCCGGCAGCGTGCAGCCGGACAGCAGGATCCCGCCCGGCTGGCTCGACTCGGTCATCTATCGCGCGGGCACGCTGGCCGAGCTGGCCGTGAAGATCGGCGTGGATGCGCAGGGGCTCGCGCAGACGGTCGAGCGGATGAACGGTTACGCGCTCACCGGCATCGATACCGAATTCGGCAAGGGCGGCAACCTGTTCGATCGCTATTACGGCGATTCGTCGTCGAAACCGAATCCATGCCTCGGGCCGATCGAGCGTGCGCCGTTCTATGCGCTGCGGGTCGACCCGGGCGAGATCGGCACGAAGGGCGGCTTGCGTACCGATGCGCATGCGCGCGTGCTGCGTTCCGACGGTTCGGTGATCGACGGTCTCTATGCGCTCGGCAACACGTCGGCGGCCGTGATGGGCAAGACCTACCCGGGCCCCGGCTCGACGATCGGGCCGGCGATGACGTTCGGCTATGTCGCGGCCGATCACATCGCGGCCGCGCGTTCCGACCGCTTCCTCTAGTCGAGGCCTTGACCTTGAAGTCGGGTTGAATCTTAGAGTGCCTGCTGACGGTAGTGAATCGGCAGGCCCGCACGTTGCCTGCGACGATCAATCTTCGACGAGAGGCAACGCAGATGGACAGGCGCTTTACACAGGTCGAATTCGGGCCACACAAGGTCGATGTGCCCGAAGGCGGGTACTACGACCGGTTCCGGATGAATCCGGATCTCGACGCGGTCGCGTGCGATCCCGCCGCCGGGAACATCGATTTTTTCCGTCGGATTCCGAAGCGTCAGGTCGCGTCGCGCGTCGGTCCGACCTGGGCGCCGAATTTCTACTATCGCTCCAGCAGCATCCAGCTGCTGTTTCTCGCGCCGCTCGAGCGCCTGCGTACCACGCTGCCGGTGCCGCTCGAACCGCTGCGCGCATTTCCCGGTTACGGGCTGGTCGCGCTGACGTTCTTTTCGTATTCGGTCTGTGACAACGATCCGTATGACGAGGTGTCCGTCGCGGTCGTGATTCGCCGGCCGGGTGCGCGCGGCTCGCATGCGCTCGAGCTGCTCGACGCGATGCGGCGCCGGAGCTTCTTCGCGCATGTGCTGGCGCTGCCCGTCACCACGGAAATCGCGCGGGTGCGCGGCGTGCACGGCTATCAGCTGCCCAAATGGCTCGCCGATATCGACATGAGCATCGGCGCACGCGTGAGCGCGCGGATCGCCGGGATGGACGGCCGGCCGGACCTGACGCTGAACGCACCGTCGCCCGCGCTGATCGACGTGCCGTCGCAGTCGCGGATGGGCACGAATACCATGGTCAATCTCGTCGACGGCGTGTGGCACCAGAGTTCGGTGCAGACCAATACGCTATCGTTCGCACAGCGCGTGTTGCCGCGCGGCATCGAGCTGGTGCGGCACGGCGGGCCGCTGAGCCAGCTGCTCGACGGGCTCGGTGTATCCACCATCGTGCGGTTCGACGTGGTCAAGGATGCCCAGCTGGTGCTGAATCTGCCGACGCCATTGGGGAGCGTTCGATGAACCCGTTCGATGAATCCGGCTGCTCGTAACCAACCCGTTTCGGAGGAAACATCGATGACCCAGCCGACCCGTGATCTGGATCTCGTCGTATTCGGTGCCACCAGCTTCGTCGGGCAGATCCTGACGCGCTACCTGTCCGAATACCTGTCGGGCAGCGGAGAAGCGCTGCGCTGGGCGATCGCCGGCCGCTCCGAGGCGAAGCTCCGGCAGGTCAGGGGCGCGCTGGGCGCCGCATGGCAGGCGCTGCCGATCATCGTGGCCGATGCCGCCGACGAAGCGCGGTTGCGTGCGTTGTGCGAGCGCACGCGCGTCGTCGTGTCGACCGTCGGCCCGTACGCACTGTATGGCGAGCCGCTGGTGCGGATCTGCGCGCAGACCGGCACGGACTACTGCGATCTCACCGGCGAAACGCAGTGGATCAAGCGGATGATCGAACGGTACGAACCGGCGGCCAGGCAATCGGGCGCGCGCATCGTGCATTGCTGCGGTTTCGATTCGGTGCCGTCGGACATCGGCGTCCTGTTCCTGCAGCAGCACGCGCGGCGGCAGTGGGGCGGGCCGGCCACGCAGGTGAAGATGCGCGTGAAGACGCTGAAGGGCGGCGCGTCGGGCGGAACGGTCGCGAGCGTGATCAACGTCGTGCGCGAAGCCGCGGCCGATCCCGCGTTGCGCCGCGAACTGCTCGATCCGTATGCGCTGTGTCCGAAGGATCATCGCTTTACGGTGCGGCAGCACGCGGTCCGGTCGGCGGAATTCGATCGCGACGGCGGCACGTGGATTGCGCCGTTCGTGATGGCGGCCATCAACGAGCGCGTCGTGCATCGCTCGAACGCGCTCGCGGACGACGCGTACGGCAGCCGGTTCGCGTATGACGAAGCGGTCATCACGGGCACGGGTTTCAAGGGCCGCCTCGCCGCGCTCGCGATGGTGGCCGGCCTCGGCGCGTTCATGGCGGGCGTTCTCGTCAAGCCGGCGCGCAGCCTGATGGAGCGCTTCCTGCTGCCGAAGCCCGGCGAGGGGCCGAGCGTCGCCGCGCAGCTGGCCGGCCGTTTCGACCTGCGCTTCTTCGGGCGCGCCGACGACGGGCGGACGCTGCGCGTGAAAGTCACCGGCGATCGCGATCCGGGCTACGGCTCGACCGGGAAGATGCTGGGGCAGGCCGCGCTCAGCCTCGCGCTGGATTGCAGCCGCGACGGCGAGAAGACCGGGCGCGGCGGGGGCTTCTGGACGCCCGCGACGATGTTCGACGAGCGCTTCGTCGAGCGCCTCGTGCGTCATGCCGGGTTGCGTTTCGAGGTGCTTTGAGCGCGTGGCGCACGCGTCCGGGTCGACAGGAATCGACGCGCCGCCATTTTGTCGGATGGCAGGACACATACCCATGGCCTCGATACGCTTGCCGAGGCAAACCGTAACCTTTAAGTGAAGTTCAAGGGCAGGCGTTTTTCGCCTTGCCTTTGCGCGCGCGCATCGCCCGTGACGGGGCCGGGAAGTGCCGGTACGGCGCGGAGTGGCTGACGTTCGCGCGCCGCGCGATTTCAGTCGTTCGCGCCCGCGCGCGGCGTCTTGCCGGTCCAGCGCCGGTACGCATGGCGGAAGCTGCGCGGCTCGCTGTAGCCGAGCCGCTCCGCGATCGCGGCGACGCTCAGCGCCGGCTCGTCGAGCAGCCGCACCGCCTCCTGACGACGCACGTCGTCGAGCAGCGACTGAAACGTGATGCCGTCCTTGTCGAGCCGGCGTCGCAAGGTGCGCTCGGTCAGGTGCAGCGCATTCGCGAGCGACGTCATCGACTTGAAGCGCGCGAGGTCGCGCGCCATCAACTCCTTCGCGCGATCGGCGAAACGCGTGCCGACCGACGCGGCCCACTGCCGTTCGAGCGCTTCGCATTGCCCGTGCAGCGCATTGAAGCTGACTTCGTTCGCGAGCCGCGGGGCTTCCGTGCCGTTCACGCTCGTGAACACGAGCCGGTTCTCGCCCGCATTGAACGTGACCGGGCAGTCGAAGTGGCGCGCGTAGTCCGCGCCGTTGCGTGGCGTGCGGCGGGCGAGATGCAGCTGCGCGGGCCATACCGGCTTGCCGACCAGATCGGACACGATCAGGCGCAGGCTCGACAGGCACATGTCGGTCTGGAACACCTCGAGGTCGGGTTCGCCGTTGTAGCGGCCGATCGTCACGCTCATCCCGTCCGCGTGCGCGTGCACGCGCACGTCGAAATACAGCCCCATGAACAGCGGAAACTGGCTCATGCACCGGAACGCCTGCATCACGGAGCCGCTGATCAGCATCGCGTAACCGGCGAGGCCGAGCGTCGACACATGGAGCCGCGCGCCGATCGACAGGCCGATCGACGGTACGCCGCTGCAGCGCAGCAGGTTGCGGAAGCAACGCTGCTCCTGGCCGCGATTCACGTGCAGGTTCGGCGACGCGACTTCGGCCGCGCCGAGGCCGGTGCCCTCGAGCAGCGCGGCGCCGTCGATGTGCCGGACGCGGCATTCGTCGAGCGCGACCGCGATCGCGTGCACGGTGGCGGGAATGTCTTCCTGGCGTCCGGCCGGACGCGCGAGGCCGAGCGCCGAACGCAGGCTGCGTTCGGCGCGGCTTTGAGGTCGATGGGACTTGCTGTCCATGGCGAAGGGCGGCAACGGGTTCGCGTAGAACATAGCCGGAATGTCCGCGAAACGCCAGAGGGCACGCATCACCGGGGGGCAGGCCGCCCGCCACGCGTCCGGAAATATCCCCCGATTACGTCCGCTTTTCTCATTCGTCGTCGATTTTTTGGCGCACCACACTCGTTTCCGGATCGCGCAATGCCTGCATTGCCTGCACTGCCCGCATTGCCGACGAGACGAGTGTTGATGTCATGGACCACGCCACGTGAGGACAGCATGAAAGACACCAGGCCGGAGCAGCGCACGCCCAGCGCCGCGACAGACGACGTGCGGGCACGCACGGACGGGCACGCCGACGCAGGGCCACGCGCCGCGCATTCGCTCGGGTTGTTCACGCTGGTGATCTTCGGCCTCGCATACATGCTGCCGATGACGGTGTTCACGACCTACGGGATCGTCACGCGCGAAACCAACGGACACCTGACGATCGCGTATGCGGTCACGCTGGTCGCGATGCTGCTGACCGCGCGCAGCTACGGCCACATGGCGCGGCTGATGCCGAGCGCCGGTTCCGCCTATACGTTCGCGAGCCGCAACTTCGGCACCTCGGCCGGCTTCATGGTCGGCTGGGCGCTGCTGATGGACTACCTGTTCATCCCGATGATCAGCTACCTCGCGATCGGCATCTACATGAAACAGCTGTTCCCGGCCGTGCCGGCCAGCGTGTGGATCGTCGCGAGCATCGCGCTGGTCACCGGGCTGAACATCGTCGGCATCCGGCTCGTCAACCGCGTGAACCTGATCCTGATCGCGAGCCAGCTCGTGTTCATCGCGGTCTTCGTCGCGGCGGCCGCGCATGTCGCGAGCGGCGAGGGGCTGGCGCCGACGCTCGCGCTGCCGTCGTCGGACGACGCACGGGCGATCTTCGCCGGGTCCGCGATCCTGTGCCTGTCGTTCCTCGGTTTCGATGCGGTGTCGACGCTGTCGGAGGAAACGCGCGAGCCGCGCCGCACGGTGCCGCGCGCGATCCTGCTCTGCACGCTCGCGAGCGGCCTGCTGTTCATGCTGATCGCGTATGCGGGACAGGTGGTGTTCCCCGACTGGCATGCGTTCAAGGATCTCGATTCGGCCAGCCTCGAACTGATGCGGCGCATCGGCGGCGGCACGTTGTCGGCGCTGTTCGTCGCGGTCTACGTGGCCGGCTGTTTCGCGAGCGCGATGGCCGGCCAGGCGAGCGTCACGCGCGTGCTGTTCGCGATGGGCCGCGACCGGGTGCTGCCCGAGCGCGTGTTCGGCCACCTGCATGCACGGTTGCGCACGCCGGTGCGCGCGACGCTCGCGGTCGGCGTCGTGTCGCTGTCCGCGCTGTTCATCTCGCTCGATCTCGCGTCGACGATGATCAGCTTCGGCGCGCTCGTCGCGTTCGCGGTCGTGAACCTGTGCGTGATGCGCAGCTATCTCGGCCGCGCGGAACATCGCCGCTTCGCGGGCTGGATCAGGTTCGGCGCGGTGCCGGCGCTCGGCTTCGCGATGAACGTCTGGCTGTGGTCGGGCCTGTCGCGCCAGACCTTCTACGTCGGCATCGGCTGGCTCGCGATCGGGCTGTGCCAGCTGCTGTGGCTCACGCGCGGCTTCACGCGCCCGGCGCCGACGCTGTCGATGAACTGAACGACCGGCCGGCGGCTTCCGGCTGGGGGCCGCCGGTTTCGAATCCCTGAAGGAGGAATGACCCATGAACGGTGTTGACGTCAATCTCGATGCGGACCTGCAGGCGCTCGGCAAGCGCCATCTGCTGATGCACTTCACGCACGCCGATGCGTATCGCGACCACGCGCTGACGGTGTTCGACCGCGGCGAAGGCTGCTGGCTCGTCGATCGCAACGGCAAGCGCTACTTCGACGGGCTCGCCGGGCTGTACTGCGTGCAGGTCGGCTACAGCCACGGCGCGGAGATCGGCGACGCGATCCGCGAGCAGATGGTGCGGCTGCCGTTCGCGACCAACTGGGGCTACGGCCACGAACCGGCGATCCGCCTCGCGCACAAGCTCGCGGCGCTCGCGCCGGACGGCCTGAACCGCGTGTTCTTCACGTCGAGCGGCTCGGAGTCGAACGAATCGGCGATCAAGCTGGTGCGCCAGTATCACCAGGCGCGCGGCGAGCCGCAGCGGCGCAAGTTCATCGCGCGGCGCGTCGCGTATCACGGCACGTCGTTCGGCGCGCTCGCGCTGAACGGGATGACCAACTTCCGCAAGCATTTCGAGCCGCTGATGGCGGGCGTGCGGCACGTGAGCAATACGAAGCGCTACGGGCGGCCGGGAGGCGAGACGGAGGCGCAGTTCACGCGCCATCTGCTCGACGAGATCGAAGCGCTGATCGTCCAGGAAGGGCCGGACACCGTCGCCGCGCTCGTCGTCGAGCCGCTGCAGAACGCGGGCGGCAGCCTGACGCCGCCGGCCGGTTATGCGCAGGGGCTGCGCGCGCTGTGCGACCGGCACGGCGTGCTGCTCGTGGCCGACGAAGTGATCTGCGGGTTCGGCCGGCTCGGCGAATATTTCGGGTCGACGCGTTACGGGCTGAAGCCGGACCTCATCACGTTCGCGAAGGGGATCGCGTCGGGCTACGTGCCGCTCGGTGGCGTGATCGCGAGCGACACGGTGGTCGACACGGTGCTCGCCGGCCCGCAGCAGATGTTCCTGCACGGCGCGACCTACGGCGGCCATCCGGTCGCGTGCACGGCAGCGCTCGCGAACCTCGCGATCATGGAGCGCGAAGGCGTGCTCGCGAACGTCCGCGCCAACGAAGCGGTGTTCCGCGAAACGCTCGACGGCCTGCTCGAGCTGCCGTGTGTCGGCGACGTGCGCGGCGACGGCTACCACTACTCGCTCGAGCTCGTGACCGACAAGGCCGCGCGCCGCTGGGCGGCCGGCATCAGCGCGCAGACGTTCGTGTCGACGCTGCTCGCGCCCGCGATCTTCGAAGCCGGGCTGTTGTGCCGCGCGGGCGTCGACCACGAAGGCACGCCGATCGTGCAGTTCTCGCCGCCGCTCGTGATGTCGCGCGACGAGATCGTGTGGTTCGTCGCGAAGATCCGCGACATTCTCGCCGACACTTACGCGCGTGCGACGCGCTGAGCGCGGCAGCACCGTTCGTCATTCCAGGAGCCTTCGATGCGAACCTCACAACAGAGCTATATCGCCGGACAGTGGTGCGATCCGGCCGATGCGCGCGCGATCGACGTGATCGATCCGGCCACCGCGAAGCCGTATGCGCGGCTCGCGATCGGCGGGCCGGCTGACGTCGACCGCGCGGTCGGCGCGGCGAAGCGGGCATTCGACGCGTATTCGCGCTGGACGGTCGACGCGCGCGTCGCGCTGCTGCAGCGCGTGCTCGAGATCTACCGGCGCCGCTACGACGAAGTCGCGCGCACGATCAGCCAGGAGATGGGCGCGCCGATCGCGTTCGCGCGCGCGATGCAGGCCGCGGTCGGCACCGCGCATCTCGAACAGACGATCCGCGCGCTGCGGTCGTTCCGGTTCAGCACGCAGACCGATGCGCTGCTGGTGTCGCACGAGCCGATCGGTGTGTGCGCGCTGATCACGCCGTGGAACTGGCCGATCAACCAGATCGTCTGCAAGGTCGCGCCGGCGCTCGCGGCGGGCTGCACGATGGTGCTCAAGCCGAGCGAGATCGCGCCGTTCAGCGCGATCCTGTTCGCGGAGATCCTGCACGAAGCCGGCGTGCCGCCGGGCGTGTTCAACCTCGTGCACGGCTACGGGCATGAGGTCGGCGATGCGCTGTCGCGGCATCCGGACGTCGACATGGTGTCGTTTACGGGCTCGACGCGTGCCGGTGTCGAAGTCGCGAAGGCCGCGGCCGATACCGTGAAGCGCGTGCATCAGGAACTCGGCAGCAAGAGTCCGAACCTGATCCTGCCCGATGCCGACATCGAGGATGCCGTCACGCGCGGCGCGCGCAGCTGCTTCAGCAACAGCGGGCAGTCGTGCAACGCGCCGACGCGGATGTTCGTACACGTCGATCAGCTGGCCGCGGCCGAGGCGGCGGCGCGCGATGAGGCTGCGCGCACCGTCGTCGGCGATCCGCGTTCGCCGGAAACGGGCATCGGGCCGGTCGTCAGCCGCACGCAGTTCGACCGCATCCAGCAGCTGATCCGGCGCGGCATCGACGAGGGCGCGACGCTCGTCGCAGGTGGGCCCGGCCGTCCGGACGGGCTCGGCGACGGCTTCTACGTGAAGCCGACGGTGTTCTCGAACGTCACGCCGGACATGACGATCGCGCGCGAGGAGATCTTCGGTCCGGTGCTGTCGATCCTGACCTACCGGACCGAGGATGAAGCCGTGGCGCTCGCGAACGATTCGGTCTACGGGCTCGCGGCTTACGTGCAGACGAAGGATCTCGAGCGCGCCCGCCGCATCGCGGCGCGCTTGCGCGTGGGCAACGTGCACATCAACTATCCGGCGTGGAACCCGGCCGCGCCGTTCGGCGGCTACAAGCGTTCGGGCAACGGACGCGAGTATGCGGAGTTCGGCCTCGTCGAATATCTGGAGACGAAGGGCACGACGGGGTACGCGTGAGCGGCGGTGGCCGACCGTCGCCGGACGGTCGGCTTTTGCCGCGAGCCGGCTTCGCGTGTGCCGACAGTCAGTTGTCCTCGCCATCCGCCGCGGCCGCGTCGGCGCCCGAAACGGGCGCGGCGGCCCGCCTGCGGATTTCGGAGTCGAGGATCAAGCGCCCGCGCAGCTTCCCTTTCATCCGTTTCACGTGCTTGGGCGCCTCGGTCATGTGCTCGACCATCAGCGCACGTACGCGCTCGGCATCGCGCGCGCGCGCGGCCAGCAGGATCTCCTTGTGGATCGACACGTTCGCTTCGCCGAAGCGCTTGTGTTCCGCGAGCGGCGTATCGTTCCTGAACTCGATCAGCTGCCGGATCATCTCGTTGATCAGCTCGCAGCTGAAGCGCAGGAAGGGGTTCGGGTTCGCGGCCGCGAGGATGTCGTGGAACGTCGTGTCCTCCTGCCGCTGGCGCAGCATGTGGCCGCGGTCGTGCACGCCCGACGCGCCGTCGCAGCACGCGATGTTCGCCTCCAGCGCCGCGAAGTCGCGCTCGGTCAGGTGTGGCACGGCGCCCGCCGCCAGCTCGGGTTCGAGGAGCTTGCGCACCGTGTAGATGTCGTCGATCGTCACGTCCTTGAAGAACAGGTAGTTCTGCAGAAGTTGCAGCGTGCGGTCGAGCGGCACCTCGACGACCATCCCGCCGCCCGACGGCCCCGTCGTGACCTTGATGAGCCCCTGCACCTCGAGCGACTTCAGCGCCTCGCGGATCGTGCTCTTGCTCACCGCGTACAGCTGCTGCAGTTCCGCCTCGCGCGGCAGGCGGTCGCCCGGTTTCAGATCCTTCTCGGTGATCAGCCGCTTGATCTCCTCGGCGACGAGATCCGCCCGCTTCGGCTGCTTGATTTCGACCGCGAGGCCCGCCCTGGCTCGGTCCATGACCATCTTCAAGACTCCTTTGTCTGACTGCGCGCCACGTCATCGTCGACGATCCGTTCCGGCGCGGGGTACGGAATTTTGCCTGATTGACACCAATTTTGATCAACTCTAGCATCAGGTTCATTCTATTTATCATGATAAATAGGATCAACCGGCAACGCGCATCCTGCAGGGCGTGGAAACGGTTTGGGTTTGGCAGTCGGTCGCATCGTGTGTCCCCCTTTATCAGGAGCGTCAACTTGAATCGCCGAGAACTGTTGAAACTGGCCGCGCTGTCGGCCGTGCCGGGTGCGCTCGGCAGCATGTCGTCCCGTGCCGCATTCGCGCAGGGTTCGACCATCCAGCTTGCCTGCCCGGTGCCGATGTCGGGGCCGTTCGCCGCCAATGGCAAGTACGCCGATCTCGGCATGCAGCTCGCCGTCAGGCAATACGGCAAGGTGCTCGGTGCGCCGCTCGCGTATACGGCACTCGACACCGAGGGCAAGCCCGCGACCGCCGTGCGGCGCGTGCAGGAGATCGCGCAGCAGAAGGGGGCCCGCTTTTTCGCGGGCGGCATCCTGTCGTCCGAATCGCTGGCGATGGGCAAGGAAGTCCAGAAGGCGGGCGGCGTGTTCATCACGACGGCGGGCGCGGACGAACTGACCGGCAAGGACTGCAACGATGCGACGTTCCGCTGGTCGGTGCCGACCTTCGGCGCGATCGAGCAGACGGTGCGGCCGTTGCTCCAGATGCTGCCGAAAGCGAAGCGCTGGTACACGATCACGCCGCAATACGTGTTCGGCGAGGGCCTGCTGTCCGCCGCGAAGGCGATCTTCAAGGAGAAAGGCATCGAGCATGTCGGCAACAGCTACCACTCGCTCGCCGAGAAGGAGTTCAGCGGCTACCTGACGAATGCGGCGGCCGCGCAACCCGACGTGCTGCTGATCCTGAACTTCGGCTCGCAATCATCGGACACGCTGCGCCAGGCCGTCAGCTTCGGGATGAAGCGCAACTGCACGATCCTGCTTGCATGGGCATCGGGCCTCGAGCAGTTCGAGGCGCTCGGCCCCGACATCTGCGATGGCGTGTATTTCGGCGCGCAGTACTGGCACGGCATCGATTCGCCGCTGAACCGCGACCTCGTGAAGCGCGCGAACGCCGCGTTCAAGGCGAACCCGAACTACAGCCTCGCGGGTTCGTACATCTGCTCGAAGATCCTGCTCGACGCGATGGTGAAGGCCGGCAGCGCCGATCCGAAGAAGGTCGTCGCGGCGATGGAAGGCATGAAGTACGACGGTCTCACGGGCCCGGAGGAAATCCGCAAGGGCGACCACCAGGTGCTGAAGAACTACTACCTGCTGAAGGGCAAGCCGAAGAGCCGGATGAAGAACGCGGACGACTACGCGGATATCGTCAGCTCGGGTCAATCGTTCCTGTCCGTCGACAAGACGGGGTGCAAGCTCGCGTAACGCGATGCGCGCGTTCGCGGCCGTCGCGCGCCGCGGACGTCCGTTTCACTCCTTTCCGGTACGGAAGCCATGAACGTCTATCTGCTGCAGATCGTCAACGGCATCGGCGTGGGCATGCTGTATTTCCTGCTCGCCGTCGGCCTGTCGATCGTGTTCGGCCTGCTGCGCTTCGTGAACTTCGCTCACGGCGCGTTCTATCTGCTCGGTGCGTACCTGTGCTACCAGGCGCTGCAATGGTCGGCCAACTTCTGGGTTGCGCTCGCGGTCGTGCCGCTCGTCGTCGGCGCGTTCGCGTGGATCGTCGAGAAGCTCGTGCTGCGTCACGTGTATGCGCAACAGCATGAATTCCACATCCTCGCGACCGTCGGGCTCGCGCTCGTGCTGCAGGAGTGCGCGATCCTCGCGTGGGGCCCGCTCGGCGACAACGTGCCGCCGCCCGACGCGCTGAACGGCGTCGTGATCTGGGGCGGCTTCGTCTACCCGAAATACCGGCTGTTCGTGATCGCGTTCACGGCCTTGCTTGCCGGACTGCTGTGGTGGGTGCTCGAAGGCACGCGGCTCGGCAGTACGGTGCGCGCGGGCAGCGAATCGACGGAGATGGTGTCGCTGCTCGGTATCAACGTGACGCGCGTGTTCAGCCTCGTGTTCGCGCTCGGCGCGGCCACCGCCGCGCTCGCCGGCGTGCTCGCGGCACCGATCCGCGGCGTCGATCCGTTCATGGGCATCGAGGCGCTCGGCGTCGCGTTCGTGGTGGTCGTCGTCGGCGGGATGGGGAATTTCCTCGGGGCGCTCGTCGGCGGGCTGCTGGTCGGCATCGTGCAGAGCCTGATGAGCACGCTGTGGCCGGAAGGCGCGCGCCTGATGATCTACGTCGCGATGGCGGCCGTGCTGCTGCTGCGTCCGAACGGATTGCTGGGGAGGGCCGCATGATCGAATCGTCGAAACCGCTGCCGCCCGCGGCGGCAGCCTCGCCGCGCGCGCGGCCGTGGCGCGGCGCGCTGCGGCGGCCGGAGGGCTGGCTCGCGGTGGCCGTCGCGTGCGTGCTGCCGCTGGCGCTGAGCTCGGGCTCGCTCGCGACCGAAGTGCTGGTGTTCGCGCTCGCCGCGCTCGGTTGCAATCTGCTGCTCGGCTATACGGGGCTGCTGTCGTTCGGGCAGGGCATCTTCTTCGGGCTCGGCAGTTACGCGGCGGGGCTGGTCCTGACGCACGGCATCCGGTCGATGACGGCTGCGCTCGTCGCGGCCGCCGTGCTCGGTGCCGCCGCGGCCGCGCTCGTCGGCTGGTTCTCGATCCGGCAGCGCGGCACTTACTTCGTGATGCTGACGCTCGCGTTCGGGCAGCTGTTCTACTTCCTCGCGTATACGACGCCGGATGTGACGGGTGGCGACAACGGGCTGCTCGACATCCCGCGCCCCGCGCTCGCCGCATTCGGGCATCCGCTCGTCTCGCTCGATTCGCCGTGGCGCTACTACGGCTTCGTCGCGGTGCTGTTCGTCGCGGTGTTCTGGCTGCTGCTGCGCGTATCGCGCTCGGTGTTCGGCCGGACGCTGCTCGCGATTCGCGACAACGAGGCACGCGCGGCGGCGGCCGGCTACGACGTGCAGCGCTTCAAGCTCGCGGCGTTCGTGATCTCGGGCGCGGTCACGGGTCTCGCGGGGGCGCTGCACGCGCTGATGACGGGCATCGCGCCGCTGTCGAACATCGACTATCACACGAGCGAGATGATCCTCGTGATGACGGTGATCGGCGGCACGGGCAACCTGTTCGCGTCGGTGCTCGGCGCGGCATTCTACGTGCTGTTCGCGGATTGGCTGTCGACGCTGTGGCCGCGCTGGCTGCTGTTGCTCGGCCTCGTGCTGATCGCGGTCAGCCTGTTCATGCAGCGCGGATTGTGGGGACTCGGCGAACGCGTCGCGGCATCGCTGCGGCGCGCCGATCGCACTGAGGCTACGGCCAGGGAGCGGCAATGAGCGAAGCGATTCTCGAAGCGCGCGGCATCGTCAAGCGCTACGGCAAGTTCACGGCGCTGGGCGGCGTCGATCTGCGGATCATGCCGCGCACCGTGCATTCGGTGATCGGCCCGAACGGTGCCGGCAAGACGACGCTGTTCCATACGCTGACCGGCACACTGCCGATCACGTCGGGCTCGATCCTGTTCGATGGTCACGACGTGTCGCGCGAACCCGATCACAAGCGCGTGCGGCGCGGCATCGCACGTTCGTTCCAGGTGACGAGCCTGTTTCCGAACCTGAGCGTGCGCGAGAACCTGCGCGTCGCCGCGCAGGGCGTCGAATCGCGACGCGCGCTGAATCCGTGGACGCCGCCGCGCGGCGCACTCGCGCATGACGGCGTCGTCGACGAGGTGCTCGAGCGGCTCGGCCTGCAGCGCTTCGCCGACACGGCGGCGGGCGTGCTGTCGCACGGCCAGCAGCGCCGGCTCGAGGTCGGGATGGCGCTTGCGGCGCGGCCGCGCGCGATCTTCCTCGACGAGCCGACGTCGGGCATGGGCATCGACGACCTCGACGACATGAAGGCGCTGATCCGCGGCCTGCGCGACGACTACACGGTCGTGCTGATCGAACACAACATGGGAATCGTGATGGACATCTCGGACACGATCACGGTGATGCAGCAGGGGCGCGTGCTGGTCGAAGGCAAGCCCGATGCGATTCGCGGCGACGCGCGCGTACGCAGCGCGTATCTCGGCAACATGATCACCGGAGGCC
Source organism: Burkholderia sp. BCC1988 (assembly GCF_905339895.1). NCBI lineage: Bacteria > Pseudomonadati > Pseudomonadota > Betaproteobacteria > Burkholderiales > Burkholderiaceae > Burkholderia > Burkholderia sp. BCC1988. The sequence continues at coordinate 72,820 of NZ_CAJPHA010000023.1, forward strand.
GCGCATGATGCTCGACGTGAAGGAGGTTCACGCCTGCTACGGCAAGAGCCACGTGCTGCAGGGCATTTCGCTGAACGTGAACGAAGGCGAGACGGTGACGCTGCTCGGCCGCAACGGCGCGGGCAAATCGACCACGCTCAAGGCGATCGCGGGTGTCGTCGCGCCGACCGGCGGGACGGTGACGTTCGCCGGCCGGCCGGTGTCCGGGCAGCCCGCGCACCGGATTGCCGCGTGCGGCCTGTGCTTCGTGCCCGAGCATCGCGGCATCTTCCGGCTGCTGTCGGTCGAGGAAAACCTGCGGCTCGGCGCACGCCGCGATTCGCCGTGGCAGCTCGACGATATCTACCGGATCTTCCCGCGCCTGAAGGAGCGCCGCCGCAACGGCGGCGCGCAGTTGTCGGGCGGCGAGCAGCAGATGCTCGCGATCGGCCGCGCGCTGATGAACCACCCGCGGCTCTTGATGCTCGACGAGCCGGTCGAGGGGCTCGCGCCGGTGATCGTCGAGGAGATCGTCGCGCAGCTGAAGCAGATCAAGGCGGCCGGCGTCGCGATCCTGCTCGTCGAACAGAACCTCGAAGTGTGCACGCAGCTCGCGGACCGCCACTTCGTGATCGAACAGGGCGTGATCGTCTACGAAGGCAGCAACGCGGCGTTCGCGGCCGATCACGAGGTGAAGGACCGTTACCTGGGTGTCGGCGTCGCGTAAGCGCCGGGCCCGTTCATTGCGAGGAATTCCACCGATGCAAGTTCTGGATTCGACACAGGGCGCCACGGCGTCCGGCCTGCGCGTCGACGGCGCGCGGCTGTGGGACAGCCTGATGCGTCTCGCGCGAATCGGCGCGACCGACAAGGGAGGCGTGTGCCGCCTCGCGCTCACCGAACTCGATCGCGAGGCGCGCGACCTGTTCGTCGCGTGGGCGAAGGAAATCGGCTGCACGGTACGCATCGATGCGATCGGAAACATCTTCGCGCGACGTGCGGGCGAACGCGACGACCTGCCGCCCGTGACGACGGGCAGCCATATCGACACGCAGCCGACCGGCGGCAAGTTCGACGGCAACTACGGCGTGCTCGCCGGCCTCGAAGTGCTGCGCACGCTCGACGACGCGGGCGTGCGTACGCGTGCGCCGCTCGAGGTCGCCGTGTGGACCAACGAGGAAGGCTCGCGCTTCGTGCCCGTGATGATGGGCTCCGGCGTGTTCGCGGGTGCGTTCACGCTCGACCACGCGCTCGCGCAACGCGATCGCGACGGCACATCGGTGGGCGATGCGCTGGCCGCGATCGGCTATGCGGGCGACGCGAACGGTGCGCATCCGGTCGGCGCGTATTTCGAAGCGCATATCGAGCAGGGGCCGGTGCTGGAGGCGCACGACACGACGATCGGCGTGGTCGAGGGCGCGCTCGGGCAGCGCTGGTACGACGTGACCGTACACGGGATGGAGGCGCATGCGGGACCCACGCCGATGGAACTGCGGCGCGACGCGCTGCTGGTCGCGGCCGATCTCGTGCGCACGGTGAACGGCATCGCGCGTGCGCACCCGCCGCACGGGCGCGGCACGGTCGGCTGGGTCGACGTCCATCCGAATTCGCGCAACGTGATTCCGGGCCGCGTGACGCTGACCGTCGACTTGCGCGCGGCCGACGATGCGACGCTGGCGGCGATGGATGCGGAACTGCGCGCGGCCTGCGCCGATCTGGGGGCGGTGGCCGACATGCGGATCGACGTCGAGCAGGTCGTGTATTTCGCTCCCCAGCCGTTCGACGCGGCACTCGTCGAGCGGGTGCGCGCGGGCGCAAGTGCGCTCGGGCTGTCGTCGATGAACGTGATCAGCGGCGCGGGTCACGACGCGGTGTATCTCGCACGCGTCGCGCCCACCGCGATGATCTTCGTGCCGTGCAAGGACGGGATCAGCCACAACGAAATCGAGGACGCCGATCCCGCCCACCTCGAAGCGGGCTGCAACGTGCTGCTGCATGCGATGCTCGGCGCGGCGGGCGTGGCGGAGGGCGCCACGCGATGAAGATCCTGATCGCCCGGATGAACCACGAAACCAATACGTTCTCGCCGGTGCCGACGCCGCTCGCCGCGTTCGGCCGCAACGGCCCCGACTGGGGTGACGACGCGTATCGCGCGAATCGCGGGATGCGCACCGCGATGGCCGCGTTCATCGATGCGGCGGCTCGCGCAGGCGCGGAGATCGTCACGCCGGTGTCGGCGGCCGCGAACCCGAGCGGGCCGGTCGCCGCCGACGCGTATGCGGCGATCTGCGACGCGATCGTCGCGGCCGCGCCCGGCTGCGACGCGGTGATGCTCGACCTGCACGGCGCGATGGTCGCCGAGCAGAGCGCGGACGGCGAGGGCGACCTGCTCGCGCGCGTGCGTGCCGCGTTGCCCGATGCGCCGATCGCGGTCGCGCTCGACTTGCACGCGAACGTCACGCAGAAGATGATCGACCATGCGGACGTGATCGTCAGCTTCAAGACCTATCCGCACGTCGACATGTACGAAACCGGCGAGCACGCGGCGCGTGTGCTGCTCGACCGGCTGCACGGCCGCGCTCGGCCCGTGCTCGCGTGGCGGCAGCCGCCGCTGATGACGTCGACGCTGCGCAGCGCGAGCGCCGAAGGCGCGATGCGGCGCGTGGTGGAGGCCGCGCGCGCGGCCGAAGCCGACGGGATGCTGGCTGTATCGGTGCTGCCCGGCTTCTCGCTCGCTGACATTCCCGCGCCGTGCATCAGCATCGTCGTGGTCGCCGACGGCGACCGCGCAGCGGCCGACGCGGTGGCCGAGCGCATCGCCCGGCAGATCTGGGACGCACGCGACGCGTTCGTCTACCGCAGCGCGCCGCTCGCGGAATCGGTCGCGCAGGCCGCGGCGCTGGCGCGCGGTGCGGACCGTCCGGTGCTGATGCTCGATCACGGCGACAACTGCATGTCGGGCGGCCCGTGCGACACGATGGACCTGCTGGAGGAAGCGCTCGCGCAGGGGCTCGACGGGATCGTCAGCGGGCCGCTGTGCGACCCGGATGCAGTCGCGGCGCTGATCGGCGCGGGCGTCGGCGCGACCGTGACCGTGCTGGTCGGCAACCGGATGCCGTCGCACGGCGGCGCGCGGCGCGCGCCGTTTCGGGCGACGGGCATCGTGCGCGCGATCACCGACGGCGAATACGTGATTACCGGGCCGACGTATACGGGCCAGCGCGCATACATGGGCCGCGCGGCGGTGCTCGATATCGGCGACGCGACGCTGGTCGTCACCGAGCGCACGCAGGAGCCGTGGGATCTCGGCGTGTTCGAGAGCGTCGGCATCGATCCGCGCCGCGCGCGATTCCTGCTGCTGAAGTCGCGGATGTACTGCCGGCCGGTGTTCGTGCCGATCGCGGCCGCGCTCGTCGAGTGCGACAGCCGCGGCGTGACCGGCTCGGACTACGGGCTGTTCCGCTACGAGCGGCTCGCGCGACCCGTGTATCCGCTCGACGACGTCGATCGGTGGGACAGCGCGGGCGTGCGCACGACCTGAGCGGCGGGCGCGAGACGCCGGTTTCGCGCGCTTTCGTGCATCATGCGGTGGCATCGACCCGTCGAGCAGCAGGGTCGTGCCAGTCCTTGCGTCCGCAACCGATCCGGAGAACCGACCGCCATGCATTCGAATCGCTTTCGCCTTCGTCGCGCCCGCCTGCTCGCCGCGCTGACGCTCGCTACCACCACCGTCACCGCCGTCACCGCGCACGCGGCCGACTGGATCGTGTCCGGCAACGACGGCAAGTATCAGCGCGTCGAAGGGCGCGACACCTATCTCGCGTCGCCGCCCGCCGACACGCTGACGTTGCTCGACGCGAGCGTGTTTCCGCCGAAGGTCGCGCTGCAGGTCGACGTCGAGAACGGCATCCAGGGCCCGCCGCAGGCCGTCGCGATCGCACCCGACGCGAAGCTCGCGCTGGTCGGCGCGCCGACGCGCTACGACCAGGGGGCGAGGCAACTCGTGTTCGATACGTTTCTGCAGGTCGTGAACCTCGCTGCGTCGCCGCCGGCGATCACGCGCATCGAACTCGGCACGCACCCGCAGGGGATCGCGATCGATCGGTCGGGCCGGCTCGCGCTGGCGGCGAACGTCGACGGCAGCGTGTCGATCCTGCGGATCGACGGAACGCAGGTGACGCTCGACGGCAACCTGAAGATCGGCAAGAAGCGGCTCGCCGGGATCAGTTTCACGCACGACGGCAAGCATGCGCTCGTGTCGCTGCGCGACGAGCAGGGCATCGCGGTGCTGAACGTCGACGACGGCAAGGTGACCGACAGCGGCACGCGGCTGAGCACGGGCGTCGCGCCCTACACGATCGACGTGTCGAGCGACAATCGCTGGGCCGTCGTCAGCAACGTCGGGCTCGCGGGGCTGCCGGGCTATACGGGCACGCTCGCGGGCGATGCTGATTCGGTCGCGCTGATCGACGTGTCGCGCACGCCGTTCCGCACGGTCCAGTACCTGACGGTGCCGTCGCTGCCGGAAGGCGTCGCGATCTCGCCGGACGGAAAGTGGATCGCCGTGCAGGCGATGGACGGCTCGAACCTGACGCCCGACAACCCGGGTCGCCACAAGCTCGGCAAGGTGGTGCTGTTCGAGATCCGCAACGGCCGTGCGGTGCAGACGAGTGAAGTGCCGGGCGGCGAAGCCGCGCAGGGCATCGTGTTTACCGCCGACAGCCGGCACGTGATCGTGCAGTTCAACGTCGAGCGGCAGCTTGCGCTGTATGCGGTGGACGGCGGCAAGCTGCGCGATACGGGCAAGCGCATCGCGCTCACGGGCGGGCCGTCGTCGCTGCGGACGTTGCCGCGGTGATGGGTTGAAGCGTTCGACGGGCTAGCCGACGCGTGCGTCGCGCCGGTCCGGGATGCCGGGCTGCGCACGCAGCCCGAAGTCGCGACGACGGCGACGGTCAGCCGCCATCCGCTAGCCGAACTGCTCGCGCCGCTACGCGTTGCGCAGCGCCAGCCGTTCGCGCCCGCGGCTCATTGACCGAGCAACGCCGGCAGGTTGCCCTCATAGAGATGAACGCCCGCATGGACGGTCTGGAACCACGAACACGCATACAGCTTGCCGCCGCACATCCGCCATTTCTTGCAGAACGACAGATCTTCCGACAGCGAGCGCCCGTCGGGTTCCCTCAGGAATTCGAAATGCTCGTACATGGAGGTCGAATTCGGCGACAGGTTCCGATAGCTCGGCGGAAACTGGACCTGCGTCTCGGGATAGGCCTGCGCCATCGTGTCGAACACGGGGCGCGCGATCATCATCAGGCCGGCGCCGCCCGAGTGGATCTCGGAAACCGAATCGAGCTGGATCCGGGACTGTGCACCGTCCACCGCATACGCGGTCTGGCTGTAATCGGCGCTGAACAGCGCGAGCCGCTCGGGCGGCGCCGACGGATCCGAGCGCGCGGCCTCGGCGACCGCCGCCCAGTTGATGCTCTTGGACGGATACAGCCCGAGCATCACGTCGTGCTGCTGTTCGAACATCCGGATCACGTCGCTGCCGCGAAAGCCGATGTCCGCATCGATGAACATCATGTGCGACAGGCCGCTGTGCAGGAAGCGCTCGACCGCGACGTTTCGTTGCTGATGCAACAATGCGGTGCCGCTCAGGTAGAAGTATTCGAACGCGAGGCCGGCGCTCAGGCACGCATGCTGGAGCTCCAGCAGCCCGTTCACGTAGGGCAGGTAACACATGCCGCCGTAGGCGGGCGTGGCGACGAAAATGCCTTGTTTCATGATCGGACGGCCTGCGTGGGCGGTGCCCTGTTCGTGCTGCGCGAGAATGACGACTCCGACCCGCATCTTACCCTGCGTCGCGGGCCGCCGGTCGGCGTTTTTCAGTGCGGCGGCGAAGCGCGTCTGTCGCTGCCGCGCGCGCTGCCGCCGTTACGGACGCAGCAGGTCGAATCCGCCGAACACGACCACGCCGCTGAGCGCAATCATCGCGACCGAATGCTGGCCGAAATAGAGAATCGCGGCCGCGAGCCACGTGGTCAGGCAGAAGGCGCCGATGCGGGCCATCGTGAATTCCTCGAAATGCGTGATGAAGGGGGAGCGTGCCGAAGTCGGCGCGTCGCATGTCGATGCGGGCGCGGGGCTCGCGTTGCGACGGCGCCGGACGGCATCGCGTATCGGGCCCGACCGGGCGGGCACCGACGCGGGGCAGCCCGCGAGGCCTTGCCGGAAGCAGCCGGTGTGCTGCGGCAGCAGGCCAGCCGGCGATTTTACCAGCGTCGACGGCCGGCCAATCTGGCCCCTTCGCGACGATCGGCGGTACGCGCACGGCGCGGGCATCTCTGGGCATCTCAGGGCAGCTGGAAAGGCGGGGCTCAAGTTTCATCCGACGAATACCGTAAACCGGTTGGAAGGTTTCCCCTGTTCAACCGACCCGAGTCGCACACTCACTACGGACCGACACGATGCAGATCGACCCTTCTTCCGCCGCGCAGACCTCGCCAGCCGCTGGCAACGCGACCGCCGATCCGTCCGGCACCGGTGCCGCGTCGACGGCGACGTCCGCCGCGTCGACGCCGGCGGGTGGTGCCGCGCAGTCGGACGGCGCAGGGCAGACACTGGGCGCGTCGGGATCCCCGGCCGAGGATCCCGCGGTCAAGCAGTTGAAGCAACTCATCGAGCGCTTGCAGAAACAGCTTGCGCAACTGCAGCAGCAGATGGCGGCGGCCGCGCAGCGCGCGAAGCACGATCCGGCGGCGGCACTCGAGCAGCAGACGCTGGGCGCGGAAGCCAGCACGATCTCCGCCGCGCTGTCGACGGCGATCGCGCAGCTTGCGCAGGCGATCCAGAAGTCGGGCGGCTCGACGTCCGGCGCGCTGGTGTCGACGCAGGCCTGAAGGCACGGCACGGCGCCGCGCCGTCGCCCACCGCAGCGCGCGGACGCGTCGCGGCACGCCGTCCCGCGCATTACAATCGCAAGCTCGTCTCCCTCGCAAGGACGGCAGAACGATGAACGCGGAATTCGCCGACGACGACCTCGTCCGCTTCGACGCGCAAGGCGGCACGCCGCTGCCGGCGGCCGACGCCGAAGGATGGCTGGATCACGACGGCGCGCGCATCTGGCACGCGTCGTTCGGCCACGGCCCGCCCGTCGTGCTGCTGCACGGTGGCCTCGGCCACGGCGGCAACTGGGGCAACCAGGTGCCGGCGCTGCTCGCGGCCGGCTACCGCGCGATCGTGATCGACAGCCGCGGCCACGGCCGCAGCACGCGTGACGATCGCCCCTATTCCTACGAACGCATGGCCTCCGACGTGCTGGCGGTGCTCGATGCGCTGCGCATCGGGCGCGCACGCTTCGTCGGCTGGAGCGATGGCGCGTGCGTGTCGCTCGTGCTGGCCGCCCGCGCGCCGGCGCGTGCGGCGGGCGTGTTCTTCTTCGCGTGCAACATGGATCCGGGCGGCACGAAGGAGATGGTGCCGAGCCCGCTGATCGACCGCTGCTTCGCGCGGCACCGCAAGGACTACGTGCGGCTGTCCGCGACGCCGGACCGTTTCGACGCGTTCGTTGCCGCCGTCAGCGAAATGATGCGCACGCAACCGGATTACCGCGCGGCCGACCTCGCGGCGGTCGCCGTGCCGGTCGCGATCGTGCAGGGCGAGCACGACGAGTTCATCCGCCCCGACCATGCGGCGTATCTCGCGCGCACGATTCCGGGCGCAACGCTGACGATCCTGCCGGGCGTGAGCCATTTCGCGCCGCTGCAGCGGCCGGCGCGCTTCAATGCCGCGATGCTGGCGTTTCTCGACCGCTTGCCGGACTGACACGCGCGGGACCGGTTCACGCGCCGCATAAGATTTTCTTTAGGCTCGCGCAACATATCGTCGATTGTCGGCTGGCGGCCGGCAGCGGATAGTCCTGCTTCGACGGGACGGCTGGCGCGGCGTCCGCGCGGCGCGGCCGAATCCGTTGTTCATGCAACCATATGAAAATCGAAGGAACCGCACCCATGCGATTCAACGCGATCCGCATCGCCGCGACCCTGTTCGTCGCCGCATGCGCCGCCACCACGGCCGGCCGCGCGGCCGCCGCCACGCAGGACGAGATTCACGACACCGTAACCCGCCACGTCGCACCGCTGATGAAGCAGTTCGCCATTCCCGGCATGGCGATCGGCATCGTCGCCGACGGCAAGCCTTATGTGTTCGACTACGGCGTGATGTCGACGCAAACCGGCCAGCCGGTGACCGGCGACACGCTGTTCGAGATCGGCTCCGTCAGCAAGACGCTGACCGCGACGCTCGCATCCGACGCGCAGGAGGGCGGCGAGCTGTCGCTCACGGATCCGGCCGACAAGTATCTGCCCGCGCTGCGGGGCAAGCCGTTCGGCCGCGTGACGCTGCTCGAGCTTGGCACGCACACGCCCGGCGGGATGCCGCTGCAGGTGCCCGACAGCATCCGCGACGACGCGGGCCTGATGCGCTATCTCGACGCGTGGCGCCCCGCGTACGCGCCGGGCACGCGCCGCACCTATTCGAACGTCGCGATCGGGATGCTCGGGCAGCTCACCGCGAAGGCGATGAATCGCGACTTCGCGGGGCTGATGGAACAGCGGCTGTTTCCCGCGCTCGGGATGACGCACACCTACATCAACGTGCCCGCCGCGCGGCAGGCCGACTATGCGCAGGGTTATACGCAGGACGGCAAGCCGATCCGGATGACGGGCGGCATGCTGTGGCAGCCGGCGTACGGCGTCAGGACGACGGCGGCCGACCTGTTGCGCTTCGTGCAGGCGAACATGGGGCTCGTCGAAACGGCGCCGCGGCTGCAGCGTGCGCTCGAACGCACGCACACCGGCTATTTCCGCGCGGGGCCGTTCACGCAGGACCTGATCTGGGAACAGTATCCGTATCCGGTCGCATTGCCGACGCTGCTCGCGGGGAATGCGCCGCCGATGCTCCACGATGCGACGCCCGCGACCGAACTCAAGCCGCCGCTCGCACCGCGCCCGGACGCGTGGATCAACAAGACGGGGTCGACCAACGGCTTCAGTACCTATGTCGCGTTCGTCCCCGCGAAGCGGCTCGCGATCGTGATGCTCGCGAACCGCAGCTTTCCGATCGAGGATCGCGTGAAGACTGCGTACCGGATCGTCGAGTCGCTGGGCGGCAAGCCGTAGCCTGGAGGATCCGGCACTGACGCGGCGCCGGCGCCGATCTTCCCGCCCGGATCAAAACTCTTTTCACGATCGGCCTCTTTCGCCGGGCGCGCGCGGCATCGATACTGACGCTACAGGCCGCGTTGCGCAGGTTCGACGCGCAGCACGGCCGGCATCGACGGCCCGCGCCCATCCGACACCGGTGCGCGCGGGCCGACTCATTTCCGCGAGGCGCGGGCAGTTTCGCGGCCTCGCCATCGGAGCGGTGGATGAAGGGCATCAAGGTATTCGTGACGGGCGCGGCCGGCTACATCGGCGGCTCGGTGGCCACACGGCTAGTATCGGAAGGGCATGTCGTCACCGGGCTGGCGCGCAACGGCGAGAAGGCCGCGACACTCGCGGCAGCCGGCATCTTGCCGGTCATCGGCACGCTCGACGACACGGCGCTGCTGCATGCGTTCGCGAGCGACGCGGACTGCGTGATCAACGCGGCGAGCAGCGACCACCGCGCATCGGTCGAGACGATCGTCGCGGCGCTGAGCGGCTCGGGCAAGACCTTCCTGCATACGAGCGGCACCAGCGTGATCGCGGACGACGCACAGGGCGCGCACGGCGACGCGCCGGTGTTCGACGAAGCGACGCCGGTCGTCGCGCCGGCCAAGCCCGAGCGCCGCGCGATCGATCAGCTCGTGATGTCGGCGGCGACGCTCGGCATCCGCTCGGCGGTGATCTGCAACAGCATGATCTACGGCGACGGGCTCGGCATCCGGCGCGACAGCGCGCAGCTTCCGCTGCTCGCGGCGATCGCGCGCGAGGCCGGCGCGGTCCGCGTGATCGGCAAGGGGTTGAACCGCTGGTCGAACGTGCATGTCGAGGACGTCGCCGATCTCTACGTGCGCGCGATGCGGCACGCGGCGCCCGGCGCGCTGTATTTCGCGGAGAACGGCGAAGCGTCGTTCGCGGACATCGGCGCGGCGCTCGCCGCGCGTCTCGGTTTGCCGTCGGTCGTCGAGTGGGACATCGCCGAGGCCGAGCAGGTGCTCGGCCACTCGCGCGCGCATTTCTCGCTGGCGTCGAACAGCCGCGTGAAAGCCGTGCGCGCGCGGCAGGAACTCGGCTGGGCGCCGCAGCATGGCGCGATGCAGGACTGGATCCGCCACGACATGCCGATCGCGGCCTGACGCCGCAGAATTGCTTCGCAGCACGCAGCACGCAGCACGCAACACGCAGCACGCAGCACGCAGCACGCAGCACGCAACACGCAACACGCAGCACGCAGCACGCAGCACGCAGCACGCAACACGCAACACGCAACACGCAACACGCAACACGCGCCCTCCCGGGCGCGTGCGCCCCCCGGCCTGCGATCGCATCGGTCGGACAATATTAGCCGCGCATTCTTGAATCTGAATCAACTATGATTCGCGTCGGCTCTCGCTTATCAAACGGGCGCTGCGGCACTATCGTGACGGTTCTGAAACCGTCACCGATTCCCGACCATGAAGACCACCCTCGACGAGATGCTCGCATTCGTGACCATCGCCGATACCGGCTCGTTGACGGGGGCGGCGGACAAGCTCCACCAGCCGACGTCGGTGATGAGCCGGATCCTGCGGCGTCTCGAGGAAAAGCTCGACACGACGCTGATTCGCCGCACGACGCGCCGGCTCGAAGTGACGGAAGAGGGCACGCTGTTCCTCGAATACGCGCGCGAGATCATCGCGTCGGTCGAATTCGCCGAGGAACAGCTCGCCAGCCAGCGCGAGAAGCCGGCCGGGCGGTTGCGCATCAACGCGGCGATGCCGTTCATGCAGCACGTGATCGCGCCGATGATGCCGGGCTTTCGCGAAGCGTTTCCGGCGATCGCGGCCGAACTGCATACCAGCGACGAAATCATCGACTTGCTCGAACAGCGCACCGACGTCGCGATCCGGATCGGCGAGCTGCGCGATTCGACGCTGCACGCGCGCAAGCTCGGCAGCAGCCGGCTGCGCATTCTCGCGAGCCCCGCGTACCTGGAGAAGGCCGGCGTGCCGACGCGCGTGGCCGATCTCGCGGACCATACGCTGCTCGGCTTCGTGCAGCCCGAAACGCTGAACCACTGGCCGCTGCGCACCGCGGACGGCGACGTATACCGGATCCATCCCGCGCTGCAGGCGTCGAGCGGCGAGACGCTGCTGACGCTCGCGCTTAACGGCGCGGGCATCGTGTGCCTCGCCGACTACATGACGGGCACCCATCGCCGCGACGGCAGTCTCGTCGAAGTGCTGGTCGACGACACGACCGAATTCCGCCAGCCGATTCATGCGGTCTACTATCGCAACGCGACGCTGTCGTCGCGCATCGTCAGTTTTCTGGACTACTTGAGCGCACAGCTGAAGGAAGGCGGCGATATCGACTGAAGGGGCGCGCAAACCGCCGCTCGTCTCGTGCGAAGGGCGACGTGTTCGATCGATATCGGGCACGTCGCTTTTTTTCATGGCGACCGACGCGACCAACGCGACCGATGCGCCGCACCAGCCGCATCGCACCAACCCGACTATTGTCCGAGCGCGGTCATCAGCCTGACCTGCGCGAGCATCTCGTCGGTGCGCGCCTGCGCGAGCGAATCCTCGGCCGCGAGCAGCGAGCGCTGCACCTCCAGCGTGTCGATGAACGCCGATTCGCCGCTGCGCCACGACCGGTTGATCTGCGCATAGGCATCGCGCGCATTCGACGCCGCGCGTTCGAGGCGCTCGGTCCGGCTGTGATCGCGGGCGGTTGCGGCGAGCGACGTTTCGACGTCGCTGACCGCGCCGAGCACGGCGGAGCGATAGGCGGCGACGGCCTGATCGGCCTGCGCGCGTCGCAACGCGACGATGCTGCGGCGCCGTCCGCCGTCGAACAGCGGCGCGCTCGCGCCGGCGCCGGCCATCCAGGCGAGCGAACGCGCGAGCGTCGCGCCGGAGAAGCCGTCGACGGCCGCGCCGATCACGCCGATCAGCTGCAGGTGCGGCTTGAGATCGGCTTCGGCCACGCCGATGCGTGCATACGCGGCGACGACCCTCGCTTCGGCGGCGCGCACGTCGGGCCGGCGGCGCAGCAGGTCGGCCGGCGTGCCGATGCCCGGCGCCGCTGCCGTCCACACCGGCCCCGGCGCGGGCGGATCGAGTTGCGCATAGACGTCCTGCGGCGTCGCCGCGGTGATGATCGACAAGCGGTGAATCGCGGCCTGCCGCTGCAACTGCAGCGCGGGCAACTCGGCAAGCGTGGTTTCCGCCTGCGCGGCGGCGCGGTCGACGTCGGCGATCGGCACGACGCCCGCGTCGAACAGGCGCCGCGTCGATGCCTCGGTGCCGCGCTGACTCTCTGCGTTCGCCTCGACCAGCGCGAGCCGCTGCTCGAGCCCGCGCACCGTCACGTAGGTGCGCACGGTTTCGTCGATCGTCGCGATCCGCACGGCCGCCGCGTCGTTCTGCGCGGACGCGATGTCGGCGTCGGCGGCCGACACGCCCTGGCGGATGCGCTCGAAGATGTCGATTTCCCACGCGACGCTCGCATTCAGGTCGAACGCATTGCCGGTCGTCGGCGTGTCGGTCGGGAACGCCTGCGACGCGGACAGCCGCCGGCGGCCGGCATCCGCATTCAGGTCGAGCGACGGGAACCACTGCGACGCGGCGCCGATCCGTACCGCGCGCGCCGCGTCGATGCGCGCGACCGCTGCCTTCAGGTCGAGGTTGTTCGCGAGCGCGCGATCGACCAGCCGGTCGAGAATCGGATCGTGAAAGCCGTGCCACCACGCGTCGGTCGCGGCGGCAGGGCCGGCGGCGACGAGATCCGCGTTCGCGTAGGTCGCGGCGAGCGGCGGCGGGGCGACGGTGGCGACCGGCGCGCTCGTGCACGCGGTCAGGACGGCCGCCGCGGACAGCGCGGCCACGAGTCGGATGAATTTCATTGCACCACCTCCGCGGCCGCCGCCGCGACGCCGGATTTGCGCGTCGCGAGCCGGCGGACCAGCACATAGAACACGGGCGTGAACAGCAGCCCGAAGAACGTCACGCCGATCATCCCGAAGAACACGGCCGCGCCGACCGCCTGGCGCATTTCCGCGCCGGCGCCTTCGGAGATCACGAGCGGCAGCACGCCGAGAATGAACGCGAGCGACGTCATCACGATCGGGCGCAGCCGCTGCACGCACGCGTCGACCACCGCGTCGACCAGCTCCCGGCCGTCGGCCTCGAGCTGCCGCGCGACCTCGACGATCAGGATCGCGTTCTTCGCGGCGAGCCCGACCAGCACGATGAAGCCGATCTGCGTGAGGATGTTCACGTCCTGGCCGAGCGCGCGCACGCCGAGCGACGCGGCCAGCAGGCACATCGGCACGATCAGCAGGATCGACACCGGCAGGCTCCAGCTGCCGTACTGCGCGGCGAGCACCAGATAGACGAGCAGCACGCACAGCGGGAACACGAGCAGCCCCGTGTTGCCGGCCGTGGTCTGCTGGTACGACAAGTCGGTCCATTCGAACGAGATGCCCGGCGGCAGCACCTGCTTCGCGAGCGTCTCCATCGTCTTGATCGCAAAACCGGAACCGAGGCCGGGTGCGGTATCGCCGTTGATCTCGGTGGCCGGATACAGGTTGTAACGCGGTGCGCGATCGACGCCGAGCGTGTCGTCGATGCGCGTGACGCTGCCGATCGGCACCATGTCGCCGTCGCGGTTGCGCACCTTCAGGCGCCCGAGGTCGGAGGCCGTCACGCGGAACGGCAGGTCGGCCTGCGCGGTGACGCGATAGGTGCGCCCGACGATGTTGAAGTCGTTGATGTAGGTCGAGCCGAAATACGTTTCGACCGCGTCATTGATCTCCTGGCTCGGCACGCCGAGCATCTCCGCCTTCTCGCGATCGAGCTCGACGTGAACCTGCGGACTCGTCGCCGAGTAGGGCGTGTAGACGCCGACCATGCCGGGCGTGCGGTTCGCGGCTTCGACGAGATCCTGCGTCGCCTTCGCGAGCGCGGCCGTGCCGAGGCCGTTGCGGTCTTCGAGCCGCATCGCGAAGCCGCCCGTGCTGCCGAGGCCCTGCACCGGCGGCGGCATCGCGACGACGATCGACGCTTCGGTGATGCCCGCGAGGCGCTTGCGCAGCTCGGCCGCGATCGTGTCGATGGTGAGGCCCTGCGCCTTGCGTTCGGGCCAGGGCTTGAACACCGGGAACAGGCCGGCGCTGTTCGCCGAATTCGTGCCGGTGGCCGCATTGACGCCGGAGAACACCGGCACGCGCGCGACGCCCGGCACCGACAGCGCGATGTCCTCGATCTTGCGCGCGACCGCGCTCGTGCGTTCGAGCGTCGCGCCGTCGGGCGTGCGCACCAGCACCACCAGGTAGCCGCGATCCTGCGCGGGAATGAAGCCCTTCGGGCTCGATACCAGCAGATAGCCGGTCGCCGCGATCAGCACGACGTACAGCACGCTCATCGCGGGGATGATCCGCACGAGCTTCCTGACCAGCGCGCCGTAGGCGTCCGACACGCGCTGGAACACGCGGTTGAATGCATCTGCGAAACGTTGCACCGCGCGCATGAGCGGCGCAAGCAGCGCGGCCGTGCGCGACGTCGACGCCGGCGCATCGTGCGCGGGGTCGTGCGCCTTCAGCATCATCGCGGACAGCGCGGGCGCGAGCGTGACCGACGTGAAGAACGAGATCGCGGTCGACACGGCGATCGTCACGCCGAACTGGCGGAAGAACTGGCCGGAGATGCCCGGAATGAACGAGGTCGGCACGAACACCGCGCACAGCACCAGCGTGATCGCGAACAGCGCACCGCCGACTTCCTTCATCGTCAGCAGCGTCGCATCGCGCGGCGCGGCGCCGGCCGCCAGGTGCCGCTCGACGTTCTCGACCACGACGATCGCGTTGTCGACGACGATCCCCACCGCGAGCACGAGGCCGAACAGCGTCAGGTTGTTGATCGAGTAGCCGAGCACGGCCATCGCCGCGAACGTGCCGACCAGCGACACCGGAATCGACAGGATCGGGATGATCGAAGGCCGCCAGCCCTGCAGGAACAGCAGCACGACGAACACCACGAGCACGACGGCCTCGTAGATGGTCTTCACGAGTTCGTGGATGCTGTCGCCGATGAACGCGGTCGGGTTGTAGCCGATGTTGTAGACGATGCCCTTCGGGAACGCCTTGCCAAGCTCGGTCATCTTCTTCTCGACCGCGTCCATCGTCGCGACCGCGTTCGCGCCGGGCTGCTGCAGCACCTGCAGCGCGATGGTCGGGTGGCGCAGCATGTAGCTGTCGGTCGCGTACGCGAGCGCGCCGACCTCGATGCGCGCGACGTCCTTCAGCCGCACGAGACGCCCGTCCTGCCCCTGCTTGACGACGATGTCGCTGAAATCCTCGGGCCGCTTCAGGCGCCCTTCGAAGATCAGGTTCGGCTGGAACGCCTGGTTCGTGATCGGCGCCTGCGCGACCACGCCGCCCGCGAGCTGCGTGTTCTGCGCGCGCACCGCGGCGATGAGGTCGCGCGGGCTCAGGCCGAACGACGCGACACGCTCCGGGTCGAGCCAGATGCGCATCGAGTATTCGCGTGCGCCGAGTGGGTTGATGTCGCCGACGCCGTCGATCCGCTTCAGCACGTCGGCGACGTTGCGGATCGCATAGTTCGACACGTACAGCGGATCGTAGCGCTGGTCGGGCGAGTAGATGAAGATCGTGCCGAGCTGCGTCGGCGACGACTTGCGGACCGACACGCCGCTGCGCTGCACGGGCTCGGGCAGGCGCGGCGTCGCGAGCGCGACGCGGTTCTGCACCAGCACCTGCGCCTTGTCGACGTCGGTGCCGGGCTTGAACGTCGCGGTGATGTTCAGGCTGCCGTCGGAGGTCGCCTGGCTGTACATGTACAGCATGTCCTCGACGCCGTTCACTTCCAGCTCGATCGGGGTCGAGACGGTTTGCGACACGGTTTCCGCGGACGCACCCGGGTAGCTCGCCTGGATCACGACGGTCGGCGGCGCGATGTCCGGATACTCGGACACCGCGAGCGAGAAATAGGCCAGCGCGCCGGCGATGGTCAGCACGATCGACAGGACGATCGCGAGCACCGGCTGCTGGACGGACAGGCGGCCGAGGTTCATTGCGCGCTCCCGGTCGCGGTGCTGGACGCAGCGGTTGCGTTCGCAACTTTTTCGGAATTCGTCGCATTCGCCATCTGAGCCGCATCGATCGCACGCGGCACCGCGTTGACCTGATCGCCGGCCTGCACGCGCTGGAAGCCGTCGACGATCACGCGGTCGCCGGCCTTCAGCCCCGCATCGATTTCGCGCAGGTTGCCGAACAGGCGGCCGGGCGTCACCGGGCGCACCGACACGGTGCCGTTCGCGTCGACGAAATACAGTACGCGGCGCGTCGCGTCGGTCGCGACGGCCGAATCCGGCACGAGCAGCGCCGCGTGCGCGACGCGGCTCGACAGCGACACGCGGCCGAACTGGCCGGGGCTCAGGCGTCCGTCCGGATTCGCGACGCGTGCGCGCTGGCGCAGCGTGCCGGTCGAATCGTCGAGGCGGTTGTCGACGAAATCCATCGTGCCCGACAGCGACGGCTTCGCGTCGCCCGGCAGCGCGATCGCCACCTGTCGCGACGACGCGCTGCCGCCATGTTGCGCGGCTTCGCGCGTGTAGCGCAGGTAGCTTTCCTCGTCGACGTCGAAGTAGATGTCGATCGGGTCCTGCGAAACGATCGTCGTCAGCACCGTGGCTTCGCTGTCGCCGCCCTTCACGAGGTTGCCCTCGCTGACGCGCTTGCGGCTGATGCGCCCCGACATCGGCGCGACGATGCGCGTGAACGACAGGTCGAGCCGCGCGCGTTCGAGCGCGCCTTGCGCGCTCGTCACGTCGGCCTGCGCGCTTTGCACGGCCTGGCGGCGCTGGTCGTACAGGCTCTGCGCGATGGTGTCGGTCTTGATCAGGACGCTGGCCCGCTCGAAATCCTGCCGGCTCAGCTTCAGTTGCGACTGCGCGCGCTCGAGCGTGCCTTGCGCGGCCGTCACCGCCGCCTGGTACGGGCGCGGATCGATGACGAACAGCAGGTCGCCTTTTTTCACGGTCGCGCCGTCCTGGAACGCGACGCGTTCGAGATAGCCGCTCACGCGCGGGCGCACGTCGACCGTGTCGACCGCTTCGAAACGGCCCGTGTAGACGTCGACGTCGTTCACGTTGCGCGCGACGGGCGCGCTGACGATCACGTTCGGCTTCGGGGCCGGCGCGGTGTCGTCCGACCGGCAGCCCGTCAACGCGAGCAATGCGGCGAGCGGAAGGGCGGCCAGCACGGCCGGTCGCGCGAAGCGCTTCAATCCTGGGTAGCTGTTCATGTTGTTCGGGGTATCGAATGACGCGCACGGCGCCGGATGGTGCGCAGTATCGTGCGTGGCGCGCGATGGATAAACGGACGCGGCGTCATAAGAACTTGTACTGCGCAGTCACGAATCGCGCGGTGCGGCGACGATGCGCGCGGCAGGGGCGTGATGCGGGAAGCGGCGCGACGACGCGCGGCCCGAATGCCTGTTCAGGCGATTCGGGCCGGCGATGCGGAGGGGACGGACGAGCGGGGGCGCGTGGCGGGCAAGGTGCTCGCGCGCGCGTCGATGCCGCTCAATGACCGCGATAGATCGCGTCGCGGCCGTTGGTCGTCAGTGCGCGGCCGGATGCGCTGGTGCTGGTGCCTTCGCTGCCGTAGCCGGTCGTGTCGGCGGACGGTGCGGTGTTCGATGCCGCTTGCGCGCCGGCGTTTTCACGCACGCGCTTTTCGGCGGCGAGGATCGCGACCGGATACTGGTTGTGGTCCAGTGCCGGCGTATAGCCGACGGCCGCGAGGCGGGCCATTTCGGCCTTAACTTCGGCGCGGGTCAGCGGGCGGTCATGCTGCTGCGCGAACGAAATGGCCGGCGTGGCGATGATCAGTGCGGCAAGCGTGGAAGAAACGAGCGTTTTCATCAGGGGTACCTATCGGGTCGAGTGAACCGCAACCACGTCGTCGTCGTTGCGAGTGCAGCCAATATAGGTATCCCGACGCCGCGGAAAAACGGGCCGCCGGCGAAATCATTTTTGACCTGGAATCACGAATCGGCGGCCGATGCAAACGATCGGGCCCGCACACGGCGGCCGGCCGGTCACGCGCGTCCCATGATCCGCGTGCCGAGCGAGATGCCGAGCGCGGACAGCGACGCATTGGCCGCGAGCTGCGCGGCCTCCCAGCGCGACAGCGCGGCGTCGAACGCGGTGGCGGGCACGCCGCCGCGCAGCGCCTCGGCAAGACCGACCGCGTTCTCCGCCGCTTTCGCGACACCGGCGGCCGTATGTGGCCGCACGAGGCAGGCCGCGTCGCCGAGCAGCACGGCGCGGCCGAACGCCATGCGCTCGACCGCGAGATCGAAGATCGCCTGGGCGAACGGCGCCTGGGTCGCGTCGACGAGCGCGGCGAGCGTCGGTGCGAGCATCCGGCGGCCGGCGTTCACGAGTTCGAGCCGGTTGTCGTCGCGCATCGCACCGGGCGGCAGCGAGCCGTCGCGCTGCGTGCCGTCCTGGCCGAGAAACAGCGACGGCAGGTGATCCTGCGCGAGCCGCCGGTACCAGACCCAGTTCACGCGCCGCTTGCCGGGCGCGA
The DNA here is from genome assembly GCF_905339895.1 of Burkholderia sp. BCC1988. Taxonomy (NCBI): domain Bacteria; kingdom Pseudomonadati; phylum Pseudomonadota; class Betaproteobacteria; order Burkholderiales; family Burkholderiaceae; genus Burkholderia; species Burkholderia sp. BCC1988. The sequence continues at coordinate 91,606 of NZ_CAJPHA010000023.1, forward strand.
TCGCGCCGTCGCGGCCGGGCACCAGATAGGTCAGGAACAGATGGGCGTCGCCTTGCTGGAACGTGAAGCGGTCGCGCAGCACCTGCAGCACCGTATCGGGAAGCAGGTGCTCGTCGACGAGCCCGCGCCACGCGACATACCCCGCGTATGCGGGCCGCGCATCGGGCAGCAGCTGCGCGCGCACGGCCGAGCGGCCGCCGTCGGCGCCGACCAGCAGGTCGGCCTGCTCGACGCGGCCGTCCGAGAAGTGCGCGATCACGCGCGCACCGTCCTGCTCGAACCGGTCGAACGCGACGCCGGCGTGCAGGACGTCGGCGGGCAGCGCGCGCTTCAGCGCCGTGTAGATCACGTTCCAGGCGGTCTGCGTCTGCGGCATGTAAAAGCGCTGCACGATCCGGTCGTGTTCGTCGACGTAGATCCGGTCGCCCGAATCGACGCCCGCATCGCGCGGCACCGGCACGCCGCCGAATGCGAACGCGCGCTCGATCGGCGGCTGCAGCACGATGCCGCCGCCGCGGCTGTCGAGATCGTTCGGCGATTGCTCGAACACCTTGACGCGCCAGCCGGCCGCTCGCAGCGCGGTTGCCGTGAACAGTCCGCCCACCGATCCGCCGACGACGATCGCCGACGGGCCCGAAACGTCGCTCATGATTGCTTTCTCCCGATGATTCGCCGCACGCGGCGGTTCAACCTTCCCAGTGCTCGAGGAAGTCGAGCAGCAACGCGTTCACGCGCTCCGGCTGCTCCTCCTGCGGCAGGTGCCCGCATTGCGCGATCGGCTCGGCACGCAGGTTGGTCGCCATGCTTTCCCACACGGACTTCATGTCGAACAGCTTGCCGACCGCATAGAAATCCTCGCCCCAGATGGCCATCGTCGGGCAGGCGATCGGGACGTCGGCGTCGACGAGATCCTGCTTCACGTCCTCCGCGTTCGCGCGGTAGTCGGCCAGCGCGCCGCGCACGGCGCCCGGGCGCCGGTACGCACGCACGTACGTGTCGAACGCGTCGCCGGAGATCGCGTGCGGGTTGTAGCACCAGTCGGAGAAAAAGTGGCTCAGCCACTCGGCTTCCTTGCCGGCGATCAGCGCCTCGGGCAGGTCGGGCACCTGGTGGAACAGGAAGAACCAGTACGCGCGCGCGGTTTGCGCGGTCATGTTCTGCGCGACGATGCGCGTCGGCACGTTGTCCATCACGACGAGCCGGTCGACGCGCTCGGGGAAGTCCTTCGAGAAGCGCGTCGCGACACGCGCGCCGCGATCGTGGCCGACGAGCGCGATGCGGCCGATGCCGAGCGCATCGAGCAGCCCGGCTACGTCGCGCGCCATGTTGCGCTTGTCGTAGCCGGCGGCAGGCTTGTCCGTTTCGCCGTAGCCGCGCAGGTCGGGCGCGATCACGCGGTAGCGCCGCGCCAGCGCCGGGATCTGGAAGCGCCACGCGAAGCTGGTTTCCGGGAAGCCGTGCAGCAGCACGACGACCGGCCCGCTGCCGGCATCGATGTAGTGCTGGCGGATGCCGTTCGCGGTGACGGTGTGATGCGTGATCGAAGGCGCGTCGTGGGTCATGGCGTGGTCCCTGTCCGGTTCGGTGTGCGCGCAGCCGGAGGCGGGCGCAGATGCCGTTCGAGGATAGGCGAAGCGATCGGCGCGCCGGATAAATTGTTCTGAAATCGTCTGGCGGCGCGCGCCGCGCCGAATTACGCGCGCCGGCGGCGCCGGCCGCCCGCGCCGGACGCGAGCTGCTTCAGCGTAGCGGGCGTGCCGTGGAGAAACGCGTCGACCAGCCGCTCGATTTCGGTGTCGAGATCGTCGGGCACCGGCAGGCCATAGACCCACTTGCGGACGCCGAAATAGAAGATGCTCGCGTGCAGGCTCCAGACCAGTTCGATTTCCGCGTTGCGCTGTGCCTCGGTCGCCGGCGTCGCGATGTCGTACTCGTGCCGCAACTCGCGCAGCACCGGCAGGAACACGCGTTCGCGCAGCCGCGACAGGTAGCGCGTGTTGAAACCCTCGCGGCTGAGCCCCGCGAAGATGAAGGTGCGGATCCATTCGCGCCGCAGGATGGTTTGCGCGTACGCGCGATAGAACGCGACGAGCCGTTCCTGCAGCGGGACCGTGCGATCCGCGATCAGTTTTTCCCAGTCGGGACTCCACGTGTAGATCTCGTCGTACACGCGGTCGATCAGCGCTTCCTTGCTCGGGAAGTACCGGTACAAGAGCGGCTGGGTGACGCCGATCTGCCGCGCGAGCTCGCGCGTGCTGCCGGAAAAGCCGTGCGTCGCGAAGTGCTCGATCGCCTTCTCGACGATCTGCCGCTCGCGCGCTTCCGGCGCGAGGCGCCGGCCCGGCGTGACGGCGTTGCCGTCGGCGTCCGTCCCGCGCTCGCGGGCCGGCGTGCTGCGTTTTCTTTCGGTCATGCATCGGCTCCTGATGGCGCGCTTAAGCTATCGATCGAAAAATAGCACGTTCGGGAGCGCGAATCCGGTTTGCGGCGCGGCTTTCGACGCGACGCGCGCGGTGGTCCGCGCCGCGCCGCGCTGGCCATCCCGTCGGGCGCGCGAGCGGCATTTTCAGAAAAATTCAGCGGCGCCGCCATGACATTAAGACGTGCGTTGACTAGTCTTGCTGTCGAACCGCCGCATGGGCCGGACGCCAGTCGGCGCACCGGGCCGTGCGGCGCAACCGGAGCGGAACATGCGTGATCAGATCTCGCCGGACGCAGGCAGCACGTGCGCCGGCGCAACCGTCGCCATCCAGGAAGCCGGGCCATGCCGACGCAGCCGGTAACCGCGGCCGCGGCACCCGACCACGTGCGCGGCGAGGACGTGTTTCTCGCATCGATCGCCGGCTACGTCGACACGCTCGGCTTCGTCGCGCTGTTCGGCCTGTTCACCGCGCACGTCACCGGCAACTTCATCCTGATCGGCTCGGGGCTGGCCGGCGTCGGGCAAGGGCTCGTGATCAAGTGGCTCGCATTCCCGGCCTTCATCGCCGGCATCGTCGGCGCGCGCGTGCTCGACCACCGGATGCGTTCGCTCGGCCACGGCCCGCGCGCGCGTTCGCTGTATGCACTGCAGGCCGTGCTGCTGGCCGGGTTCATGCTGGCCGGCGTGATGGCGTCGCCGATCGCGGACGCCGACGCGCCGCGCACGATCCTGTGCGGCCTGCTCGGCGCCGCGGCGATGGGCGTCCAGAACGCGCACGGCCGGCTGACGGCGCGCTCGGTCGTCGCCAACACGGTGATGACGGGCAACGTCACGCAGGCGGTGATCGATGCATTCGACTGGCTCGTGCCGCTCGCCGCGCCGGCCGAACGCGAAGCCGCGCGCGTGCGGCTGCGGCGCACGCTGCCGCCGGTCGCGGGCTTCGCGCTCGGGGCCGGCGCGGGGGCCGCAGCCTACGTGTCCGCCGCCTTCTGGGCGCTGGCGTTGCCGCTCGCGGCCTTGTGCTTCCTCGCCTATCGATCCGGCCGGCCCGACGACGGGCCGGCGTCACGCTGAATCCGCGCGCGGCGTATGGCCGCGCTTGTCATTTTCAAGGAGATTTCGATGATTGCACTGAAGTTGCGACAGGTATTGCGGATGATGGCCGCATCGACGGCCATGTTCGGCGCATTGCTGGCGAGCGCGCCGGCCCACGCGGACGAGACGCGCCTGCTCGATACCTCGTCAGGGAAGGTGCCGGCCGTCGCGGTCGGCCCGCAATACGACACGACGCACGTGTGCGTCGCGCCGGAAGACTTCGACCGCTTCACCGACAGCTTCGTCGCGACGTTCGGCGGCAAGAAGTCGCAACAGGGCGTGTTCCAGGTCACGCCGACACCGAGCCAGACGATGTCGCAGCTCGTGCTGACGCCGTTCGGCACGATCTCGGTGTTCGGCTTCAAGACGCCGATCCCGTATCCGTTCTGCGAGGAGCGCACCGGCTATCTCGTCACCGACATGGACGTCGCGATGAAATCGGCGCGCGCGCACGGCGCGGACGTGGTCGTCGACACGTTCCCCGATCCGATCGGCCGCGACGCGATCATCCGCTGGCCGGGCGGCGTGAACATGCAGCTGTACTGGCACACCCAGGCGCCGCACTACGACCCGCTGCAGACGGTGCCGGAAAACCGCGTGTACGTGTCGCCGGAAAGCGCGAGCAAGCTGGTGCACGACTTCGTCGCGTTCTCGCGCGGCAAGGTCGTGTCCGACGTGCGCAAGGCGCCGGGCATCGAGATCGGCCGGCCGAACGACACGTATCGCCGCATCCGCATCGAGTCGGGCTTCGGCAAGATGACGGTGCTGGCGACCGACGGCCGTCTGCCGTATCCGTTCGGGCGCGAAATGACGGGCTATGAAGTGCCGGACCTCGCCGCCACGCTGGAGAAGGCCAAGGCCGCCGGCGTGACCGTGCTGGTGCCGCCCTTCACGTCGGACGGGCGCGATGCGGCGCTCGTGCAGTTCCCGGGCGGCTACGTCGCCGAGATCCACGCGCGGTCGAAGTAATGGCGCATCGGGCGATGAGGTGGGCGTGGCGGGGCGTGCTGCCGGCCGCCGTGCTGGCGGGCGGCGTCGCGACGACGTACGCCGGGACGGCGGCCGCCGCCGAGGACACCGCGGCGGCGGCGCCGGTCGCGTCGGCCGCCGGCACGACGTGCACCGCGAAGCGGCCCGCGGTGCTGTTCAACCGCTGGCAGGAAGACTGGTCGGTGCTCGCGAATCCGTGCGTGCCGCGCAAGCCGCTCGACGGGCTGAAGTACATCCCGCTCGGCGGCGACCCGTCGACCTACCTGTCGCTCGGCGCGAACCTGCGCGAGCGTTTCGAGCTGAACAACGCGCCGCTGTTCGGGCTCGGCGCCGCGCACGACGACAACTACGTGATCCAGCGCGCGACGGTGCATGCGGACCTGCGTTATGCCGGGCATTTCCAGGCGTTCGTCCAGTTCGTCGATGCGCGGCCGTTCGGCAAGGACACGGTCGGCACGGTGGACAAGGATCAGCTCGACATCGAGCAGGCGTTCGTCGCGTATGTCGATCAGCTGGGCGGCGGCACGTTCAAGGCGCGTGTCGGCCGGCAGGAGATGGCGTTCGACCTGCAGCGGTTCGTGTCGGTGCGGGACGGCCCGAACGTGCGCCAGGCATTCGACGCACTGTGGGCGGATTACGAAATCGGCAAGTGGCGGCTGATCGGCTATGTGACGCGCCCGGTGCAATATCGCAACGACGCGGTGTTCGACGACGTGTCGAACCGTCACCTGAGATTCGACGGCGTGCGCGTCGAGCACAGCGGCGTGGGACCCGGCGAACTGTCGGCCTACTGGTCACGCTATACGCGCGACAACGCGCGCTATCTCGCCGGTGCCGGCACCGAGCGGCGCGACGTGTTCGACATGCGCTACGCGGGCAAGTCTTCCGGGTTCGACTGGGACGCCGAAGCGATGCTGCAGACCGGCCACATCGGCCAGGACACGATCGGCGCATGGGCGTTCGGCGCGCTCGGCGGCTACACGTTCGCGAAAGCGCCGGGCACGCCGCGCATCGGCATCCAGGTCGACGGCGCGTCGGGCGACAAGCATCCCGGCGACGGGCGCATGGGCACGTTCAATCCGCTGTTCCCGAACGGCTATTACTTCACGCTCGCCGGCTACACCGGCTACAGCAACCTGATTCACGTGAAGCCGTCGCTGACGTTCAAGCCGGCCGGCAACGTGACCGTGCTGACCGCGTTCGGTTTCCAGTGGCGCCAGACGACCGCCGATGCGATCTACGGACAGGGGATGCAGGCGGTGCCCGGTACGGCCGGCAAGGGCGGCGCGCGCACGGGCATGTATGCGCAGGCGCGCGTCGACTGGCTCGTCAATGCGAACGTGGCGCTGGCGGTCGAGGCCGTGCATTTCCAGGTCGCCGATTCGATTCGCGCGCTCGGCGCGCGCAATGCCGACTACGTCGGCATGGAGGCGAAGTTCGGCTGGTAACGCGGCAAGCCGCACCGCGTCGCGCGGCTCACGGCTGCGCGCGGGCCAGCGCCTCGACGAAATCGATGAACGCGGTGACGCGCTTCGAGCCGCGCTGATTCGGCAGGTACAGCGCGGTCACGACCGAGCGCGCCGCATCGGGCGTGACGTCGTACGCTTCGAACAGCCTGCGCAGGCGGCCCGACTGGACATCGGCATCGACGAGCCAGTCGGGCAGCAGCGCGATGCCGGCGCCGTCGAGCACGGCCTCGCGCAACACTTCACTGTGATTCGATTTCAGGCGCCCGGCGACCAGCACCCGCGTCGTGCCGTGCGCATCGGCGAACGACCACGCCTGCTGGTCGCCGCCGAAGTGAAAGCGCACGCACGCGTGATCGACCAGTTCGCCCGGCGTTGCCGGCGTGCCGTGCGCGTCGAGATAGTCGTGGCTCGCGACGACGTAGCGCTGGAACGTCGCGAGCTGCCGTGCGACGACCTCCGCGGAAGGCGCCGCTTCGCCGAGCCGGATCGCGACGTCGATCCGGCCGGCGACGAGATCGACGCGTTCGTCGGTGAGCTGCAGGTCGAGGTCGAGTTTCGGATGGCGCGCGAGGAAGGCCGCGACATGCGGCGCGATGCGTCGCACGCCGTACGCGACCGGCACCGACACGCGCAGCGGCCCGGACGGCTCGTCGCCGCGATCGGAGACGAGCGCGTCCGCTTCCGCGAGTTCCTCGAGCAGCCGCTTCGCGCGCGCGTAGTACATGGAGCCGGCATCGGACAGCGTGACCTGGCGCGTGGTGCGGTTCAGCAACGCGGTGCCGAGCGACGCCTCGAGCGCATCCACCGCGCGCACGACCGACGAGGCCGCGAGGTCGAGACGGCGTCCCGCGCTCGAGAAGCCGCCGGCTTCCGCCACTTCCACGAACGCGCGCAGCGCGGAGAATTTGTCCATGTCGTCGCCTTTGTGCATGCCGCAACGATCCGTTGCGCGCCGTTCGCATTCTATCGCCGGCCGGCAAGCGCTATCGTTGAAACTGCAATCAACAGGAGAGCGCAATGAATTCCGTCGAAGTCACGGTCACCTACGACCTCATCTGCCCGTGGTGCTGGATCGCCGAGCGCAGGCTCGCGGAGGCGATCGACGCAGCGGGGCTGACCGGTGACGTGAAGGTCAGGTTCGTGCCGTTCGAACTGAACCCGGCGATGCCGGCCGCAGGCATCGATCGCAAGGCATACCGCAGCGCGAAATTCGGCAGCTGGGCGCGCTCGCAGGCGCTCGACGCGCAGGTGGCCGAGGCCGGCCGCGCGGCGGGCCTGATGTTCGATCACGCGCGGATCGCGCGTACGCCGAACACCCGGCTCGCGCACCGGCTCGTCTGGTTCGCGCAGCAGCGCGGCAGTGCGGCGGCGCTCGTCGATGCATTGTTCGCCGCATACTTCCGCGACGGCCGCGACATCGGCGATGCGGACGTGCTCGTGGAGATCGCGGTGGGCGCCGGCTTGCCGGGCGACACGGTGCGGGCGTTCCTCGCATCCGGCGAAGGGCTTGACGCGGTGATCGCGCTCGAGACCGATGCGGTGCGCGCCGGCATTGCGTCGGTGCCGTCGACGCGCATCGGATCCACCGTCATCAGCGGCGCGCAACCGGCCGCCGTGTTTCTCGAGGCGTTGCTCGCCGCGCATCACGCGGCCGCCTGACCTGCCGCCGCCGCCGGGGCCGTCGCGCCCCGGTTTTCAGAACGTTTCATGTCCGGCTCAGGATTATTGCGCCAGCGGCCGGTACGCTCGACGTCGTGCGGATGTCGCTTGCCGGACCGGCAGGCGCCGCGCGACGTCGATACGCCAACCGGGGAAATCGGACATGAACAGGCTCAACCGGCGCATGCATGCGCTGCGCGCGGGCGCCATGCTGCTCGTCGCATGGTGCGTCGGCCTTCTCGCATCGGCCGCGTCCGCCGCCGAGCCGGGCGGCGGCACTCAGCCGCCGGGCTTCTACCGGCAGAAGCTCGGCGACCTGACGATCGTCGCGCTGTCCGACGGCACGCATCCGTTTCCGGTCGATACGGTTTTTCGCGATGTGTCGAAGGACGAAATCCGGCGCGATCTCGATCGGGCCTTTCTCGAGCCGCCGGTGCAAGGGTCGATCAATGCGTTCCTGGTCGACACGGGATCGAAGCGGATTCTCGTCGATACGGGCGCCGGCGTGCTGTACGGCGACTGCTGCGGAAAGCTGCTCGGCAACCTGCGCGCGGCAGGCTACGCGCCCGCGCAGATCGACGAGGTGCTGCTCACGCACCTGCACAAGGATCATGTCGGCGGCATCGTGACGGACGGGCGGATGACCTTTCCGAACGCGGTCGTCCGGGTGAACGAGATCGAGGCGGATTACTGGCTCGACCCGGACCACAAGGCGCAGGCGCCGGCGTTCCTGGCGTCGTTTTTCGACGCGGCGGCCGCGGCGGTCGCACCGTACGTCGCCGCCGGCCGCTTCAGGACGTTTCGCGGCGAAGCGACGCTCGCCCCCGGCATTCGCGCGGTGCCGATGCTCGGCCACACACCGGGTCATACGGCCTATCTGATCGAGAGCGGCGATGCGGGACTGCTCGCATGGGGCGACATCGTACACGTCGCGGCGATCCAGCTGCAGGATCCGGATGCGACCGTCCAGTACGACAGCGATGCCGATGCGGCGCGCCGCACGCGGCACGACGTGCTCGGGCGCGTGGCCGACCGGCGCTATCTGGTCGGCGCCGCGCACATCGCGTTTCCCGGGCTCGGGCACTTGCGCCGCGAAGGGGCGCGCTACGACTGGGTGCCGGTCAACTACGATGCGACGCCGCTGCGCTGACCAGATGACGTGCGCGACGGCGTCAGCGCGACATGCCGCGTCGCCATACGCCGGGCGGATGGCCGACGATGCGCGCGAAGATGCGGTTCAGGTGGCTCTGGTCGGCGAAACCGCAGACGGCCGCGATTTCTGCGAGCGTCATGTCGGTCGTCTCGATCAGCTGGCGGGCCCGGATCACGCGCTGCTCGAGCAGCCACTGATGCGGCGTGCGCCCCGTCGTGCGCGAGAACGCGCGGATGAAATAGCCGCGCGACAGGTCGCATTCGTTCGCGACTTCCTCGATCGATACGCCGAGGTTCGCCTTTTCCATCAGCAGTTCCTTGGCGAGCGCCGTCTTGGCCGGCGACAGCAGGCCCTTGTGCTGCAGGTCGCGCGCACGCGCGTCGCCGTACCGGCACGCGAGATGCGTGCCGATCGCGACGCCCATCTGCTCGACGAACAGCGCGTTCAACGCGCCCGGCACGTCGAGGCTGTCGGCGACCGCGTGCGCGAGATGGCCGAGCACCGGGTCCTGCACGTCGGGCGCACAGGTCAGGCCGGCGATGCCGGCGCCGTCGTGTTCGCGGCCGAGATGGTCGAGGTAGCTGCGCGACAGCTCGATCAGCACGAAATCGAACTTGCCGTACAGGTCGGCGCGGAAATTCCGCGAAAAGTCGCGAATGTAGATCGAGTCGTGCTGGAACCGCCGCTCGGATTTGCCGGCGCCGCCATAGATCGTGCGCCGGTGGCCGCCGTTCAGCGATACGCCGATCAGGAAGCCGCGATCGCTGGCGGCCATCTCGATGCGCTCGAAGTGTTCGTCGCGCATGCATTTGCGGTGGAGCGTCACGCCGCCGGCCGACCGCTCGATATCCTTGGACAACAGGCTCGACATGCATCCGAGCGTGTCTTTCGGCGGCGCCGCGGCGGGGGCGACGAGAGGATTTGACATGATGGAGCGTCCTTCTATGGGGTACGACGCGCGAGCATTTTTACGTGCAGTTTATACGGCGCGCCCGACAGGCCCAAGGTAACTTGAATAAATGTCCGCTTGCTGACGAAAAATGCATGGGTCCGGGCCGATCCGCTCCGCCGACGCGCGAACGGTATGGCCGGCGTGCAAACGGCGCGCGGACGCGGCAGGCCGGAATGATACTGCCCCATTTGCATTCGCGCTGTCCGGGCCTATGCCGCGTGCCGCTGCGGCGGGCGCCGGTGCATTTTCATTCAAGATTTTTCTTTATGCGGCGTTTACACTCGGCCCACTTTTTGAGATTTCGTGCCCCGCCTGCCCAGCCGGCCGGCGCGGGCTCCCGCCCCGGTGAACCGCGTGTTCACATGGCGGTCATCGTGGGGAACCTGGAGGCGGCCATGATCCAGATCGGGAATTTGTCGGTGGATTTCGAGCAGCGCGACATTCGCCACCACGGCGCGTCGTTGCGGATTGGCGCCCGCGCGCTCGACATCCTGGAAGTACTGCATCGCGCGAACGGCTCCCTCGTGTCGAAGGACGACATCATGGACGCGGTATGGCCGGGCCTGATCGTCGAGGAGAACCGGCTGCAGGTGCACGTCGCGACGTTGCGCAAGGCGCTGGGCCCGAACCGCGACCTGATCAAGACGGTGCCGGGCCGCGGCTACCTGCTGATCGCGCATCCGCCGGTCGCGCACGCGGTGGCACCGCCCGCGTCCGACGTGGCGCACGACGCGGATGCGGCGTCCCACCCGGTGCCGCTCGTCGGGCGTCAGGCCGAGATCGGACAGATCGTCGACATGCTCGAACGGGCGCCGGTCGTCACGCTCGTCGGCGCGGGCGGCATCGGCAAGACGAGTCTCGCCGGGCGCGTCGCGCACGATCTGCGCGCTCGCGCGGGCGAGCGCGTGCTGTTCGTGGAACTGGCGCGGGCCGCGACGCGCGACGACGTGCTGCGCGCGATTGCCGCGGAACTCGGGCTCGACGTGGACGGCGTGCCGGCCGTCGAGCGGCTCGGCGAGGCATTCGCCGCGTCGAGCGGGCTGCTGGTGCTCGACAACGCGGAGCATGTCGTCGACCTGGTGGCCGATCTCGTCGAAACGCTGACGTCGCACTGTGCGTCGCTGCGCGTGCTCGTGACGAGCCGCGAGCCGCTTCATATCTCGGTCGAGGCCGTGTTCCGGGTGAGTCCGCTGGCGGTGCCGGACGGGCGTGCAACGCCCGACGAGATCGTGCGCCATTCCGCCGTCGAACTCTTCCTGGCGCGGATTCGTGCCGCCACGCCCGATTGCGCGGTCGATGCGGCCGGCGTCAGGCTGATCGGCGACATCTGCCGGCGCCTCGACGGGCTGCCGCTCGCGATCGAACTCGCGGCCGCACGCGTCGCGACGCTCGGGCTCGAGGTCGTCGCATCGCGTCTCGACGACCGGCTGAACCTGCTGACGGGCGGGCTGCGCTCGGCGTTGCCGCGCCACCAGACGTTGCGGGCCACGTTCGACTGGAGCTACGTGCTGCTGGATGCCGCCGCCCGGTCGCTGTTTCGGCGCATGGCGTGTTTCATCGGTCCGTTTACGTTCGATGCCGCGCGCGACGTCGCGATGGACCCCGACATGCCGGCCGCCGAGATGGTCGCGTTGCTCGGCGAACTGGTGACGAAGTCGCTGGTCGCCGTGGAATTCAACGGTGCGCAGGCACGCTATCGGTTGACCGAATCGACACGGGCGTACGCGCTCGAGAAATTGCGCAACGAAGGCGAATTCGACACGGTCGCCGCGCGTCTCGCGCATTACGAACGCGAGCAGGCGCAAGCGCGAATGCAGGCCCACGCACAGCTCGCGCATGCGGCGGCCCTGCGTCCGGGCGCGGGCGCGACACCGCTTCGCGAACTCGCGGCGGCCGGGCCGCAGGCTGCGGAACTCGACGGGCTGGCGCATGCGTTGCTCGAGCCGGCGCGCATGCGCGAATCTTCGATACCCGCGCGACGCGCGCTCGACACGCTCGACGCCGGCGCACCGGGGGCCGTCGACGCCGGGCGCGAAATGCGCCTGCGCGCGGCCTATGCGGCTGCGCTGCTGCATACGGACGGCGACACGCACACGGCCGCCGCGCTGTGGGACAAGACGCTCGGCCTCGCGGGCCGGATCGGTGACGAGGCGTTCGACGCGCGCGCGCTGGTCGGGCTGTGGAACACCATGCTGACTCGCTCCGAGATTCACGAATCGCTGCGTTATGCGACGCGTTTCGAGCGGGCCGCGCAGCGGCGGGGCGACCGGTCGCAACGGCTGCTGGCGAACGCGATGGTCGCGACCTCGCTGCATTACTTCGGCGAACATGCGCAGGCGCGCGAGCGGCTCGAGGCGGCGACGGCCGAGCTGGCCGACGCGGGCGAGCCGCCGTGCGCCGAGGCGGCGCTGGGCATCGACGTCGCGACGCTCGGCCGCACGATGCTGACACGGCTCGTATGGATGCAGGGCGATCCGGAATACGCGATGCGGCTCGCCGCGCAGGCGGTCGAATGCGCGCGCCGCAGCGGCTCGGGACCGGCGTTGTGCGTCGTGCTCGGCGCGGCGGCCGTGCCGATCGCGTTGCGCTACGGCGATCACGACGTGATCGCCGACTATCTCGCGACGCTGCGCGCGGCCGCCGATGCGAACGGGTTCGACGTCTGGCGCAACCATGCCGAATGTCTCGCCGGGCAATTCGACATGCAGTCAGGCCATCCGGGCACGGGGCTCGCGCGGCTCGAGCCGGCGTTGCGGCGCATCGAAGCGAGCGGATTCCGGCGCCTGCTCGCGCCGCTGACCGTCGCCTACGCGGAAGGGCTGACGCGCACCGGCCGGGCGGCCGACGCGTGCACGAAGCTCGACGCGACGCTCGCGCGCTGCCGCGCGCACGGCGAGCATCTGTTCGTGCCGGAGCTGCTGCGCGCGCGCGGGCTCGCGACGCTCGAACAGGCCCGCAGCGCCGATCCGGATCTCGCGATCGCGTGCGAAGCGGACGGGCACCGTCACCTGCTGATGGCGATCCATGCGGCGAACGGGCAAGGGGCCGCGATGTGGGCGCTGCGCAGCACGCTGGATCTCGCCGATCACCTGATCGAGCGTGGGCGCACCGTGCAGGCATCGTCGCTGGTGGCAGATCTGTCGGGACATGTCGATTCGCAATCGCGTGCCTTCGACGTTCGGCGCCTGGCGCGCCTGCAGAATTTCGTTCGTCCGGAGGCGCCGTCGTCGACCGGTGTGACGCGCACGCGACGCGAGGCAACGGATGCGATGCAGTCGGTGGCGTAACGGCGCGCCGGGGCCGGGCGCGACGGCGCCGCGGCAGCGTCCGGCGACGGCTCGGCTCGATCGCGCAATGTACAAGGGGGAAGGGATGGTCGGTGTATCGTCGAACCGGATGCATGCCGCGTGCGGCCGCATGCCGGCTTCAGGCGCGAGCGGGGGAGGCTGACGGTGCTCAAGACGACGGCAGCCGCCGAAGCGGCGGACCTCATCGTATACAACGGCAAGATCGCGACGCAGGACGCGCGGCAGTCGTTCGTGACCGCGCTCGCGGTGAAGGACGGCCGGATCCTCGCGACCGGCAGCGGGCACGACGTGATGCGCCACGCGCGCGACGGCACGCTGCGCATCGACCTGAACGGCCGCACCGTGATCCCGGGGCTGAACGATTCGCATCTGCACGCGATACGCGGCGGCCTGAACTTCAACCTGGAGCTGCGCTGGGACGGCGTGCCGACGCTGGCCGACGCGCTCGGCCTGCTGCGTCGCCAGGTATTGCGCACGCCGGCGCCGCACTGGGTGCGCGTGGTCGGCGGCTGGTCCGAATTCCAGTTCGCGGAAAAGCGCGGGCCGACGGTGGCCGAGCTCAACGCGATCGCGCCCGACACGCCGGTCTTCATCATGCACCTGGGCGACAGCGCGCTGCTGAACGCGGCCGCGCTGCGCGCGATCGGTTGCGGCCGCGACACGTCCGATCCGCCCGGCGGCGAGATTCAGCGCGATCGTCTCGGCCGGCCGACCGGCATGCTGATCGCGCGCCCGGACATGGCCGTCCTGCACGCGGCGCTCGAGCGGGCCCCGAAGCTCGGCCTCGACGACCAGATGAACTCGATGCGGCATTTCATGCGCGAGCTGAACCGCCTCGGCGTGACGAGCGCGATCGACGCGGGCGGCGATTTCCAGGCATATCCGGACGACTATGGCGCGGTCCTCGCGCTCGCGCAGCGCGGCGAAATGACGGTGCGCATCGCCTACAGCCTGTTCGTGCAGCATGCGGGACGGGAGCTCGACGACTATGCGCGCTGGGTGACGCTCGCGAAGCCCGGCGACGGCGACGCGTTCCTGCGGATGAACGGCGCCGGCGAGCTGCTCGTCTATTCGGCGGCCGATTTCGGCAATTTCCTGGAGCCGCGCCCCGATCTGCCCGCCGCGCTCGAGGCCGAGCTGGCCGCGGTGGTCCGGCTGCTGGTGCGGCACCGCTGGCCGTTCCGGCTGCACGCGACGTACGACGAGTCGATCGGCCGCTTCCTGAACGTGCTCGAGGCCGTGAACCGCGAGATCCCGTTCGACGGGCTGCGCTGGTTCTTCGATCACTGCGAGACGGTGTCGGACGCGAACATCGCGCGCATCGCCGCGCTGGGTGGCGGCGTGACGGTCCAGCACCGGATGGCGTTCCAGGGCGAGTACTTCATCGCGCGCTACGGTGCGGAAGCCGCCACGCGCACGCCGCCGATCCGCGCGATGCTGGCGGCCGGGCTGCCGGTCGGCGCCGGTACCGATGCGACGCGCATCGCGAGCTACAACCCGTTCGTGTCGCTGTACTGGATGGTGTCCGGGCGCACGGTCGGCGGCACGGCGCTCTACCCCGAGCGCAACCGGCTCGACCGCATGGAAGCGCTGCGCCGCTACACGGTCGGCAGCGCGTGGTTCTCGAGCGAGGACGATCGCAAGGGCGCGCTGGTGCCCGGCCACTACGCGGATTTCGCGGCGCTGACGGACGACTACTTCACGATCGACGAAGCGCAGATCAAGTCGCTGTCGTCGGTGCTGACGGTCGTCGACGGCAAGGTCGTGCACGCGGACGACGAGTTCGCGCCGCTCGCGCCACCGCCGCTCGCGGTCAGCCCGGCGTGGTCGCCGGTGGCCGAATTCGGCGGCTTCGGCCGGCGTCGTCCGGCCGCGCCGGCACCGCTGCGTGCCGCGGCCGACGGGTGCCCGGACGGCGGTTCCGCGCATGGCCACGGGCGCCGTTTCGCGCGGCGCATGCGTGCTCCGGCCACGGAAACCGTCGAGCAAGACGAAGCATCGGGTTACCCGAGTTTCGCGTTCTAGGGTGACGCCGGTCGGCAGGCACGCCGCGTGCCTCGGCGCCGTCGCGCGAAGCGTGGTTAATTTATCGCCCGGGCAACGGGCGGAAGGAGACGAGATGAGCCCTGCGCACACGTGTGCACCGGCCGACGACGAAGTCGCCGGCGTCCGCATTCCGCGGACGCCGATGGCGATCGAAGCCGCCGAGGCGGCCCGCGCGTCGCTGCCGCGCGCGATCGCCGATCATGCCTGCCGGGTCTTCATCCTCGCGTCGCTTGCCGCGCGCCGTGCCGGCGAGACGCTCGATGCCGATGCGCTGTACGTGGCCGCGATGTACGCGAACATGGGGTTGAGCCCGGCCTACTTCCGCTCGACCGAACGCTACGAGATCGACAGCGCCGATGCCGCGCAGGCGTTCCTGCTGCGGCACCAGACCTCGCAGCGCCTGCGCGACGACGTGTGGCGCGCGATCGCGCTGCATACCACGCCCGGCGTCGCGGTGCGCGTGTCGCCGCTCGCGCGCGTGCTGGCGTCTGCCGTGTCGACCGACCTGATGGCGACCGGCATCGACGCGTATCCGGCGGACGAACGTCGCGCACTGCTCGCCGCCTACCCGCGCGGCGAAGGGTTCGGCGAAGCGTTCCTCGACGCGCTCGCACGCGGTGTCGCGCACCGGCCGGCGTCGACGTTCGGCACGTGGAGCGCGGATGCGCTCGAGCGTGCCGATCCCGATTTTCACCGGCCGAACTTCTGTGGCCGTGTGCTTGGGGCGCGCTGGCAGGACGTCTGAGCGCTGGTTTCGCGATCCCGGCGAATCCGACGAATCCGACGATCCCGTCGATCCCGTCGATCCCGTCGATCAGGCCGTTCGCGGCGGCAGCCGGGCTGCCGCCGGTGCGGCGCTCAGGCGCTCAGGCCCGCTCCGTCGTGACGCGCATAGTCGACGTATCCCGCGCGGTCGCCGCCATACCAGCCGACCGGCTTCGGCGCGGCGAGCGGCGCCTTCGCCGCGATGCGCTCGACGAGGTCGGGGTTCGCGATGTAGGCGCGCGCGAACGCGACGAGATCGGCATCACCCGCATCGATCAGCGCATTCGCGGCCTCCGGCGCGATGCCGCCGTTGACGATCAGCGTGCCGCGGTACGCGTTGCGCGTATTCGCGACGATGCGCGGCAGGTCGGGTTCGCCGCTCCAGCCGTTGGTGTCCGCCGCGTGTACATAGGCGACGCCGGCTTCGTCGAGCATGCGCCCGACGTAGGCGTACGTCGCATCCGGATCCGCGTCGCGCACGTTGTTGTACTTCGCGTACGGCGAGATGCGCACGCCCACGCGATCGAGCGGCAGCACGCCGCCCACCGCGTCGACGATTTCCTCGAGGAAGCGCGCGCGGTTCGGGAGCGAGCCGCCGTAGCGGTCGTCGCGGCGGTTCAGCGTCGACGACAGGAACTGGTGCGGCAGGTAACCGTTGGCCGCGTGAATCTCGACGCCGTCGAAGCCGGCCGCCTTCGCGCGCAGCGCCGCCTGGCGGAATTCCTCGACCGTCGCGGCGACCTCGTCGGTCGTCATCGCGCGCGACGGCGTCGCATGAATCTTCGTGTAGTAGCCGTTCTGCAACTGCGCCCACACCTGCAGCTGTTCGAGATCGTCGTTGACGCCGGACGGCGACAGCGGCGCTTCGCCGCCGAGCAGCGTCAGCGAGCTGACCCGGCCGCCGTGCCAGAGCTGCGCGAAGATGCGCCCGCCGTTCGCATGAACTGCGTCGGTGACCTGTTTCCAGCCGGCCGCCTGCTCGTCGGTGACGAGCCCGGGCGTCAGTTCGAACGCCGCGGAGGCCGGGCTGACGTTGGTCGCTTCGGTGACGATCAGGCCGGCGGATGCGCGCTGGGCGTAGTACTCGGCCATGAGCGCGGTCGGCTGGCCGCGCGAAGGCGCGCGAGAACGCGTCATCGGCCCCATCACGATACGGTTGGGAAGCGGCAGGCCGCGCAGATCGTAGTTACCGAGCAGGGTAGACATGATGAATTCCTTTTGCGTGGAGCAGGGCGGCGCCGCGGATCGTGCGGCCGTGGCCGGTGTCGCGGCGGGCCCTGCGGAAAGTCGGAGGTGACGTGCCGGCAGCGTTCCAATGGCGCGAGCGACCCGAGCGGCGTTCGCGCGTGAACCGGTGCCGGCGCCGGTTCAAGCCTGGGCGTGGCGTTGCGCGTGCGGCCGCCCGATCACGAGGTAGTGGGCGAGCGCGACGATCGGGAACGCGCCGGCGACGGCCGCGACGAGCGGCCAGCCGCCATGCTCGTACAGCGGGCTCGCGAGCGCGGAGCCGAGGGCGCCGCCGACGAAGATGCTGGTCATGTACAGCGCGTTCAGGCGGTTGCGGCTCGCCGCATGCAGCGCGTAGATCTCGCGCTGGCCGAGCACCATGTTCATCTGTACCGCGAAGTCGAGCACGATGCCGGTGACGACGAGGCCGTACAGCCCGGCACCGTGGACCAGTGCAACCGCATACGACAGTGCGCCGGCGACCAGCGCGATCAGCGTCGCCCGCACCGTATGGCCGGCATCCGCGAGGCGGCCGGCGACGGGCGCCGACGTCGCGCCGATCGCGCCGACCAGCGCGAACAGGCCGATGGCCGATTGCGACAGGCCGTAGTGACGCGTGAGCTCGACCGGCACGGCGGTCCAGAACAGGCTGAACGACGCGAACATCAGGCCCTGGTAGAACGCGCGATGGCGCAGCACCGGCATCGTGCGGACCAGATGCAGCAGCGAGCCGATCAGTTCGAAATAGGTCGCGCGGTGATCGGGCTGGCGCGACGGGATCGTCAGCGCGAGCACGGCCGTCACGAGCGTCATCAGCACGGCGGCGGCCGCGAACACGAAGCGCCAGCCGAACGCGTCGGCCACCACGCTCGACAGCGGGCGCGCGAGCAGGATGCCGAGCAGCAGCCCGCTCATGATCGTGCCGACCACGCGGCCGCGCGAATGATCGGGCGCGAGGTGCGCGGCGAGCGGCACCAGGATCTGCACGGCGACCGAGCTGAAGCCGATCAGCAGCGAGATCGCGAGGAACGGCCCGGGCGTATGCACCATCGCCGCCGCCGCGAGGCTCGCGATCGACACGACGGCGGTCGTGATCATCAGCTTGCGGTTCTCGAGCAGGTCGCCGAGCGGCACGATGAAGAACAGGCCGAGCGCGTAGCCGATCTGCGTCAGCGACACGATGAGGCTCGCGGTTTCGCCCGACATGTGCAGGCTGGGTGCGATGAGTTCGGTGATCGGCTGCGCGTAGTACAGGTTCGCGACGATCGCGCCGCAACTGAACGCGAACAGCAGGATGAGGCCCTGCGTGAGCTTGGCCGCGTGCCCCTGGGGCGCGAGCGGGGTGGATTCTGCTGACATGGTCGACTCCTTCGAAAGAGATGTCGGGTGCCCGGTCGTCGGGCGGATGATGCGGTGTGAGTCGCGGCGAACCGGAAGCCGCCGCATTGCCGTCAAGATTATTGATCGATCGATAACAAGGGAATACGCCCGCTGCGCAATCGAGCATTGCGCGGCGCGCAAAGGGGCCGGAGCACGTGCGGGTTCATGCGCGGGCACCGAGGCCGAATTCGGCCGCGCGCCGCATGCCGGCGTCGGCGAGGCCGGCCAGCGCGACGCGGCGCGTGGCCGCCCACGATGCGGTCCGCGCCGCGACGTCGTGCGCGTCGGGCGGCAGCGTCTGCGCGAGCGTGACGGCGTCGGCGAGCGCCTGCGACATGCCGGATGCCGAGTGGGGCCGCAGCGTGCACGCCGCGTCGCCGACCAGCGCGATGCGGCCGCCGGCGAACGCGGGGCTCAGCACATCGAACACGGCCTGGACGGTCGGTGCGGCGGTCGCGTCGACCAGTTGCGACAGCACCGCCGGCAGTCGCTCGCGTGCCAGCACGCCGAGCGCGGTGTGCGAGCGCATCGACAACCGCCCCGGCTCTGCCGAGGTGCCGGGCGGGCGGTCGCCGATCCCGGCCAGATGGCCGCGCAACTGTTCGAGATCCGCTTCGCTGCGATACCAGATCCAGTTGAAGCGTCGCGTGCGCGCGCCCAGCCTGCCGTCGGCTGCGGGAATCTGGAATGCCATGAACAGTTCGCCGGGCTGGCGATGGAGCGTCAGGTTCTCGACGAGCAGTTCGATGCCCGGCGCATCGAACGAGGCTTCGTCGACGACGCCGCGCCATGCGAAATAGCCGGCATAGCGCGGCGCGTAGTCGGGAAACAGCGCGGTGCGCACGCGCGAGCCCGTGCCTTCCGCCGCGACCAGCAGGTCCACCCGTTCGCGCGCGTCGCCGATCCGCAAGTCGACGCCGTCCGGGTCGCGGCTTTCCACGGTGACCGGGCTGTCGTGGCGGATCATGTCTTCCGGCAGCATCGCGCACAGTGCCCGGTACACGATGTCCCACGACGAGAACGGCAGCCACTGGCAGGCGTCGTCGACGATCCGGCCGGCACGGTCGATCCAGCGCCGGCGGCGCGTCGGCACCGTCGCAATCGCGAGCCGGTAGCCGCCGCCGTGTGCGTCGAGAAAGGCGGTCATGCGGCGCAGTACCGCGACGCCGCCGCCGTGATCGGGAAACGGCCGGTCGCGTCGCTCGTAGACGCGGACTTCGTGGCCGATGCAATTCAGCGTGACGGCGGCAGCCAGGCCCGCGATGGAGCCGCCGGCGATCGCGATCTTCATGATGGCCTCTCGTCGCGGGCCTCCGGCGCGGATATCGCGGATCGCGAAGCCCATGAAACCAGTCTGGATCGCGCGGGCTGAATTGTCCTAAAACGCCGCCTTAAATCACTTGATTCATGCGCTGCGCGATGCGGGCGGCCTTCAGCCTCGCTGGCCCTGCAGCGTCGGGATCTGCGCGAACAGGCCGGCGAGCCAGTCGACGAAGACCTTGAGCTTGACGGGCGTATGCCGGTTGGGCGGATACAGGATCGAGATCGGCCGCGGCGGCGTGTTGAAATCGGTCAGCACCTCGCGCAGGCGTCCCGATTTCAGGTACGGCTCGACCAGGTACAGCGAGGTCTTGATCAGGCCGATCCCCGCGACGCCGCATGCGATGTAGGTGTCGGCGTCGTTGACCGCGACCGTGCCGCACATCTGGATGATGCGCGTTTCGCCGTCGACGACGTAGTCCCACGGCCGCGGCCGGCCCGTATCGGCCGACATGTGGCTGACCGCGATGTGCTGCGCGAGGTCGTCCACCGTGTCGGGTGCGCCGCAGCGCTCGAGATACGCGGGGGCCGCGCAGGTGCAGGTGGTGAGGCTGCCGATCCGTTTCGCGACCAGCCCCGAGTCGTCGAGCGCGCCGATGCGCACGACGCAATCGACCCCCTCGCCGACGAGGTCGATCTGCCGGTCCGTCACGCCGAGTTCGACCGAGATGCCCGGGTGGGCGGCGAGGAATTCGGGCAGCGCGGGCACCATGATCTGTTTCGCCATCGCCGGCGGCAGGTTCACCTTCAGGCGGCCGCGCGGCACGTTGCGCGCCTGCGAGACGGCCGCTTCCATGTCGTCGATCTCGCGCAGCACGCCGACGCAGCGTTCGTAATAGGCCTGCCCGTCCTCGGTCAGCGAGATGCGGCGCGTCGTGCGGTTCAGCAGCCGGCAGCCGAGATGCTGTTCGAGCGTGCTCAGCAGCGCGGACACGCGCGGCGTCGTGAGCCCGGTGGTGTCCGACGCGCGCGTGAAGCTGCCCGTCTCGACGATGCGCGTGAACACGCGCATCGAAAGCAAGGTATCCATCGTTCAGAAATCTCCAGCCTGTCGGGTTGCCGGCGCCGGTCCGTGCCGGCGCGGTCGGTTGTGAGGTGCGGCTATGCGTCGATCCGTTTCCTGAGCGAATCGCCGGCGAACGGCATTTCGCGCATGCGCTGGCCGGTCGCGTCGAAGATCGCGTTGGCCAGCGCGCCCGCGGTCGGCCCCATCGACGCCTCGGCCGCGCCGAGGAACGGCGCACCGGGGCGATTGATCAGATGCACCTTGATGCTTTGCGGGGCCGAGCCGAACCGCAGGATCGGATAGCTGCTCCAGTCGAAACTGCGAATGCGCTGCGTATCGTATTTCAGCGCCTCGTACAGTGTCCAGCTGGCGGCCTGCACGATGCCGCCCTCGATCTGGTTGCGGATGCCGTCCGGCGACACGACCTGGCCGGCGTCGACCGCGACTTCCGCGCGATCGAGCGTCACGTGGCCCGTCTCCGGCTCGACCGTGATCTCGATCGCGATCGCGACGTAGGCCATCAGGTTCTTGTACTTGCCGAACGCGAAGCCGACGCCGCGGTTGCGCGCGCGCGGCGGCCGCGGCCAGCCGAACCGGGCCGCGGCGAGCTGGATCACCTGCCGCGCGCGAGGGTCCTGCATGTGGCGCAGGCGGAATTCGACCGGATCGACGCCGGCCGCGTGCGCGAGCTCGTCCATGAAGCTCTCGATGGCCCACACGTTGGTGTGCGCGCCGAGCGAGCGCATCGCGGAAGTCTGCAGCGGCATCGTCGGCGAGAAGTTGTTGACGATGTGCATGTTGGGCAGCGCGTAGAGCGGGATCGCGTTGCGATCGCCGCCGCCCTCGGGCTGCAGCATCGGCGTCGACGGCGCGGACACGAACGGCGGCTCGAGCATCCGCGCGGGCAGCAGCCGGCCGGCATTGACGATGCGCTCGTTGTGCGAACTGCTCCACAGCGCATAGTTCCAGTCGACGATGCGGCCGCCCGCGTCGAGCGACGCGCTGAGCTCGGTGACCATCGCCGGCGTGAAGTGGTCCCACGTATGTTCCTGCTCGCGCATCCATTGCACGCGGATCGGCTTGCCGGGCATCGCCGCCGCGATCAGCGCCGCATGCGCGGCCGCATCGTCCGCGCCGTTGTGCCCGTAGCAGCCGGAACCCTCGGTGTGGATGCAGCGCACGCTCGCCTTCGGCAGCGACAGCATCTCGGCGAGGGCGTCGCGCAGCGGGTAGACGCCCTGCGAGTGGGTCCACACCGTCAGCGTGCCGTTCTCGAGATGCGCGACCGAACACGACGGCCCGATCGAGCCGTGCAGCAGGTAGTTCTTCAGGAACGTGGCGGACAGCGTCTTCGTCGCCGGCGCGGTGGGCGCATGCGTGTTGGCGATTTCGATGCGCTGGGTCGCGATTCGCTTCAGCTCCGCGTGGACCGTCGCGCGATCGGGCAGCGTGCGGCCGCCGGACCAGCGGCAGCTTGCGGCCAGCGCGCGCTGCGCGACGACCGCCTGCCATTCGCCGTGCGCGACGACCGCGAGCATGCTGCCGTTGCGCACGATCCGCACGACGCCCGGCATCTTCAGGATCGCGGCTTCGTCGAACGACTGCAGCGCCGCGTCGTACACCGGCGGCATCACGACGCGCGCGTGCAGCATGCCCGGCAGTTCCATGTCCTGCACGTAGCTGACGCCGCCCGTGACCTTGTTCGGGATGTCGACGCGCGGCAGCGACGTGCCGATCACGGTGAACGTGGCCGGGGGCTTCAGCGGCGAGGTCGGCGTCGCGTTGCGGTGCAGGTCGACGGTGCGCACCGCGTCGCCGTAGCGCATCGTGCGACCGTCCGGCGCCTTGATGACGGCATCGGCGACGGTGAGCGTGCGCGGATCGACGCCGAACTGCTTCGCCGCGCCGTCGACCAGCAGCCCGCGCACCTGCGCGGCGGCGTTCAGCAGCGCGGAGCCGCTGTCCGCCATCGTGTGGCTGCCGGCCGTCAGGCCCTCGTCCGGCGACGCGCCGGTGTCGGCGGTCAGGAACGTGATCAGCGAGGGCTTCATGTTCAGCTCCTCGGCGGCCACCTGCAGCAACGCGGTGCGCACGCCGGTGCCGAGCTCGACCTTGCCGGTAAACACGGTGACCTTGCCGTCGGGCGCGATCTTGATCCACGCGTCGAGCAGCGGGTTGGTCTTGAGGCTGCCGGCCAGCGTTTCGGTGGCCTTGGCGACGTGGACGGCGGCGCCTTCGTCCGCGATCACGACTTCGGCGGCCGCGCGCGCGGCCGGCGCGAGGCTGAACGCGACGAAGAGCGCGCCGGAGACCATGAAGTGCCGGCGGCCTTCGTCGATGTCGTCGGGTGCGTTCATCAGATTCCCTTGCTGATCATGACCGGCGCGGCGGACGGTTCCGGCTCCGGCAGGCCCGCGACCTGGCGCACGGCGGCCAGGATCCGCATGTGGGTGCCGCAACGGCACAGGTTCGGTTCCATGTGGGTGCGCAGCTCGCGTTCGGTCGGTTTCGGGTTGCGTTCGAGCAGCGCCTGCGCGCGCATGATCATGCCCGCGATGCAGTAGCCGCACTGCGCCGCCTGGTGGTCGATGAACGCCTTTTGAAGCTTGCCCGGATGGTCGGCCGTGCCGAGGCTTTCGACGGTTCTGACGCGACGCTCGCCGAGCGCGGCGACCGGAATCAGGCACGAGAACATCGGCTTGTCGTCGACGATCACGGTACATGCGCCGCATTGCCCGAGGCCGCAGCCGAATTTCGCGCCGTGCAGGTGCAGGTCGTTGCGCAGCGCGTACAGCAGCGGCGTCGACGGATCGATGTCGAGCGTGTGCCGCACGCCGTTCACGGTGAGGGCGATCATGGTGCGCGGTCCTCCTTTCTGAGCTTCGCGGCTAGGGTGTCGATGCCGCTCCATGCGGGGCGATCGGAATACGTCTCGCGCAGGTAGGCGGCGAGATCCGCGATCTGCGCGTCGTCGTACTGGTCGAGGTAGGACGGCATGTAGTTCAGCGTGTCCTCGCCATGCCAGCCGATGCCGTTGAACATCATCTGGATCGCGTTGCGCGGCGTGTCGGCATGGATGGCCGTGCTGAACGCGAGCGTCGGCCGCTCGCCGATCGACTGCATCGGCGAGGCCGGCCCGTGACACTGCGCGCACGACGCCTGGAACAGCACCGCGCCGCGCTGCGCGGCCGGCGTCGTCGGGCCGTGTTCCGCGGCGGCCGTCGTTGCGGGACGCGCGGCGGCCGGCTTCTGGATGGACAGGATGTACGCGGCGATCGCCTCGACGTCTTCCGCCGGCACCGTCGCGAGATCGCGCGTGACCGGCAGCATCGGTCCGGCAGCCGCGCCGTGCTCGCTCGCGCGGCCGGTGCGCAAGTACGTGACCAGTTGCGCTTGCGTCCACGGCCGGGCCGCGTTGCCGAGCGTGTTGAGCGGCGGCGCGTCCCAGCCGTCGACGATGCCGCCGTCGAACGCCTTGCCGGCCTGTTCGCCGCCGATCGCGTTCAGCGGCGAATGGCAGGACGCGCAGTGCCCGAGGCCGTCGACGAGCATCTTGCCGCGATTCCATTGCGCGGATTGCGACGGATCGGGCTGGTACGCGCCCTCGCGCAGGAACAGCACGTTCCAGAACGCGACCAGCGGCCGGAAGTTGAGCGGGAAGATCAGGTCGTTCGCCGGCGTCTTCGTCTGCACCGGTTCGCGCGTCATCAGGTACGCGTATGCGGCCTCGATGTCTTGGTCGGACATCCGCGTGAAATGAATGTACGGAAACGCCGGGTAGAGCGGATGGCCGTCGCGGGCGATGCCGCTGCGCAGCGCCCGCGCGAACGCGGCCTGCGACCAGCGGCCGATGCCCGTGTCGGCATCCGGCGTGATGTTGGTCGCGTAGATCGTGCCGAACGGCGTCGCGAGCGGCAGGCCGCCGGCGAACGGCTTGCCGTCCTTCGCGGTGTGGCACACGACGCAGTCGCCAAGCGCGACGACGCGTGCGCCCGCGCGCACGAGCTGCGGATCGAAAGACGTGCGCGCGGGCGGATCGACCGGCGCGATCGACGGCCGGACCATGATGCCGATCGCGACCGCGAGACCGACGACCGCGACAACCGCCGCGCCGAACCAGAGTCGTTTGTGCTTCATGCGTACTCCCGGCGAGCCGGTTCCGGCGTCATGCGGTCGGCGGGGCAACGGAGCGGACGCCGGCCGTGCGGTTCGCACGCCGCGGCGCGGATCCGCTTGCCGTGACAGGCGGGCCAGCGCGCGCGGCTTTGCCGGCACGTGCCGGCGCAGGAAATTGCAGCAGGGGCCGCCGGGTGGCGACGGTGCATCGCCGACCGGTTCGGCCATGACAAGCCGGTCCGGCGGCAGCGATTCGCGGCGGAGATCATGTCGTCGCTCCAGGAGAGGTGTGTCGCGCACGCGGTCCGTGGCCCGCTCGGCAACTGATGGGGGCAGTCTACGCTGGCGGCAGCGCCGTTTCCTGAAACCGCGCTGAAACGTTCTGAACGCAGGCGGCGGGCGGGTTCCGGGGCGCGGCCGCGATCGTCGGCCGTTTCGTCTGCCGTCATCTGCGCGCGATCGGTGCCGGCACCGGCGCAAGCATCGCGTGCGGTTCCTTCGTGCGCTGCGGCGCGTTGTGGACCATCGTGTATGCGTAGTCGACGCCCATCCCGTATGCGCCGGAATGTTCGCGTACGATGTTCATCACGGCATCGTAGGTTTCGTGCCGCGCCCAGTCGCGCTGCCATTCGAGCATCACCTGCTGCCAGGTGACCGGTACCGCGCCGGCCTGGATCATGCGCTGCATCGCGTACTCGTGCGCTTCCTTCGACGTGCCGCCCGATGCGTCGGCGACCATGTAGATCTCGTATTCGCCTTCGTCCATCGCGCACAGCGCGAAGGTGAGATTGCACACCTCCGTCCACAGACCGGCCGCGACCACTTTCTTGCGACCATTCTTCGCGAGTGCGTCGCGCACCTTCTGGTCGTCCCACGAGTTCATCGACGAACGTTCGAGGACGGGCTGGTTCGGAAAGACGTCGAGCAGTTCCGGGAACGCATAGCCGGAGAAGCTCTCGGTCTCGACCGTCGTTATCGTGGTCGGAATGTCGAAGGCCTTCGCGGCCTTCGCCAGCCCGACCGCGTTGTTCTTCAGCGTCTGCCGGTCGATCGACTGCACGCCCAGTGCCATCTGGGGCTGCAGGTCGATGAACAGCATCTGACAGTTATGGGGCGTCAGGACATCAAGTTTAGGATTACGCATGATATTGGCCTCGCGGGTCGAATGGAATGCATGACGGAGCCCGAATGGCTGCGCCGCGCCGGGTCGACGCAGCGGGGTTGCTGAACGAAATCGCGCGCCGACGTGTCAAGCTTAGGAGCGGGAATCGGTCGGCGGAAATAAAACGTTATGAATCGGTGCCGATGCGACGTGCGCGTGCCGACGCGCGAACCGCGCCGGCAGCGCGTCATGGCGGCGTGCCGAGGCCGAACGAGGCGGCCAGTTGCGGCCCTTTCTCGAGCAACGAGATCACGTCCTCCCGTCGTCGCACCGACCATTGCGCGAGACGCTCGACGACATCGGACGCGTCGGCCGGCAGCGCCTGCGCGAGCGACACCGCATCGCCTGCCGCCTTCGACGTGCCGGAGGCCGTATGCGGGCGCACGGTGCACGCCGCATCGCCGATCAGCACGACGCGGCCGTCGACGAAGGCGGGGCTCAGCGCGTCGAAGATCGCCTGGTTGAACGGCGCGCGCGTGGCGAGCACCAGTTGCGACAGGGATGCCGGCAAGCGCGCTTGCGCCAGTTGCCGCAGCGTGCCGACGACCTCGTCGGCCAGCATCCCCGGATGCACCGACGCGTGATGGACGTTGCCGTGACGATCGGTCAGGTGGCGGCGCAGCGCCGCGCGATCGGTTTCGTTGCGATACCACAGCCAGTTGAAACGGCGCGCGCCCGGCGCGAGCGAGCCGTCGAGCGCGGGAATCAGGAAGGCCATGAACAGCTCGCCCGGCGCCTTGTGAAGGGTCATGTTCTCGACCAGCGGCGCGATCGCGGCAACGTCGAAATCGGCTTCGTCGACGATGCCGCGCCACGCGAGATAGCCCGCGAATGACGGCGCGTAGCCGGGAAACAGGTGCGTGCGCAGGGTCGAGCCCGACCCGTCGGCCGCAACCAGCACGTCCGCGCGAACGTGTTCGTCGCCCAGGTGCACGTCGACGCCCGTCGCGTCCTGCGTGAAGCCGCTGACCGTGCGGCCATAGCGGATGCGTCCGCGCGGCAGCGTGTCGCACAGCGACCGGTAGACGGCGTCCCACGACGAGAACGGCAGCATTTCGGGTTCGTCCCGCGTGACGCTGCCGTCGCGCTCGATCCAGCGACGCCGACGCGTCGGCACGCTGATCATCTGCCGGCAATGACGGCCATGCTGTTCGAGAAACGCCATCATCCGGCGCAGCACGGCCACGCCGCCGCCCTGGCCGCGCAGCGGAGACGGCGCGCGCTCGTAGACCGTCACGTCGTGACCGATGCAATCGAGCGTCAGCGCGGTCGCGAGACCGGCGATCGAGCCGCCGGCAATGACTATTTTCATCGTGCGTGACTCCTTGTTCGAAAGGCGGCATGGTGGTCCGGCTGCGCGGCGACGTTTGCCGCGCCGTGCCGACGGCTCGCCGGATGATGGCATGTCGGCCGGCGGGCTGCGCCGATCGCGCAAGCGTCGTCGCGCGAGCGCGACATGACGGCCCGATCGCGCTAGATCCGCAGCAGCTTTCCCGCATTGCCGCCGAGTATCAGCGCGCGCTGGGCCGCGCTCAGGTCGAGCCGGTCGAGAAAGCGGACCGGCTGTTCGTAACCCATGTCGAAGCAGTAGTCGCTGCCGAGCACGAGCCGGTCGATGCCGACGTTCGCGATCAGGAAGTCCAGCACCGGCCCGGAGTGGGACACCGTGTCGTAGCTGAAGCGCCGCAGATAGCTGCTGGGCTTCTGCGCGAGCCGGCGCGTTTCGGGGCGCACGGTCCAGCCCGCGTCGAGGCGCCCCGCGACGATCGGCAACGCGCCGCCGGCATGCGGCAGCGTGAAGTGCAGGTTCGGATGACGGTCGAGCACGCCGCCGAGGATCAGGTGCGCGCCGGCGATCGCCGTGTCGAACGGATTGCCGAGCAGGTTGCTCAGGTAGAAATCGCCGAGCCGTGCGCCGCCGACCGTTTGCTGCGGATGCAGGAACACGGGCAGGTTCAGTTGCTCGATGCGCGCGAAGACCGGTGCGAACGACGGGTCGTCGAGATCGCGATTGTCGATGTTGGTGCCCATGTACACGCCGCGCACGCCCGGCAGCTGCGCGGCGCGCTCGAGTTCGTCGATCGCGTCGGTCGCGTTCAGCATCGGCAGCGTCGCGAGTACGACGAAGCGCGTCGGATGCCGCTCGTAGACGCGCGACGCGGCCGAGTTCCAGTCGCGCGCGAGCTTCGCATTGAACGGCCGGTCGGCCCAGTACGCCATCGGCACGCTGAGCGACAGCGCCTGGACGTCGACGCCGGACGCATCCATGTCCCGCAGCCGCGCGTCGACGTCGATGAACTTCATCGGCAGCGGCCCGAGGCCGCCGGCGGGCGTGCGGAACGTGAACGACGCGTCGTCGCACGTGAACGACCCGCCGAAGCGCTTGCCTTCGCCGCCGACCAGATTGCAAAAGCTTTCCGGGTAGTAGTGCGCGTGGATGTCGATCGCGCGCGGCCGCTGCAGCGGCGCGGTGGCCGATGCGGCCGGCGTGCTCGCGGTTGCGGCGGCCGATGCCGAACGGCCGGCCAAGGCCGTGCCGGCGAGCGCGGCGAACGTGCCGAGCAGGCGTCGCCGGGCCGGCGACGGGCAGCAGGTGCAGGTCAACGTGGGATGTCTCATGAGGATGTCGGCTCTTCGAATCGTGCGGCTCAGCCGCGTTGTGTGGTGCCCGTTGTGGTGCCCATTTCGCACGCGACGAGCTGGGTGTCGAACTGCGCACGCTCGTGTCGCGCGCGGGCCGAGCGATCGGTGACGGAGAACAGGACGACGCCGGCGAACGCCGCCGCCATCGAGAACAGTGCCGGGTATTCGTACGGATAGACCGCATGCGCATGACCGAGCACCGTCACCCACACCGTCGGGCTCAGCACCGTGAGCGTGACGGCGGTGGCGAGCCCGAGCAGGCCGCCGAGCACCGCGCCGCGCGTCGTGAGCCCGCGCCAGTAGATCGAGAGCAGCAGCACCGGAAAGTTCGAGCTCGCCGCGATCGAGAACGTGAGGCTGACGATGAACGCGATGTTCTGCTTCTCGAACGCGACGCCGAGCAGGATCGCGAGCACGCCGAGCACCACGGTCGTCGCGCGCGCCACGCGCATTTCCTCCTGGTCGGATGCGCGTCCGCGGCGCAGCACGTTCGCGTAGAGATCGTGCGAGATCGCCGACGAGCCCGCGAGCGTGAGTCCGGCGACCACGGCGAGGATGGTCGAGAACGCGACTGCGCAGATGAAGCCGAGGAACACGTTGCCGCCGACCGCGTGCGCGAGGTGGATCGCCACCATGTTCGCGCCGCCCGTCACGGCGCCGGACGCGTCGTGGTATTGCGGGTCCGGCGCGACGAGCGCGATGGTGCCGAAGCCGATGATCACGATCAGCACGTAGCCGACGCCGACGATGCCGGTCGCATGGAGGATGCTCTTGCGGGCAGCCTTGACGTCGCCGACCGTGAAGAAGCGCATCAGGATGTGCGGCAGGCCCGCCGTGCCGAAGATCAGCGCGAGGCCGAGCGACACGGCGGAGACCGGATCGGAGACCAGGCCGCCCGGACGCAGGATCGCCGCATGCTTCGGATGCACGCTGACTGCCTGCGCGAACAGTGCGTCGAGGCTGAAGCCGAAACGGCCGAGCACCATGAACGCCATGAACGCCGCGCCGGCGAGCAGCAGCACGGCCTTGATGATCTGGATCCAGGTGGTCGCGAGCATCCCGCCGAAGAATACGTAGACGACCATCAGCACGCCGACGACGAGCACCGCGACCGTGTAGTCGAGGCCGAACAGCAGCTCGACGAGCTTGCCCGCGCCGACCATCTGCGACACGAGATACAGCAGCACGATGACGATCGAGCTCGACGCCGCGAACGCGCGGATCGGCCGTTGCCGCAGGCGATAGGACACGACGTCGGCGAGCGTGTACTTGCCGAGGTTGCGCAGCGGCTCGGCAATCAGGAACAGGATGATCGGCCAGCTCGCGAGAAAGCCGACCGAATAGATCAGGCCGTCGTAGCCGCTCGTGAACACCAGCGCGGAAATGCCGAGCAGCGATGCCGCGGACATGTAGTCACCGGCGATCGCCCAGCCGTTCTGGAACGCGGTGATCCGGCCGCCGGCCGCATAGTGGTCGGCCACGCTGTGGTTCTTGCGCGCGGCCCAGCGCGTGATGACGAGCGTCGACGCGACGAACAGCAGGAACATGCCGATCGCGACCGGGTTGTGTCCGTGTGCGATCGCCGCGGGGCCGGCCGCGAATGCCGGTGCCGTGCCGGCGGCGGCGATCGCGGCGAGGAGCAGGCGTTTCATGGCGTGTCTCCGTGACGAAGGGACGCGACGAGCGCGTCGTGGACCGAATTGGCCTGGAATACGTACAGCGCGACGAGCGCGAACGTGACGACGAACATGCCGAAGCCGACCGGGATGCCCCACGGCGTCGGCCGGCCCGGCACGATCGGCTGACCGAGCAGCGTCGGCGAAAACGCGAGCGTGAGGATGAACGCGAAATAGAGGGTGAGCATGACGAGCGTCAGCGACCAGGCGAGCAGCCTTCTGCGCCTGACGAGCGTGCGAAAACGGGCATCGCGCAGCAGCGGATGCATGGCCTGCGGCGGCGAATCCAGGTCGGGCGCGGTGCCGGCGGTGGCCGGAAGCGGGTGGTTCACGGTGTCTCCTTGAGGGATCGGATGTCGTGGCGGCGCTGCGGACCTCGCGTCTCGTACGCGACGTCCGCCCGCGCCTGGCTCAGAAATGCGGCGGCACCGCGGTTTCCCGCATCACGACTTCCGGCGTGCGATAGCGCTCGGCCATTTCGCGCTCGGTGTCGTTTTTCAGTTGTGCCTGCATGTACGCGCCGAGATGGCGCGCGTGCTGCACGATCGCGACGCCGAAGGCGGTGCGCGTCTCGCTGTATTCGCACAGCGCGTCGAGCGTGTCGGCGCGCGTGGCGAGCGACGCGACGAGCGCGAGCGCATCGCCGGCCGCCTTCGTGACGCCCATTCCGCAGTGCGGCCGCGCGACGAACGCGGCATCGCCGAGCAGCGCGATCCGGCCGAACGCCATGCGCGGCACTTCGAGGTCGTAGATCGGCTGGAACAGCGGCTGCGTCGCGCGTGCGACGACTTCGGCGAACTGCGGCGCGAGCAGCGCGTCGGCCGCGTCCTCGAGATCGGCGAGGACGTCGCGCCGGATCAGCGTCGGCGGAATGCCGCCGGCCCACAGCTTGCCGGTCTCGTCGGTCAGCAGGTTCGGCAGGTCGGTGTCTTCGCGCGTCGCGCGATACCAGACGAAGTTGTAGCGGCGCTCGCCGGGTTGCGTGCTGTTGCCCTGGCCGGCGACCGGGTAGCCGAGGATCTGTTCGTGCGGCGGCAAGCCGAACGCGAACTTGTCGAACAGGCTCGCGTGGGTCGCTTCCGACAGCGCGGCTTCGTCGACCAGCCCGCGCCATGCGACATAGCCCGCGTATTGCAGCTGCGCGTCCGGCAGCAGCCGCTCGCGAATCGCGGAGCGGAACCCGTCGGCGGCAATGACGAGATCGGCATGCACGACCGAGCCGTCGGACAGCGTGATAGACGCGTGCTCCGGCCCGTCCGCGACGTCGGTCACGACGGCGCCCGCGTGATAGTGCTGATCGGGCAGCGCCGCACGCAGCACGTGGTACATCTTGCTCCACGCGGTGAGCGTCTGCGGCAAGCGCCGTTCCGATTCCACGGCGCCGTCCTGCGAAAGCGTGATGCGCGACTCGACCTTGACGCCGATCGACGCGTCGATGCGCACGCCCGCGGCGAGCATCACGTCGAACAGTTCCGGATGCGTGACGATGCCGGCACCACGGCCCGACAGCGCCTCGGGCACGCGTTCGTACACGTCGACGTCCCAGCCGTTGCGCAGCAGGAGGTTGGCTGCGAACAGCCCGCCCAGCGAACCGCCGACGATGGCGGCCTTGCGTTTGCTTGCAGTGATGTCGTTCATGTCAGTCTCCGGTGGATGCGCCGGCCGATGCGGCCGCGTCGGGAAGCGCGAGGCCCTCGACCTCGGCGGCAGGGAAGTTGAGTTCGATCGTCACGCCGGACGGATCCTCGATGAAGACCTGGTGCAGACCGAGGCTCGGCACCGTGCGGTCGCGCCACGGGATGTTCTCGGCGCGCAGCGTGCGCCACGTCGCCTCGACGCCGGTCGCGAGGAACGCGATGTGGTCGACGGTGCCGGTGCCGGCGGCCGGCAGCGCCTTGTCGCCGAGATAGGCGGCAAGGCCGTCCGGATTGGACGGATCGACGCCGATGATGTGCACGGTGCCGTAATCGGCCTCGTCGCCGCCCTTGTAGAGCCATGCGCCGGGAAAGTCGAACGGCGGACGATAGCCGCGTTTGAAGCCGAGCACGCGTTCATAGAACCGGCACGATTTCTCGAGATCGAGCGTGCGGATCGAGTAGTGTGCAAGTCTGGATACAGGCATGGGACACCTCGTGTTTATCAGTCGATAAGTTATCGTTCGATAAATTCTAGTGGAAAAGATCGGCAGGACAAAGCCGCGATCGAGCGGTGTTTACCCGCAGTGGAAATGGGTGCCGGATGCCGGCGCGCGATGCGCTACGACGCGATTTCGCCGGCCATGACTTCGTCCGCGTAGCACCATACCCAGCGCTCGCCCGGCTCGATCGAACGGGCGAGCGGATGGCCGGTTTCGTGGAAATGCCGGCTCGCGTGGCGATTCGGCGACGAGTCGCAACAACCGACTTGCCCGCAGCTCAGGCACAGGCGCAGATGCACCCACCGGCTGCCGGACTTCACGCATTCCTCGCAGTAGTCCTTGTCGGTGTGCAGGACGCGCGCTTCGCCGAGGTGACTGCAGGTGGTAGTCATCTTTCGCTCCGATGCCGGCGCCGCAGAGCGCTCGCAGCGCGGCCGGCACGAAGCTGCAAGCGGAGGCGGACAGGATTCATTGTGGACGGTCGTGGCGCGAGCGGACCTTAATTCTTATTAAACGTCGCGGCGCGATGGCGACGACGACGTACAGTCGCAAGTGCGGCCGGGGTGCAATGTCGCGGTGCGGTCGCCGGGAGGGCTTCATGACGCAGTCTCAGCATGTCAGGGTAATCGGTTTGCCGAACAGCAAGGAAGCCTACGCAATTCGCGATTTCCTGAAGCGCGGCGTGGTCGAGTACGCGTGGTGCGAACTGACGTCCGACACCGATTGCGTGCGCGAGCTGGGCATCGCGCCGCTGCGCGACGTCCGGCTGCCGGTCGTCGTCTTTCCGGACGGTACGTGCATGTACCAGCCGACGCTGCCGGAGATCGCCGCCAAGCTCGGCTGGGTCGCGCGGCCGCGCTTCATCGAGTATGACCTGTCGATCTACGGTGCCGGCCCGGCGGGCCTGTCGGCTGCCGTCTACGCGGCATCGGAAGGGTTGCGGGCCGTCGTGATCGAGCGCGATGCGGTCGGCGGACAGGCGGGGACGAGTTCGCTGATCGAGAACTACATGGGATTCCCTGACGGCATACCGGGCGCCGAGCTGGCCGAGCGTGCGCGCCAGCAGGCGGTCAAGTTCGGCGTCGAGCTGCTGATGATGCGCGAGGGCGTGCATGCGACGTTCGTCGACGGCAAGATTCGCGTCGACCTGGCCGACGGCTCGATTCTGACCGCGCGCGCGAATATCTGCGCGACCGGCATCGAATACCGCAGCCTCGGTCTGCCGGACGAACAGCGCTTTCTCAACGCGGGCCTGTTCTATGGCGCGGGATCGAGCGAGGCGCCGATGTGCGAGGGCAAGC
This sequence comes from Burkholderia sp. BCC1988, assembly GCF_905339895.1. Taxonomy (NCBI): domain Bacteria; kingdom Pseudomonadati; phylum Pseudomonadota; class Betaproteobacteria; order Burkholderiales; family Burkholderiaceae; genus Burkholderia; species Burkholderia sp. BCC1988. Next base: position 125,433 of record NZ_CAJPHA010000023.1, read on the forward strand.
ACGTGTTCATCGTCGGCGGCGGAAATTCGGCCGGGCAGGCGGTGATGAACTTCGCACGGCACGCGCGTGAAGTCACGATGATCGTGCGCGGCGCATCGCTCGCGGCAACGCTGTCGCGCTACCTGATCGACCGGATCGAGCGCATGCCGAACGTGACCGTCCGCTACGGCACGACCGTCGACGCGTTGCAGGGCGACGGCCGGCTCGAGGCGATCGTGCTGCGCACGGAAGACGGTGCGCGGGAAGTGCTGCCGGCCACGCACCTGTTCGTCTGCATCGGTGGTGCGCCGAACACCGAATGGGCGAGGGACACGAACATCATTCGCAACGAGAGCGGCTACCTGGTCACGGGCAGCGACCTCTACGACTGTCCTGAATTCGGGCGCGTGTGGCCGCTCGAGCGCCGGCCCTACTATCTCGAAACGAGCGTGCCGGGTTCGTTCGCGGCGGGCGACGTCCGGTCGGGCTCGGTCAAGCGGGTGGCGTCGGCGGTCGGCGAAGGGGCGATGGCCGTGACCTTCGTGCACCGCTTCCTGAGCGAGGACGCGCAGCGGCAGGGCGGAGCCTGAGCCGTGCTGCGCCGGCGCCGCGATGCATTGGCCGCCGGTATCAGCCGCGCGTCGACACCGGCAGCCGGAACGTCATCACGGTCCCGTGTCCGTCGCGCGGCGCGGCTTCGAGCGTGCCGCCATGCGCCTCGATGATCGAGCGGCAGATCGCGAGTCCCATTCCCATGCCGTGCGATTTCGTCGTGAAGAACGGATCGAAGATCCGGTTGGCGATGTCCGCAGCGATGCCGGCGCCGCGATCGGCGATGCGGACGACCGCATGGCCGTCGCTGACCTGCGACGCGATTTCGAGTTCGCGCTGCGTGACGAGTCCGTCCATTGCGTCGAGTGCATTGGTGACGAGGTTGAGGATCACCTGCTGGATCTGGGTGCGGTCGGCCATCACGCAGATGCCGTCGCAGTGCAGTTCGGTGCGCAGCACCACCTGCTTCGCGTCGATTTCCGTTTCGGTGAGACGCAGCATGTCGCGAATCAGGTCGTCGATCGCGACCGGCGCCAGCGCGGGCGGCGTTTGGCGCGCGAGCGATCGCAACGCGCGGACGATGTCGGCCGCGCGCACGCCGGATGCACGGATGTCGTCCAGGCTCGCGAGCGCCTCGTCGAGATCGGGTTGCGGGCCGCGCAACCAGCGCATGCCCGCGCCGGCGCTCGACACGATGCTCGTCAGCGGCTGATTGATCTCGTGCGCGATCGATGCGGCGAGTTCGCCCATCACCGTCATGTGCGCGGTGCGCGCGAGCTCGGTGCGCGCGTGCCGCAGCGCGGCCTCGGTCTCGACCCGGCGCGCGTTCTCGTCGATCAGTTCTGCGTAAAGCCGCGCGGATTCGAGCGCGTTGGCCGCCTGCGGCGCGAGCACTTCCAGCATCGCGATGCGCCGCGGCGAGAACACGCCGTTGCTCAGCGCATTCTCGAGATACAGCACGCCGACCAGCGCGCCCTGTTTCAACAGCGGCAGGCAGAACAGCGAGCGCGTCGGGTGCGCGCGCAGGCTGTCGACGTGATCGGGAACGCCGTCGCGCTGCGCATTCTCGAGCACGATCGGCTTGCGCGTGCGCGCGACGGTGTTCAGGATCGACAGCGGCACGTCCTGTTCGGTGGGTTCGCTGCGGGCGATGTCGACGATTACGTCGCTGCCCGCGATGCGTGCCACCGCTTCGATGGTCAGCCGGTCGCGCCGGTTGAGCAGCAGCAGGCCATAGCGGGCGCCGGCGTACACGAGCATGTTGCGCATCAGCGTCTGGATCAGGCGCTCGAGCACGATTTCTTCGGATAACGAATGGGCGGCACGCATCGCGAGCGCGAAATCGAGATCCTCGCGCGCGGGCGCGGCCGGGCCGCCCGGCGACGGATCCATCACGAGGAACGGATGCTGCGCTTCCATCGCCCGCGTCTTGCCGGTCGCGCCCCAACGCCGGTAGCACGCATGGGCGAGCCGCAACTGATGACGGGCCTGGCCGGCGAGCCCGAGCGACGCGGCATGCTGCGCGGCCCGCTCGTGCGCGAGCGCCTGTTCGTGCACGAAGCCGTGTTCCGCCGCGAGGCTGGCCGACGTTTCGTACTGCTGCATCGCGACCACGTGCTCGCCGCGCACGCGCGCGAACTCGGCATCGATCAGCGCGAGCTTGTTGAGAAACGTTCCGGGATTTCGCTCGCTCCACACCGCGAAGCGGGCGCGCCGGGGCGCGAAGCGTTCGAGCATGCGTTCGGGCGGCGTTGCGCCGTCGTCGCATGCGATCCCGGCCAGCACGCTGAACAGGTGGAAATCGGCAAGCATGATGTGCGCGGGCGTCGACCATGCACTCGACGCGGCCGCATCGAGCGATGCGCGCGCCGTCGCGGCGTCGCCGAAGATGAAGGCCGCCTGGCCGGCGAGCACGTCGGTCCAGAACGCCAGGACCGACATCGGGGTCCGCGATGACGCACGGGCACGCCAGCTGCCGATCAGCCGGTCCTGGCCGAACTGCAGCGCATCGATGAATTCGGATTGTGTGGAGACGAGGTCGGTGATGTCGTCGTAGTGCGCGCCACGCGCGATCTCCAGCAGCGGGTCGATTTCGGCGCGGATCGCGGGCAGCGCCTCGCCCATCGACAACAGATCGCTGACGATGTGATTGCAGCTGTAGCACATCCATCGCAGCTCGGCGCTCGCATTGCCCGCGGCTTTCGCATCGCGTGCGCGTTCGAGTGCGTAGGACAGCGGCTGGGTCCAGACGCTCACCTGGTCGAGCGCGATCAGCGTGGCGGAGCGATAGCGCTCGAAGCCGTGGCGATCGACCAGCGCGAGCGCGACCTTGGCGAATTCGAAGCCGTCTTCATACGCGCCGTGGTGCTCCGCGATGCTCACGCCGTACCACGCGAGCCCCTGCACCGACGCGGCGGTGACGCCGTGGCGCAGCGTCAGCCGCACCATCGTCGCGAAATGCAGCAGCATCAACCCGCCGCTCGGATAGAACATCGCGGCTTCGAGCGCGGTCAGCAGTGCCATCGTGGCTTCCACGCGCGTGTCGGTCATCACGGGCAGGTCGACCAGGTCGGCGATGGCGCGGCCGTCGAGCGCCGCGCGCACCGCATCGCAGGCCGCCGCGAGATCGGCCTCGACCGGCTCGGCGGGCAGTTCGACGCCGAGCAGCGCCAGCCCGGCCAGCGCGACGTCGATCGCTTGCCGGTAGTGCGACTCCACCGTGAGCTGGGCGGCCTTCAGCCGATGCGCCTCGGCCCGGTCGGCCGGCGTGCGCGTCCGCGCCATGAGCGCGTCGATCGCGTCGGACGCCTGCGCGGTGGCGCCCATCGCGAGCAGCAGGCCGCTGTGCAATATGCCGATCCGGCTGGCGAGACCGTAGTGTCGCGACCACGCATGCGGGCCCAGCAGCGCTTGCGCCGACGCGAGAAACGACAGCGCCCGATCGCGCGCGGCGGCCGTGGCCGCGGCCTCCGCGGCGTCGACCAGCGCACCCGCAAACGCGAGCGCGCGTGAGTCGTCGAGCGGCGCGCCTTTCGCCAGCTCGATCTGGGCGGCCAATGCCAGCCGGGATTCGGGTGACGGCGTGCCCGCTCGGGCGAGCATCGCGGCGGCGATCCGGGCGTGGCGCCGCGCGCGCTCCGGGCTGCCCGTGAGCGCGTAGACGGCTTCGAGGATGCGGTCGTGAACGAAGCGCCAGCGGGTGCCGGAAAGCGACACGAGGCCCATCTGTCGCGCCGGGTCCATCCAGAAGCGGAGTTCGGCCAGCGTCTTGCCGGCGGCGGCGCCCAATAGCGCTTCGTCGGTGTCGATGCCGATGCAGGCCATCAGCGCCAGCAGCGTTCTCGATTCGTGCGGCAAGCGCTGCATCCGGATCGCGAGCAGGCTGACCACGTTCTCGGTCTGGTGGCGCGCGTCGATGTCGTCCTCGTTCCAGTGCCACGTTTGGCGCGCCGGATCATAGCCGAGCAATTGCTCGTCGATCAGCGTGCGCAGCAGTTGCTGGATGTAGAACGGATTGCCGCTCGTCCTGCGGTGCACGATGTCGCCGAGCCCGGACAAGCGGGCCGGCGCTTCCCCGAGCATGCCGGCCAGCATGCGCGTGACGTCGGGCGCATCGAGCGGCGCGAGCGTCAGCGACGACAGGCGGCCGGGATCGAGCTGCTCGAGGAAGCGACGGAACGCCGGCGAGTAGTCGTCCAGCGGGCCGCTCCGGTAGCCGGCGACGATGCAGAAATGCGCCGGCGGATCGAGCGCGATCGAGGCGAGAAAACCGAGCGTCGCGTCATCGGCCCACTGGATGTCGTCCAGTGTCATGACGAGCGGTTCGGCCGGTGCGGCGAACGCGCGGCATGCATTCACGACGATCTGGCACAGATGGAATGCCGGAACCGCATCGGTGTGGTCGAACGCGACGGGCTCGACGTCGAGGAGCCAGCCGGTTTCCGGGAAGATCGCGGCAAGCAGGCTCGCCTGACGGCCTACGCAGTCGCGCAGCCGCGCGGCGATCGCCGCGATTTCGTCGTCGCGCCTGGCCAGCGCGCTGCCGAACAGCGCGCGCAACGCCTGCAGCACGGGCGCGTACGGCCGCGCGGGCTGGAACCGGTCGACCTTGGCCGACGTGCACCACCCGGTGCGCGACACGGCGCGCGCATGACGGACGAAGTGTTCGGCGAGCGCGGTCTTGCCGACGCCGGCCGGTCCGTCGATCAGGACGATGGCCGTTTCGCCGGTCTGCCTGACCGCGGCGAGGATCGCCTCGAGCCGATGAATTTCCGCGTCGCGGCCGACCGGCAGGTCGAGCGAATGCAGGCTGGCGAACGGATCGCGGCCGCCGAGCGCGAACGGCTCGACGCGGCCCGCTTCCCGCCAGTCGTGCAGGATCCGCTCGAGATCGTGCTGCACCGTTTCGCAGGACGGGTAGCGATCGGCCGGTTCCTTGGCGATCAGCTTCAGGATCAGGTCGTTCAGGATGGCCGGTACGTCGCCGCGAAACGCCGCCGGCGGCGACGGTTGGATTGCGACGTGCGCGTGGACCCACTCGGACGTCGACGCGGCCTTGTAAGGCATCGCGCCCGTCAGCAGGCGGAACAGCGTGATGCCGAATGCGTACAGGTCGGCACGCTCGTCGACGGAGGCGCCTTCCGATACTTCCGGTGCCGCGTATGCGGCGAACTCCGTGCGTATCGTGCCCGCCGCCGCATGGTTCGTGCCGCGATCCCGCGCATGCGCGAACGAGCGGAGCATGACCGTGCCGTCCGGTGCGACGACGAAACTGGCCGGCTGGAGATCGCCGTGCAGCCAGCCGCGCCGATGCAGTTCGCCGAGCGTGCGCGCGGCGCCGATCGCCGTGTCGAGAAAGACGTCGAGCGGCAGCCGGCCGTCCGCCAGCGTATCGAACGCACGGACGTCCCGGCGCGGATAGACGAGTACCGGGCCGTCGGCCGCGCGGATCAGCGCCGTCGGCGTGAGCGCCCAGGCCGGTTCCAGGGTCCCGGCCAGTGCGTATTCCTGCTCGAACTGCCGGCAGCGCTGATCGAATTCCCAGCCGGTCTGGCGCGCCGACCACACGTGTCCCGTCGCGGCGTCCGTCAGGTCGAACGTCAATACGTCGCCCGAGCGCACGACATTCGACAGGCTGGCGCGCGCGAGCCATTCGGCATCGATCCGGTTCGAGTCGTCGGGGTCACGCAAGGGCTGATTCACGGTGGCGCGGCAGAATGAGTGGAGCAGGGCGAAAACGGCTCACGATGCGGGATCGGCCGGGCTCGGTCGCCGCACGTCCGTGCGGCGACCCGTGCATTGTCCGACAGCCCGGCGGATTTTGCAGTACCCCCGAGGCCCCGACGACCACCGATGCCGGACTAGACCTATGGATAATGTTCGCGGCGACGGTTGCGAACTACGATACGGTCAAGCCTCCCGGCATGCATCGCTGCCCGCCGGACGGGCCATCCAGAAGCGCGCCGTCGCGAGGCGGCGCAAGGTGCCACGCAGCATAAGCGAGTGCGGATCATGTACACGTTCGGGCGGGTGACGGTTTCCATTGAATGCCGCGAAGTCTGCGTCGACGGGCAGCCCCGGTATATCGGTGCCCGGGCATTCGAGATCCTCGAGCTGCTGGTGAAGGCGGCCGGCAGGCTCGTGTCGAAGGACGAGATCATGCAGGCCGTGTGGCCGAACACGATCGTGGTCGAGAACAACATCCAGGTCCACATCTCGACGCTGCGCAAGCTGTTCGGCGGCAAGCACGGGTGGATCCGGACCGAATCGGGCCGCGGCTACCGGCTCGCGCCGCCGGCCGACCTTGCGTGGGGCGAGCGCCGGCCCGCCGCGCTTGAACCGGCCGGCGGTGCCCGCGCGGGTGCTGCGCCGCGCAAATGTCCGATGATCGGCCGCGAGTCGGAAGCGGCCGAACTGCACGGATTGCTCGAGCACGAAGCGCTCGTCACGCTGGTCGGCCCCGGCGGCGTCGGAAAGACGCATCTGGCGCTGGAGGTCGCGACGGCGTGGTCGGCGGCGCACGGGATCGAAATGGTCCGGGTCGATATGGCCGGGTTGCAGGCCGGGGCGACGCCTGCGTTCGCGGTACTGGACGCGCTCGGTCTGCCGGGCGGCGCGAGCGCGGGACCGGCGGAGGTCGTGCGGGCGATCGGTCAGCAGCGCGTGATGCTGGTGTTCGACAACGTCGAGCCGTACGTCGACGAACTGGCGGATCTGAGCGAAGCGATCGCGGATGCGAACCCCGGCGCGACCCTCGTCGTGACGAGCCGGGAACCCTTGCGCGTCGCGGGCGAGCGCGTCTATCCCGTCGGGCCGCTGCCGGTGCCGCCGACGGGCGCGAACGCCGGCGAGATCGTGGCGAGCGGCGCGGTCCGCATGTTCCTGGCGCGCGCGCGCGATGGGTACGGACCTCCCGGCAGACGCGAAGACGCTCGACGCGATCGCGACGATCTGCCGTCGCCTGAGCGGCCTGCCGCTCGCACTCGAGCTCGGGGCGGCCCGTGTCGCTTCGCTCGGCATCGAGGGGCTGGCGGCGGATCTCGACAAGTCCGTGCTGTCGCTGTCCGGCGGCCTGCGCACGGCCCATCCGCGCCAGCAGACCCTGAGGGCCACCATCGAGTGGAGTTATCGGTTGCTCGACGCGATGGAGCGCACCGTGCTATGTCGTCTCGCGGTGTTTCCGGATGCGTTCCGGCTCGACGCGGCCTGTGCGCTCGCCGCCTGCGACGAAATGGGTGCGGAGGAGGTACTCGACTGTCTCGTCGGCCTGGCGTCGAAATCGCTGCTGGTCGTCCATTCGGTCGGACTGTCGAAGCGGTACTCGTTGCTCGAGGTCGTGCGCGCGTATGCGCTCGAGAAACTGGCGGAATCGGGCGAGGCCGGGCGCCTCCACGCGCGGCGCGCGTCGTTTGCGACCGACGCGCTCGCGGACGCGCCGCAGCCGGCGTCGGCACCGGCGTCGACGCAACCCGTGCTGGTTGCCGGGGCGTGGGCGTGAACCGGCGCCGCACGGACGTCGCGCGCAGCGGCGACCCCTGTCGTTGCGGCGCGGGCCGCACGGCGAGGTTCTCGATTGGCACAATTTTCAGGTTCTTATTTCATGGCCCTTGTTTGCATCATCGATGACGATGCGTCGGTCCGAAAGAGTCTTGCCAGCCTGCTGAAATCGGCGGGCCATACAGCGTTGCCGTTCGCGTCGGGCGAGGAATTCCTCGCTGCCGGCCCGCTCGACGACGCGGCGTGCGTGCTGCTCGACCTGAAGATGAAAGGCATGAGCGGTCTCGACGTCCAGCGCCTTCTGGTGCGGCGCAACGCGACGCTCCCGGTCATCTTCATGTCGGCGCACGGCGACGACGAGTCGGTGCGCCGGGCGCTCGCGCAAGGCGCGGTCGCGTTCCTGCGCAAGCCGTTTCCATCGGACGACATGCTCGACCTGATCGATCGGGTCGCATCCGGCGCACCGCCTGCGTGACCGACCGGTCCGCGGTCATCCGCGTGCCGCGGCGTTTCCGCGCGGTCCCGTCCCGGCTTATCATTCGATAACGAAGCGGATACCTACACAGGGAGTGCGATGGCGAGCACGCCGAATATGACTTCTGATCGCAACCAGGGCGCGGGGGAACCCGCGCCGGTCGTCTATGTGGTCGACGACGACGAAACGCTGCGGCGCGCGCTGAGCGCACTGTTGCGTTCGGCCGGGTTTCGCGTCGAGACGTTCGCGACGTCGCGCGCGTTCCTCGCATTCGAGCGGCCCGACGTGCCGAGTTGCCTGATCCTCGACCTGCGCCTGGCCGGCGAGAGCGGGCTCGCCGTTCAGGAGGAAGCGGTGCGTGCGGGCCTGAACGTGCCGATCCTGTTCATGACGGGTTACGGCGACGTGGCCACCACCGTCAAGGCCATGAAGGGCGGCGCGCTCGATTTCCTGACGAAACCGTTCGACGACGACACGATGCTCGATGCCGTCGGCCGCGCGCTGGCCCGCGACGGCGAACGCCTCGCGCGCGAGCGTGAGCTGGATGCGGTGCGGCGGGCCTATGCGTCGTTGACGCCGCGCGAACGCGAAGTGATGAGCCAGGTGATCGCGGGCCTGATGAACAAGCAGATCGCGTCGAATCTCGGGCTGCAGGAAATCACGGTGAAGGTGCATCGTGCGCAGGTGATGAAGAAGATGCAGGTCCGCACGCTGCCGGATCTCGTGCGTCGGGCCCAGGCGCTCGGCGTTCGACCGGTCGGCGCGGGCGGTTGAGCGGGGGGCGACAGAGCAGGCGCGCCGGCCCGCTCGACACGACGGCATCGGCACGCACGTGCCGGCGCGGCGCCCGATGCCGCGAACGGCGACGTTCATGCGGCCACTTCGCGGTCGGCATCGGCGGCATGCGTGACCGCGCGTGCATGGTGCCGGGCGGTCGGCTGCGGATCGCGGCCGCCGTCGAACGCGGCGACGAGATGTTCGGCCAGCGTCCTGACGCGCGCGGGCAGGTTGCGGCGCGAGTGGTAGAGCAGTGATGCGTCGAGATCGCCGACCTGCCAGTCGGGCAGCAGGCGAACGAGCTCGCCGGCGCGCTCGAGCGGCCGCGCGAGATGTTCCGGCAGCACGGCGAAGCCCGCGCCGCGCGTCGTGGCGAGAATCAGCGTGTCGAGACAGTTCGAGCGAATCGCGCCGGCCAGCCGGATCGCGGCGGTCGCGCCCGTGCGCCGGTGCCGCAGCGGCCACATCGAAGCGCCGCTGCCCGGTTTGCCGCCGTGCGCGTCCGTGCGTTCGAGGGCCTGCGGATCGTCGGGTGCGCCGGCAGCCACACGAAACCGCGGGCTCGCGTACAGTCCCATCGCAATGCGTCCCAGGCGTCGCTCGACGCAGGTCACGCTCGACGTCCGTTCGGTGACGATCGACAGGTCCGCGGCGCCGCTGAACGCCGCGCTCGGATGATCGACCCAGTCGACGCGGATACGCACGAGCGGATACCGCCGATTGAAATCGGCGAGTACCGGCACCAGCCGATCGGCGCCGAACAGGTTCGAGACCTCGATCGAGACGTCGCCCTGCACGTCGCTCGCATTGGTGTGACAGCACACGGAAAAATGCTCGTATTGCGCGAGCAACGCGATCGCCTGTTCGAGCACGTCGTGGCCGACGTGGGTCAGCGTCACCTTGCGCGTCGTGCGATGGAACAGCAGCACGCCGAGCGACGTTTCAAGGCACTGGATGGTGCGGCTGATGGACGGCACGCCGAGCCGCAGGGCGTCGGCGGCTTTCGTGAAGCTGCCTTGTTCGGCAACCGTCTTGAGAATCTCGAGCGCTTTCAGGCGATCCATGACACGTCCCGCTGCGGTGAGTGCGTATGGGAGCAATGTATGCGGCGCATCCGCGCGGAACAACACAAAAAACGTTAGTAAAGCTTAAGAGCGGCGTGAAAATGCTGAAGGCCGTTCGTGCGAAACCGGCACGCACGCTCAGTCCGATGCGGACCCGCCCGGCGCGTACGCATCGCCCGTCGCGGCCGAAGCCGGCGGCGTCCATCCGCCGCCCAGCGCGCGCACCAGGCCGATCGTCGCGATGGCGAGCGACTGGCGGCTGTGAATCAGCTGGCGTTGCGCGCTCAGTGCATCGCGGTCCGCGTCGATCACCTCGAGATAGCTGACGTAGCCGTGCGCATAACGGCTCAGCGACAACCGCGCGGCTGCCTCGGTCGCGTGCGCCGCGCTGTCGTAGCGCGCGATCCGCTCCTTCTGCGCGGCGATGTCGTTGAGCGCGTCCTGAACCTCGCGCAGCGCGCCGAGCGCGGTCGCGCGATAGTTCGCGTCGGCGAGGTCCGCGCCGGCCGTCGCGGCGGCCACCGCGGCGTCGCGCTTGCCGCCGTCGAACAGCGTTTCGGCGACGCTCGCGCCGAGCCCCCACAGCGAACTGTTGCGATCGAGAAACGTGCCGAGATCGCGGCTCGCGAAACCACCCTGCGCGGTCAGCGTCAACGTCGGCAGCCACGCGGTGCGGGCGACGCCGATCTCGAGCGACGCCGCATCGGCACGGCGCGCGGCCGCGTAGACGTCGGGCCGTTGCGCGAGCAGCGCGGACGGCAGCCCGGGCGGCACGTCCGGCACGCGCACGAGCGATGCGGTGGGCGCGACGGCGAATGCGGTCGGCGACACGCCGGTCAGCACGGCGAGCGCGTCGACGAGGTTCTCGCGCAGCCGCCGGCTGTCCGCGAGATCGGCGCGTGCCGTATCGAGATCGGCCGACGCGCGCAGCGCGTCGAGATCGCTCGCCGCGCCGGCCCGCACGCGCGCGGCGATCACGTCGAGCGCGGTGCGGCGCAGCTCGATCGCGCGTGCGAGCGTCGCGAGATCCTGTTCGACGAAATGGAGCGTCAGGTAGTCGGTCGCGACGTCGGTCGCCACGCGCAGGCGCACCGCCGCGCGATCCGCGTCCGCCTGCAGCACGTTCTGCCGGCCGATCTCGGCGTCGCCGCGCAGGCGGCCCCACAGATCGACTTCGTAGCTCGCGGTGAACGGCACCGACCAGTTGTGCATCGTGCGTTTCGGCAATGCGTTGTCGACCGTGCCCGACACGCGCGAGCGGCTGAACGACGGCGCGACGCCGACGGTGGGCGCCAGCGCGGCTTCGCGCACGCCGAGCAGCGCCTGCGCCTGGTCGACGCGCGCCGCGGCGGCGCGAAGGTCGGGATTGCCGGCGAGCGCGGCCTCGACGAGCGTGACGAGCGGCGGCGCGCCGAACCATGCGGGCCACTCGGCGAGCGGCGCGGCGGGTGGGTTCGCCGCATCCGCATGGCGGAACGGGGCCGGTCCGACCGGTACGGGCGCAAGCGGCCGCGGCGCGATCGTGCATGCGCTCAGCAGGCAGGCGGCGAACACGGCGGCGAACAGGGCGGCGATGCGGATCATGGCTGCGCGCGCTCGGGTTGCAGCGTGACGACGACCGACAGGCCGGGCCGGATGCGCGGCTCGGTCACCGCTTGCCCGTCGAGCAGGATCTTCACGGGCACCCGCTGCGTGACCTTCGTGAAGTTGCCGGTCGCGTTGTCGGGCGGCAGCAGCGAAAACTGCCCGCCGGTCGCGGGCGACAGGCTGTCGACGTGGCCACTGAAGGTCCGCTCCGGCAGCGCGTCGAAGCGCAATTGCACGGCGTCGCCGGTGCGCACGTGCCGCAACTGGGTTTCGCGGAAGTTCGCGACCACCCACGGGTGCGGCTCGACGAGCGTGAGCAGCGCCTGGCCGGGCGCGACGTGCTCGCCGGTCTCGACGGTCTTCTTGCCGACATAACCGTCGGACGGCGCGACGACGGTCGTGTATTGCAACTGGAGTTCCGCATCGCGCAATTCGGCGTCGTTCTGGTTCGACACGGCGGCCGCCGCCTGCCACGCGGCCTGCGCGCTGCGCCATTGCGCGTCGGCCGCGTCGATGCGCGCGCGGGCGGACTTGCGGGCCGCGTTGGCCGCATCGAATTCCTGCTGCGACAGCCCGCGCGGCGTTTCGCGGGTCAACTCGCGCGCCCGCGCGTAATCGAGCTCGGCCTTCTCGGCATCCGCATGCGCCGACACGCGCGTCGCGTCGGCCTGCTCGACCAGCGCCTTCGCGCGGCTCGCATCGGCGTGGGCCTGCGCGACGCGCGCCCGCTGCAGCGCGACGCGCACGTCGAAATCGCGCGGGTCGAGCCGCACGAGGGGCTCGCCCGCATGCACGAACCGGTTGTCGTCCACCAGGACGCGCTCGACCGTGCCGGCCACGCGCGGCGAGATCACGTGCAGATGGCCGGTCACGTACGCGTCGTCGGTGCCGCGTTCGTGCGCATCGTATTCGTAGACCAGCAGCGCGACGAGCAGCAGCGCGCCGGCGGCGATCAGCACGACCGGCCACTTGCGCGAACGCGCGGCGGGAACGGACGGCGAGTCCGGCGGGTTCGGGGTCATGGTCGGGATACTCCATCGTACGGACGACTTTCTTCGTATCGCGCTATGCTTGCGCGAGCCTCATGTGCGGGAGCCGCTCGACGATGAACACCACGTTCGCCCCCGGTGGCGCGACACCGGGGCCGGCCGCCGCGCCGGCCGCCGACATACCGACGTTTCGCTCGATCGCCGCGATCGCGTCCGTGCTGCTCGGCGCGATCATCGCGACGCTGACGTCGCGCATCACGTCGCTCGGGCTCGCCGACGTGCGCGGCGCGCTCGGCGTCGGGTTCGACGAAGGCGCGTGGATCAACACGGCGTTCACCGCGTCGCAGATGTTCGTCGGCCCGCTCGCGATCGCGGCGGCCTTCGTGTTCGGCACGCGCCGCGTGCTGCTGGCGGGCGCCTCGGTGTTTCTCGTCGTCGAAACCGTGCTGCCGCTGTGCACGAACTTCGGCACCTTCATCGCGTTCCAGAGTCTCGCCGGCTTCGCGTCCGGCGTGTTCGTGCCGCTGACCGTCGGGTTCGTCGTGCGCACGCTGCCGCCGCGGGTGATCCCGTTCGGCATCGCCGCGTATGCGATGAACCTCGAGATGTCGCTGAACCTGTCCGCGACGCTCGAAGGCTGGTACAGCGAACACCTGAGCTGGCGCTGGCTGTTCTGGCAGAACGCGCTGCTGACGGTGCCGTTCATCGTCTGCCTGCTGCTGTCGCTGTCGAACGAGCCGGTCAAGCGTTTCGTGTCCGGCATCGATACGCGCGGCATGCTGCTCGGCGCCGGCGGGTTCGCGTGCCTGTGCATTGCGCTCGACCAGGGCGAACGGCTGTTCTGGTTCCAGTCGCCGCTGATCGTCGCGCTGCTGTGCATCGGCATCCTGATGATTGCCGCGTTCCTGATCCACGAACTCACGTCCCGGCAGGCCGGGCTCGATCTCGGCTACCTCGCGCTGCCCAACGTCGCGCTGCTGATCCTGCTCGTCGGTCTCGTGCGCTTCACCGTGCTCAACACGAGCTTCATTCCGTCGGTGTTTCTCGCGAGCACCTACGGGCTTCGCCCGCTGCAGATCGGCGATACGCTGCGCTGGATCGCGATTCCGCAATTGCTGTTCGCGCCGTGCGTCGCGTGGCTGCTGCAGCGCGTCGATCCGCGCCGGCTGATCGTGGCCGGTTTCCTGATGGTGGCAGTCGCGTTCGCGCTCGGCGCGCGTCTCACGCCCGCGTGGGCCGAGCCCGACTTCATCCCGTCGCAACTGCTCCAGGCGCTGGGCCAGACGATGGCGCTCACGTCGGTCATCTTCTTCTTCGGCAAGCATGTGACGGCCGAGCACGCGCTGACGTTCGGCGCCGTCGTGCAGACGACGCGCCTGCTGAGCGGGCAGCTCGGCACGACGTCGATCGCGGTGATCCAGCGCATCATGGAGGCTACCCATTCGAATCTCGTCGGTCTGCATGTCACGCTGTCTGATCCGCAAACGCTCGCGCGGCTGCGGGCTGGCGCGGCGTCGCTCGTGTCGCACGGCGCCACCTTCGCCACGGGCGACCAGGCGACCTATGCGCTGCTCGACCGGGCGGTCCGGGTCCAGGCGACCACGCTCGCGCTCGCGGACAATTTCCGGGTCGCGATGGCGTTCGCCGTCGCGGGGGTGTTGATCGGCATCCTGCTCCGGCCGGCGCGCGCGCCGTCGCCATGAGCCCCCGGCATCGCGCAGCGACGATCTTAGCGATCGCGCTCCCCGCGACGGAATCGCGTCGGGCTGAATCTTCCTGAACGGCGCGCCGGCGCCAGGGCCGCGCGCGCCGTGCCGCAGCGCTTACGCCTTCAGGAACGCGAGCAGTTCGGCATTGATCAGGTCGGCGTTGACGACGCACATCCCGTGCGCGCCGCCGGGGATCACCTTCAGCTGCGCGTGCTTCACGATCTTCGCGGACAGGCGCGCCGAATCGTCGATCGGCACGATCTGGTCGTCGTCGCCGTGCAGGATCAGCGTCGGCACGTCGATCTTCTTCAGGTCCTCGGTGTAGTCGACTTCGGAGAATTCCCTGACGCACTGATACTGGCCGTACACGCCGCCCATCATGCCCTGCGCCCAGAACGCGTCGATCGTGCCTTGCGACACCTTGACGTTCGGCCGGTTGAAGCCGAAGAACGGCACCGCGAGATCCTTGTAGAACTGCGAACGGTTCTCGGCGACGTTCTTGCGGATGCCGTCGAACACGTCCATCGGCAGGCCGCCCGGATTGGACGCCGATTTCACCATCTGCGGCGGCACCGCGCCGATCAGCACGGCCTTCGCCACGCGCTTCGTGCCGTGCCGGCCGATGTAGTGCGCGACTTCGCCGCCGCCGGTGGAATGGCCGATGAGCGTAGCCTCGCGCAGGTCGAGCGCATTCATCAGCGCCGCCAGGTCGTCGGCGTACGTGTCCATGTCGTTGCCTTGCGACGGCTGGCTCGAGCGGCCGTGACCGCGCCGGTCGTGCGCGATCACGCGGTAGCCGTGCTGCACGAGGAACAGCATCTGCGCGTCCCACGCATCGGCGCACAGCGGCCAGCCGTGCGAGAACACGACCGGACGGCCGCTGCCCCAGTCCTTGAAGTAAATCTGCGTACCGTCTTTGGTGGTGATCGTGTTCATCGCATGGGCTCCTTGATGGGCGGAAGCGGCGTGTTTGGGGGCGGCGGCGGCAGCGGCCGGCAGCGCGGCGGCGGCAACGGCGGTCGCGCCGGCCAGCAGCATGTCTCGGCGGCGCGCCGAGGGAATGGCGTCGTGATCTGCGGGACGCATGAAGACTCCTTGAACGTGCGGTGCAATGGTGCCGCGTTGGATTTGAAGGGTTTCGGATCTGCCCGCGAGCGGCGCTCGCGCGGGCGGCCGGCGCGTTCGCGTTCGCGCGCCGGCAGGCACGCAAGGGCACGAACGAACGCCGACAGGAGGCTATCCCGCGACCGCGCGGCGCGTACTGAAATCGTGCTGAATTGTCGTGAACGCGGCCGCCGCGCGCCGCGCGAGCGCGCCCGCCAGAAAAATTAAGCCCGGCGTAAAGACTCTTCAGCGGCGGCCCGCTATCGTCGGCATCAGGTCATCCCGTCGCGGGTCTTGCCGGTTCGCGGCGGCGGATGACGCATCGCGATGCGTGCGGGTGCGAGACATCCGGCCCGTCGCCACTTGCCCGGATACGCCGCCATGGACGCCTTCAATCGCTGGGAACACGTGATGACGCTGCTCGACCCGTCGGCCGCCGCGCGTCACCACGCGCCGCCGCCACTTCGCGACCCGGACGCCGCGTGCCGTCGCCACCGCGACGAAGTGCCGGCCGCGTCGAGCGACGGCATGCGCCGTCGGTGCGCGATCGTCGCGGCCGAGCGGCAGACCGATTCGTCGGTCCTGATATCGTGGAGCGATCCCACGCGCTTTCGCTACGACGAGCAGCGCTGGATCAGCGCCAAGTCGCGCGGTCTCGGGCGCTGCGCGCTGACCGGCATCACGATCCGTGCCGGCGATGCGATCTACAAGCCGCAATGGCGCGGCGCGAAGCGCCCGGCGAACTATCGGGACGTGATCCTCACGTCCGAGCTGAACCGCTTCATCGCCAGGCTGTCGCGGTCATGACGCGGCGCTCCGCGCGCCGTCCGTCGGCACCGGTCGGCGGCCGCCTGATCACCACCGAGGGATCCGCATGAGCACGTTCACGACACGCGACGGCGTTTCGATTCACTACAAGGACTGGGGCGCCGGCCGCCCGGTCGTGTTCATTCACGGCTGGCCGCTGAATGCGGACATGTGGGACGTCCAGATGCATCATCTCGCGTCGCACGGCATGCGCTGCATCGCCTACGACCGGCGCGGCTTCGGCCGCTCCGGCCAGCCGTGGACGGGTTACGACTACGACACGCTGGCCGACGATCTCGCGACGCTGATCGAGACGCTCGGGCTGCGCGACGTCACGCTCGTCGGCTTTTCGATGGGCGGCGGCGAGGTGGCGCGCTACATCGGCCGGCACGGTACGCGGCACATCGCGAAAGCCGTGCTGATCGGCGCGGTGACGCCGCTGGTCGCACGCCGCGACGATCATCCCGACGGTGTCGACGTTGCCGTGTTCGACGGCATTCGCTCGGGCATCGTCGCGGATCGCGCGGCGTTCCTCGAAAACTTCTGGCCGCTATTCACCGGTTCGAACCGGCCCGCGTCGACGATCTCGCGCGCAGCGCTCGACTGGACCACGTTCATGGCGTTGCAGGCCGGATTGAAGGGCACGCTCGATTGCGTCGGGGCGTTTTCCGAAACCGATTTCAGGGCGGATCTCGACCGGTTCGACGTGCCGACGCTCGTGATTCACGGCGACGACGACCAGACGGTGCCGCTCGCGCTGACGGGCGCCGCGACCGCGAAGCGCGTGCCGCGCGCGACGCTGAGCGTCTACGAGGGCGGGCCGCACGCGCTGTATCTGACGCACGCGCAACGCCTGAACGACGAACTGCTGGCGTTCGTCCGCGCGTGATGCGGCGGCGGTGACGTGGCCGGTGCGGGCACGGCCGGCCGGGTCCGCTCACTCCGGCCACGTCGAACCGGGCACCGGGCCCCGGAAATTCGTCCGACGATAGTCCGGAGCGCAACGCTCGGGCACGTCGGCGCATACGTTGCCGAACGCGGTTCCGGGGCGATGCGCGGTGCCCGCGGAGTGTGCCTCGAGGGATAGCGTCTTGAAGCACGGGCCCGGCGGCCACGCCTGCATGATCTCGTCGCGCTCGGTGTGGCCCACCTCGTCGAAGTGCGGCGCAAGGAGATCCGCTTTGGCACCCGCGTCATGCAATGCCGTCAGCGGTGTCACGTACGGATGAACACCGACGGCCGCGCTGGGCACGATCGTGCGCCATACCTCGGCCGCGTCTTCGGCGGCGACGCCGTATCCGCCGGGAACCGAGAAACGCATGCGCGGGGAAACGCGTGCATGACGTTCGCGCCATCGATTCCGTCGCGCCGGCGCGAGCGCCGCTGGCCTCCTGCCGGGCCGACGCCAAGGAACAACGCGGCGGAATACAGCAATTCGGCATCGCATGCAGGAGCAAAAATTTTCCCGCGACATCGGCGCAATTCATTCCAATCATCACGGCAAACGATCCGGTGCAGATGCGAGTCGGGAATGGCAGCGCTTTTATCACACCAAATTGGTTCACCGGTGAATCGCTGTTTCGCCTGTTGCCGGCGCCGGACGTGATGAAGCGCCAAATGCCGGCCTGCGGCGGCCGTTCGCGGTTGTCGTCGATTCAAAAAATTTGCTCTTTGGCTTCTGATAATTTGAATCAATGGATGTTTAAAATGCCGTAGCATCTGCCCTAAACCGGTGTCATTTCCGACAAGGTATCGACGAATGGAAAGCGATTAAGAATTCAAATGATCCGGATTGGAACACTTCATGTTTTCCTCGACAGACGTGAAATTCGCTCGAACGGCAAACTGTTGCGAATCGGCAGCCGCGCATTCGAAATTCTCGAACTCCTGATTCGGGCGAACGGCGCGTTGGTATCGAAAGACGAGATCATGCAGCGCGTGTGGCCGCACACGGTCGTGGAGGAAAACAACCTGCAGGTGCATGTCGCCGCGTTGCGCAAGGCGCTCGCCGCCGACCGGAACCTGATCATCACGGTGCCGGGGCGCGGCTACCGGCTGGTCGGCGGGCAAGCGCAGGCACAGGCGCCGGCCGCGGCGCCCGTGTGTCCCGCGACGTCGCGGCTGGCGCCCGTGCCGACCGCACTCATCGGCCGAGAGCAGACGGTCACTGACGTGCTCGCGGCGCTCGACAACGCGCGCGTGGTGACGCTGGTCGGTGCGGGCGGCATCGGCAAGACACGGGTGGCGCTCGAAGCGGCCATGCGGGCCGAAGCGCGCTTTCCGGATGGGGCCGCGTTCGTGTCGCTGGCCACGGTCGCGTTCCCGCGCTTCGTGCCCGACGCCCTGGCCGGCGCGTTCGGCCTCGCGCACCCGGCCGGGTCGCTGACGCTCGAAGCCGTGCTCGCCAGCGTCGCGCATCGGCGGATGTTGCTCGTGCTCGACAATTGCGAACACCTGCTCGATGCCGCCGCGCGGATCGCGACCGCGCTGACCGAGTCGGATGCCGGTTTGTGTGTCCTGGCGACCAGCCGCGAGGCGCTGCGCATCCAGGGCGAGCGACTGTGTCCGGTTCCGCCGCTCGAGGTACCCGCCGAGGGCGCGGACGAACGCGAGACCGCGGGCGCGAGCGCGGTGCAGCTGTTCTCGGCGCGCGCCCGCGCCGCCGACCCGCGCTTTCCGCTCGACGAACGCTGCCTGGCGCTGATGGCGTCGGTCTGCCGGCGTCTCGATGGGCTGCCGCTCGCGATCGAGCTGGCCGCGGCCCGCGCAGCCGTGCTCGGCATCGACGTGCTGGCCGCGCATCTCGACGACCATTTCCGGCTGCTGACCGGCGGCTTTCGCACGGCGTTGCCGCGTCATCAGACACTGCAGGCGATGTACGACTGGAGCTACCGCCTGCTCGACGACGCGGAGCGCCTGCTGCTGCGCTGGCTCGGCGTGTTCCGCGACAGCTTCTCGATCGACGCGGTGCGCGACATCGTCGGAACGAAGGGGCTCGTCGACACGGCGCTGCTCGACGCGATCGCGGGCCTTGTGTCGAAATCGCTGCTGAGCCTCGAGAGCGCGCATGGCGCGCCGCGCTACCGGCTGTTGACGACGACGCGCGCGTACGCGCTGCAGCAGCTCGAGACCAACGGCGAATGCGCGGCCGCGGCGCTCGCGCACGCGCGCTACTTCCTGGCGCTGTTCCGGTGTGCGCCCGGTAGCGACGACGGGCAGCTCGCCGAATCGCGGCTCGACGTGATCCGGCGCGAACTCGGCAATCTGCGCGCGGCGCTCGACTGGGCGTTTTCGCCGAACGGCGACGCGCGGGTCGGCATCGCGCTGGCGGCGGTCGCGGTGCCGTGCCTGTTCGACCTGTCGCTCGTGGACGAGTGTCGCGAACGGGCGCGCGCGGCGCTCGACGCGATGCGCGATCTCGACGACACGCCCGCGTGCGCCGACGCGCCCGTGCGGCTGCTGGCCGCGTATGCGGCCGCGCTCGCGCATACGTCGGGGCCGACGCAGATCGCGCACGACGCATGGTCGGAAGTGCACGCGCTCGGGTTCGAGGCGGGCGAGGCCGAACTGCCGCCGCGCGACGCGTAGCGCGGCGCGCCGACCGCGCATTCAGAACGTTTCAGGCCGAACACAGGACCCGGCCGGTCGGCGCGTCTACATTGCATGCGCGGGGACTGTCCGCTCATCGCTGTCGCGACGCCACCGACTGCCGGCGCAGGGTCCCCGCCCGTCGCGAAGCACGCTCTCAGCCCACTCCAGCATGCCGAACCTGTCCGTCACGGTCGCTTACGGCGCGCCGATCGTTCTTGCCGACCTGATCGCCTGGCGGCTGCTCGGGCGCGGCCGTTCGACGACGAAAGCCATGTGGCGCTGCGCATCGTTCGCAGCGTTGACCTACGTGCTGTTCTCGACCGGCGTGAGCCCGCTCGCGGTGCCGGCGTCGCCAGACCGGTTCGACCGGCTCGCGATCCAGGTGATCGGCGTCGCATGGTGGCTGCAGTGCGCGCTGGTGTTCAGCCTGATGCTCGATCATCTGCTGCTGCCGCGCGCATGGCGCAACCAGCGGCTGTTCCACGATATCGCCGCGGGCGCCGTGTTCGGTGCGGCCGCCGTCGCCGCGCTGGGCTACGTGCTGGGGCTGCCGCTCAGCGGCGTGGTCGCGACGTCGGGGGCGGTCGCCGTCATCCTCGGGCTCGCGGTCCAGAACACGCTGAACGACGTGTTCTCGGGCCTGGTGCTGAATACCACGCAGCCGTTTCGTCTCGGCGACACGGTGGCGATCGGCGCGCTGGAAGGGCGTGTCGTCGAAAGCAACTGGCGCGCGACCAAGCTGATCGACAGCCTCGGCAACCTGGTCGTCGTGCCGAACAGCGTCGCGGCCAAGGCGGCGATCGTCAACCTGAGCGAACCGGCGAACGTGTACGGCGTGACGCTGACGATCGAGCTCGACCCGCAAGCGCGGCCCGCGGTCGTCGTCGATGCGCTCGCGCATGCCGCGGCCAGTTCGCTGGACGTGCTCGCGAGTCCGGCGCCGATCCCGGTCGTCAAGGCGTTCAGGACCAACTCGATCGAATACGAACTCGTCTGTTACGTCGACTCGCTGCAGAAAAAGATCGACGTCCGCAACCGGCTCTACGATCTGGCCCACCGGCATCTGGCTGCCGCGGACGTCGCGCTGCGCCCGCTGACGGGCGCACCGGCGGCGCCCGGTCCGGCGTCGCGCGGGCAACGCCTGCTGCGCGCGGTCGAGCTGTTCAGGCAGCTCGACGACGCGGACCTGGCGATACTGGCCGATGCGCTCGCGTCACGCGTGTTCAACAAGGGCGAGGTGATCTACGCGTCGAACTCCGACGCGCGCCTGCTGACGATCGTCGCGGCCGGCGTCGCGGCGGTGTTCGTGCCCGGCGCGACGGGCGACACGGAAGTCAGGCGGATGGCGCCCGGCGACGCGATCGGCCAGTCCGTCGTGCTCGCCGGTACGCAGCTGCATGCGAGCGTCTACGCGGTGACGGCCGTGACGGCCTATCAGCTGAGCAGTCGCGACCTGTCGCCGCTGCTCGCGAGGAAGCCCGAACTGGGGCGGCTGATGTGCGAATCGCTCACCGAGCACATCGCGACCGAGGAGAAGATGCGGATGCCGCCGGCCGCGAGCGCGCATGCGTCGTTCAGCCTGATCGAGTGGCTCGAGAAGGAGATGAAGCGCCTGCACGATTCGTTCGGCTGACGCGGCGGGTGGCGGGCGGCGGGCGGCGGGCGACGGCGGTCGCGGCCGCGAAGAGAGCGCGGTCAGGCGAGCGCGGTGAACCGGTCGACGAGATCCGGGCGGTCGAGTTGTTCGACCCACCAGTGCAGCGCGCGTCCGGCCTCGTCGCCGCGCCACGCGAGGTAGCAATGGCTCGTGTCGCGCATGCCGGTCACCTGGCGTGCGACCAGCTTGCCTTGCGCGATCGCGCGTGCCGCGATGCACTCGGGGAGCGTGCCCACCGCGAGTCCTTCGCACTGCGCGGCCAGTTTGGCGGCTAGGGTAGGGACGGCGAGATACGGCTGCCCCGCGTCGACGGCGATCGAACGCGGCGGCAGCTCGCGGGACGTATCGGAGATCGCCGCGCCGCGATGGGCGACGACCGATGCCAGCGACAGCGGTTCCGGCAGCGCCGCGAGCGGGTGGGTGGGGGCGACGGCGAACACGTGCCTGAGCGTGCCGATCGGCCGTGCCACGATGTCCGGCAGCTCGGGCGGCTCGCCCGTGGCGCCGACGACGAGATCCGCGCGGCGCGAAATCAGCGCATCCCAGGTGCCGCCGAGCACTTCGGTGGACAGTCGCAGCCGCGTGTCCATCTCGAGACCGTAGAACGTGTGCACGTACGGCCACATCGCCTCGAACGGCAGGATCTCGTCGACACAGATCCGGACCTCGGTTTCCCAGCCCTGCTGCGCACGCTGCGCCTTGCGTTCGAGCTGTTCGGCGGCATGCAGCAGCCGGCGGCCCTCTTCGACGACCACGCGCCCCGCGTGCGTGAGTTTTGCGCGGCGTCCGCTGCGGTCGAACAGCGCGACGTCGAGGTCGCTTTCGAGCTTTTGTACGAGGTAAGTCAGCGCGGACGGCACGCGGTGCAGCAGTTCGGCGGCTTCGGCGAACGTGCCGGTGCGGTCGATCGCGTCCAGTGCTTCGAGCGCTTCGAATGACAGCTTCATGGCGAATTCCACGGAGGGACGTCGGGCTGCCATGTTAGCGTCAAGCGCCGCTCGATCCAATACCGTTCAGGACGATCCATCGCGCGGCCGGGCGGCGGGACGCAACGGCATGGCGCGGGCCAGGCCGCGTGGCACCACCGTGATCGAAGGAACACGACGGCGTGGCGATGCCCGCGGACGGGCATGGCTGCATCCGGTCAACGGGCGTGCGTCACGTCGGCGTCACGTCGGCGTCGAATCGCGGCGCGTCGCGGCGGTGTCGGGTGCGTGGGCACCGGGCAGCGCACCGAACATGTGCTGGCTGCACTTCGCATCGCGCCACGCGGTGCCGAGCCGGATACCGCTGAACATCCGCCGCGCGACCGGCAGGATCTGTTCGCCGGCCAGGATGCCCAGCAGGCCGACGAGCGCGACGATCGGCGGCGCCGGCGACGGCACGCCGATCAGCGCATAGACGATACCGGCGAGGAGGCCGGCGAACAGCGAGGCGGTGTACGGTTTCATGGGATCCGGGTGAAATGGCGGCCGTGTAAAAAATACGGATAACTACCGATCCGGCGTCGCTTCGGCAGTCCGCGACCAGCCTATCAGGTCTTCGCGTTCACCATGGTTCGGTTCAACGAAATTCAGATCTTTTAAGCCTGAGCGTCGCGGCCCGCGCGAATCAGAATGATTAATTGGCGTGATCGGGAATTTGCGTATTGAATGATGCCGGCTGGCTGTCGAATCTCCCGGCACAGCGTATTGGCTGCCTCCCGCATGGGTCGGCGAGGCAGGCCGCATTTTTCTCCGCGTCAAAGGACATCACCGCCATGAGCAACCCGAAGCTTGAAGTACTCACTCCGCACAACAGCCAGCTGATCTTCATCGACCAGCAGCCGCAGATGGCGTTCGGCGTGCAGTCGATCGATCGCCAGACGCTGAAGAACAACGTCGTCGGCCTCGCGAAGGCCGCGAAGGTATTCAACATCCCGACCACGATCACGACCGTCGAAAGCGACAGCTTCTCGGGCCACACGTATCCCGAGCTGCTCGACGTGTTCCCGAACCAGAAGACGCTCGAACGCACGTCGATGAACTCGTGGGACGACCAGAAGGTGCGCGACGCGCTCGCCGCGAACGGCCGCAAGAAGGTGGTCGTCTCCGGCCTGTGGACCGAAGTCTGCAACACGACGTTCGCGCTGTGCGCGATGCTCGAAGGCGACTACGAGATCTACATGGTCGCCGACGCATCGGGCGGCACGACGCAGGCCGCGCACGATTTCGCGATGCAGCGCATGGTGCAGGCCGGCGTGGTGCCCGTCACGTGGCAGCAGGTCCTGCTCGAATGGCAGCGCGACTGGGCGCACCGCGAGACGTACGACGCCGTGATGGCGATCGCAAAGGAGCATTCGGGCGCGTACGGCATGGGCGTCGACTACGCGTACACGATGGTCCACAAGGCACCGCAGCGCACCGCGACGCCGCACGAGTCGATCCCGGCCGTTCCGGCGAAGTAAGCGCGGACGGTCTGCGACCGTCGATGCCGGTGCGGCGGGTTCGATGCGAACGCGCCGCGCCGGCGCCGTTGCCGCGGACGGCGGACCGTGAACGAATCACGGATGCCGTCCGCGGCATGTTGGCCGGGACGTCAGGACCTGCTCTCCAACCAGTCCGAGAAATTGATCGTATGGAACCCTATCTGGTTTCCCTTGGTGCGGGCTTGCTGATCGGTGTCATTTACAGCGCCATCAAGGTGCGCTCCCCGGCACCGCCACTGATTGCCCTTGTCGGGTTGCTCGGCATGGTGATCGGCGTGCAGGCCATCCCCACCCTCAAACAGCTCTTTGGCTTCTGATCGAAGCGAGGTGATGCATATGACCGCAACCGGGACTCAACCGGATCTGATCCTCCACAACGGACGATTCACGACCCTCGACCGCGCGAACCCCGTCGCGACCTCCGTCGCGATCAAGGACGGCCGCTTCGTCGCGGTCGGCAGCGACGCGGACGTG